>DATBKB010000127.1:0-26359 GCA_036556145.1 Candidatus Limnocylindrales bacterium | reverse complement strand
GACCCGTCGGAGACGGGCCGGCCTGCGACGGTGCTCGCGACCCGCTGATCGGGCCGCCGGTCAGTCGTCGGCGCGGATCTGGGCCCGGATCTCGCCGCCGGGGAACTTCGACGAGTGGACGTTGACGTACGTCATTCCGGCGCGCATCGCCCGGATGAGCTCGCCGAACTCCGCCGGCGCGATGCCCTGGCCGGCGGGCCCGATGACGTCCGCCGCCGTGAACGAGCCGGTCACCGTGTCGTCTCCGGCCGCTCCGGTCGGACAGGCGGGCGTCGTCGCGGTCGGGGCGGGGTTCGTGCCCGTCTCGCACAGCCACACCGTGATCCCGGCGCTGACGCCGCGCTGGGCGAAGTGGATGTGCGACTGCGTAACGGTCCCTTCGAGGCTCGAGAAGCGGAGCTCATAGCTGACGGTCGTGCCGTCTCGCGAGAGCGTGGCGCTGAAGGCCCCGCGGGCCACGGTCGAGACCGGCGGGCTCTCCTCGAAGCCGATGAGGGGTCGTGCCCGGAACTGCCGTGCGTCGCCGGCGGCGACGCCGAATGCGGCGAATGCGGTGATGAGCACGAGGCCCACGAGGAGAAGTCCCCGGAGCGCGCGTGACGACATCTCGATCCTCCTCCAACTCCCCTGTCGCGTCACCGGGTGGCGTGGGCCACCGTCGTTCGTCCATACGCTGCCGGGCGGTCCGCCGGTTTCGGCCTAGAATCTCGAGGATGTTCTTCCTGCGCTCCCCCGAGATGCCGACGCGGGCCGAGGCCCTGCCCGGTCGGCCCGACCCCGTTCCGGTGCCGCCGGCCCACGCCGTCAACGGCCGGCCGATGGCGCCCCCCTACCCCGACGGGTACGAGATCGCCGAGTTCGCCCTCGGCTGCTTCTGGGGCGAGGAGAAGACCTTCTGGAACGTGCCGGGCGTGTGGGTCACCGCCGTCGGCTACCAGGGTGGCTTCACGCCGAACCCGACGTATCGCGAGGTCTGTACCGGGAAGACCGGCCACGCGGAGACCGTGCGGGTCGTGTTCGACCCGGCGAAGGTGACGTACGCAGAGCTCCTGCGGCACTTCTGGGAAGCCCACGACCCGACGCAGGCGATGCGCCAGGGCAACGACGTCGGGACGCAGTACCGCTCGGCGATCTTCGTCCACGGACCGCAGCAGCGGGCGGCGGCCGAGGCGTCGAAGGCGATGTACCAGCAACGGCTCACGGCGGCCGGCTACGGCGACATCAGGACCGAGATCCTCGACGCGGCCGACAACACGTTCTACTTCGCCGAGGACTACCACCAGCAGTACCTCGCGAAGAACCCGATGGGCTACTGCCCGAACCACGCGACCGGCGTGCGGCTGCCCGACGACTTCGGCGTGACGCCGCTCCAATACGTCGACTGATGGCGCTCGTCGAGGCGCTCCGTTGACGGTCACGATTGGATCGGTCGTCATCCGCGTCGACGACCTCGAACGCCAGGTGGCGTTCTGGAGCCGGGCCCTCGACTACGTCCCGCGCGGTCGCGGGCACGGAGACGACGAGACGTTCGCCCTCCTTCGGCCGCGGGACGGCAAGGGTCCGAACCTGTCGCTCGATCGCGTCCGGTCGTCGCTGACGATTCCGCCGCGCCTCCACCTCGACCTCTACACCGAGGACCAGGCCGGCGAGGTCGAGCGGCTCAAGGGCATCGGCGCGACCGAGGTTCACTGGGACAAGCGGCCGGCCGACGCCGACTACGTCATCCTCGCCGACCCCGAAGGCAATCGCTTCTGCGTCGTCGACGTGACGCGCTGAGGCCGCAGCGTCAGCGGATCCGGTCGACCGCCGTGGCGGGCGCAGACACGCGAAGAGTCACGACCTCGGTCGGTAGCTCCTTGCCCTTGAGGTCGAGCGCCCGCGTCTCGAGCGCCGGATCAAGACCGGCTGCCCGCGCAGCATCGGTCGTCACGACGACTTCGCCGGCCGCCGCGACACCGGCCAGCCGGGCAGCCGTGTTGACCGTGTCCCCCAGCACCGTCAGCTCCGTGTGTGTTCCCTCACCGACGGCGCCGACCCAGGCCCGCCCGGTGTGCACACCCGCGCCGACCGGCACCCACGGGCCACCGGGCTCGCCGTGGCCCGTCCGCACGAGCAACACCTGGGCCGCTTCGACGGCACGGCTCGCGTGCCGCTCGCCCGTGAGCATCGGATAGAACATCGCCACGACTTCGTCGCCGACGAACTTGTCGATCGCGCCGTCGCTGTCGAACACGGCCTGCGCCGCGACGTCGTAGAAGCGGTCGAGGACGCCACGGAATTCGGCCGGTGTCATCCGTTCGGCCATGCTCGTCGAGCTGCGGATGTCGGCGAACAGCAGCGAGCACTCGATCTCGGCGCCACCGTGGTTCTCGGACAGGAACGTGAAGCACGCCGCGCACATCCGGGGGTTCTGGTGCGAGGGCCGTTTTCCGATGAGGCGCATCACCGGCGCCCCGATCCCGCCGAACGGCGCGGCGCAGAGCTTGCACCGAGGCTCGTGCGGAATCCGGCGGAGAAGGCCGCGCATCCGGCGCTCGCGCGAGTGCCCGTTCGTGAGGAACTCGCGCCAGAACGCTTCGTCGGCCCCCGCGGGCGGCTTCCTCGAGATCACCGGCTGCCTCCGGCCGCGTGGCGTCTGCCTCCGGCCGCGTAGCGTAGCCCGGGTAAGCTCCGCGCGTGGCGATCGAGGTCGAGCCCGACACGCGACCCCAGGCGTGGCTCGTCCGCCACGGCGAGACCGAGTGGTCGCTCTCCGGTCAGCACACCGGCCGGACGGACGTCCCGCTGACCGAGCGCGGGCGAGCTCAGGCCGCGGCGCTCCGCCGGAAGCTCGACGGACGGCGATTCCGGCTTGTCCTCTCGAGCCCGATGTCGCGGGCGCTCGACACCGCCCGCCTCGCGGGCTTCGGCGATCGCGTCCAGGTCGAGCCCGATCTGCAGGAATGGGACTACGGCGAGTACGAGGGCCGCACGACGCCCGAGATTCGTGAGGAGCGGCCCGGCTGGTCGATCTGGACCGGCGACCCACCGGGCGGCGAATCGGCCGCCGAGGTCGCGGCGCGTGTGGACCGCGTCATCGCGCGGGTCCGGGCCGCCGACGGCGATGCGCTGCTGTTCGCGCACGGCCACATCCTGCGTGTGCTGACGGCTCGCTGGCTGGGGCTGGCTGCGTCCGAGGGCCGGCTCTTCGCGCTGGCGACGGCGACGATCTGCGTCCTCGGCTGGGAGCGCGAGGCCTCGGTCGTCGAGCGCTGGAACGAGCCGGCCGAGGAAGGCTAGCGGGCGTCCGGCGGCGCCTCCGGCGACCGAGGCGCGGGCGTTGCACGAGGGAGCGGCAACGGGACGGGGCTCATCTCGACACGGTCGGCGAGCGGCAGGACGACGCGCGCCGCAACGAGCGCAATCCAGGCCAGGGCGAAGGTCGCGATCGCCGAGGCGAGGATCGCGCTGGCCACGCCGACGGTCACGAGGATCGCGGCAAGCGCGCCGAGGCGGGCGGGATGCGCGAGGACCAGCAGCGCGGCCCCGCGCGCGGTCTCGACGAGCGGCCGTCCCTCGCGGCGCGGATCCACGAGCAAGGGCCAGAAGGCGAGCGACCAGATGACGAGCGCGACGAGGCCCCAGGCCGCGAACGTCGAAAATGCCCAGCCGGTCGCATTGCCGAGGTCGAGGCCGGCCAGGACGTTCCAGGCGAGGATTGCGATCGCCAGCGTCGTCGCCGCACCGCCGGCGAGCGCCGGGAAGAGGTACCGGCGCCACGCCTCGAAGGCGTCCGAGAGCACGACGTCGTCGCCGCGGGCGATGAGCGACGCGAGCCGCACGACGCCCACCCACGGCACGGCGAGCAGCGGGGCGACCGTCAGGGCGACCAACGGGGCGCCGGCCACGGCGATCGACAGGACGACGAAGAACGCCACGCCCCAGACGAGGTTCGCGACGACGAGCCGGACCGAGTGGTAGTAGAAGTCGACGGTCGCCGTCTTCAGCGACGCCCAGAGCCCCTCGGCCATCGCCCTACCCCTTGACGCCCGATGCCGCGATCCCCGCGACGAAGTAGCGCTGGAAGAACAGGTAGAGGATGAGGATCGGGATCGTCGCCATCACGACGACCGCCGACACGGCCGGCCAGTTCGTGGTGTACAGGAAGCGGAACTGGGCGATCCCGAGCGGCAGCGTCCAGTGGCTCCGCTCCTGGAGCAGAACGAGCGGCCAGAAGAAGTTGTTCCAGGCGCCCTGGAACTGGAGGATCGCGACAGCCGCGACGGCCGGGCTGGCCAGCGGCAGGATGACGCGGGCGAACGTCGTGAAGAAGCCGGCCCCGTCGATCTTTGCCGCCTCCTCGAGATCTCGCGGGATCGTCAGGAAGTACTGGCGGAGCAGGAAGACACTCTCCGCCTGGAGCGCCGAGACGACGAGCACCGAGAGGTAGTTGGTCGGGTTCGAGTTCACGAGGTCGATGACGTTGTTGAGGATGATGTAGACGGGCACGAGACGGAGCTGGTCCGGAATCATCATCGTCGCCAGGACGACGATGAACAGGACCTCCCGGCCGGGGAACCGGAGCCGGGCGAAGGCATAGCCAGCCATGCTCCCGAGCGCGACGTTGCTCAGGGTCACGCTGGTCGCGATGATCGTGCTGTTGAAGAAGAGCCGGGGCAGAGTCGGGTCCAGCTGGGTGAACGCGGTCTGCCAGCCCTCGAGCGTGAAGGGCTGCGGGATCCACGTCAGCCGAAGCGCGTCCGACTGCGTCTTGAACGACGTCACGATCGTCCAGATGAACGGGACGAACATCAGCAGGGCGTAGGCGATGACGATCGCGAACGCGATCCGCCTGCGCAGCGACGCCGAACGGTCGCCGACCGGCTCGACGCTCGTGCTGGCGACCCTGGTGGTGGTGGGTGCGACAGCCATCCGTCAGTTCCAGGCCGGCGTCTGGCCGAACAGCCGCCGTTGGATGAGGGTCACGGCCATGATGATGATGAAGAGGACGACGCCCACCGCCGCGGCGTAGCCGAACTCGAAGTCGGCGATCGCCTTGCGGAAGAGGTAGAGGACGATCGTGGTGAGCGCGTTGTTCGGGGTGCCATCGACGCCACCGCCGATGTACGCCTGGTCGAACACCTGGAACGCCCCGATCGCCGCCACGGTGGCCACGAAGAAGTGGCCCGGCCGCAGGAGCGGGAACGTCACCTTCCAGAACGTCTGCCACGGCCCGGCGCCGTCGATCGCGGCCGCCTCGTAGACGTCCTTGCTGATCGTCTGAAGATAGGCGAGGTAGAACAGCATGAACGTCCCGGAGGTCGTCCAGACGTTCAGCGCGATGATCGTGTTGAGCGCCGTGTTGCTCGTGCCGATCCAGTTGTGGTTCGGGCCGATGCCGAACACCTCGAACAGCGGGTTCAGGCCCAGCGCCGCGCGCACGTCGTTGAACAGCCCGGACGGCTGGAACAGGAAGATCCAGAGGACCGTGATCGCTGCCGAGCTGGCGATCGCCGGGAAGTAGAACGCGGCCCGGAAGAACGTCTGGCCGCGGATCTTCTGGTTGACGATGACGGCGAGGAAGAGCCCCAGGGCCATCGTCAATGGCACCCACACGGCGGCGTAGTAGACGGTGTTGGCGATCGCCTTGTGGAAGACCGGATCGGTGATCAGGCGCTGGTAGTTGTCGAAGCCCTCGACGTTGCGCGGGCCGCGCAAGCCCCAGCGGAAGAAGCTGATGAAGACCGCGTAGAGGATGGCCCCGATCTTCAGCGTCAGGAACAGGAACATCGGCAGCGCGATGAGCGCGAAGCCGGCGAGCATCTCCGCTCGCCGCTCGCTCATCGGTCCCGCCGACGGCTCCCGCGCGGCGCCGCTGACGGCCATGCGTGGCCCTCCTCGAAGGACGATCCGGGGCCGCCCGTGCGACCCCGGATCGGTCAAGCGCCTATTGGCCGAGAGCCGCCTCGGCCGCCGATTGCGTGGCGTCGACGACGGGCGCCGGATCGGTGCTCTTCGCCTCGATCTGCGCCGTCATCGCGTTGTTGAACGCGTCGTTCACACTCGAGAACCCCGGGATGAAGCTCCATGGGCGGGCGAACTCGGCGCTCTCGACCAGGACCTCCTTGCCGGCGGCGGCCGGGACGTCCGTCCGGGACGGGTTGGCGACGCCACCCTCGGTCCAGGTCTTCATGCCTTCGGGGCCGGTCAGGTAGGTCAGCAGGACCCAGGCGGCGTCCTTGTTGGCCGAGTCGACGCCGATCGAGTAGCTGACCGTGAAGGCAAGGGTCGCCTTCTCGTTGCCTTCCGGCATCGGCGCCCAGGCGTACTTCACGTCGGCGTAGTTCTGCTTCATGTACGGGTCGAGCCAGCCGCCCTCGAAGATGATGGCGACCTTCTTCTCGCCGAGCGCCTTGCCGCACCAGTCGCCAACGAGGTTGGCGCCGGTGTCGCCCTGGCCGCTGGCGAACCAGCCGAGGTACGTCGTCAGCGCTTCGCGCGTCTCGGCGCTGTCGAAGGTTGCCTGGGTCTTGTCGTCGTTGAAGAGCGATCCGCCGTTCTGGTAGATGAAGGCGAGCGTGCGGTCGAGGCTGCTGTTCAGGCAGAACGCCTTCTGGTCGCCCGTCGTGAGCGCCTCGGCGGCGGCCATGAGCTCTTCCCAGTTCTTCGGCGGCTCGATGCCCGCCGCGGTCAACATCTCGGTGTTGTAGGCCATCCCCAGGGTGTTGCCGTCCTTCGGGAAGCCGAAGATGCCACCCTCCGGGCCGCGGAACGCGTCGAGGTAGCCCTCGAAGAACGCACTCGTGTCGAACCCGCGCTGCTGCGCGAGCGGCTCGAGGTCCTCGAGGACGCCTTCGTCGATCCACTCGGGCGCCACGCTCGAGTCGACGTAGAACAGGTCCGGCGGCTCGCCGGAGCTGAACTTCGCGGTCATCGCGGCGGGATAGTCGCCGGCGACAGGCTGGTAGTCGACCTTGATGTTCGGGTACTTCGCCTCGAAGTCCTTGAACAGCTGCTGGAGGATCGCGCCCTCCTCGGGCGAGGCCTGCCAGCCGGAGAAGACGACCGTGCCGCTGACGGAATTCGGATCGAACCCGCCGCCGGATGGGCTGCCGCCGGCGCTGCTGCCGGGGCTGCCGCCCGGACTCGTCGGTGACTGTGAGGCTCCCTGGTTGCCGGTGCAGGCCGCGATCGCCAGGACGACCGCGGCGGACAGGGCGACCAAACGTCGCATTCGATACTCCTCCTCGTCGCGGGGCCACGGACGCCCGTCTCGCGAACGACATTCGCGTCGCAGCCTCAAACCTCGCAGGGCGACGGCTGCTTGCGGATCATTGCGATCCGCGGGCTCACGAACACGCGAGGATCGCCGCTGGGACGCGTGACACCGACGTAACAACGATCCGGGGTACGATCGGTCGATCCACGGACCGCACACCCGACGTCAAGGGGTTTCGATGCGCACGACCACGATCGACGCGACGGATCTCGCAGGCCGCCTTCGCGCGGCCGGCTTGAGCGGTCGCGTCGCGACGCCGGATGACGCCGACTACGACGCCCTTCGGCGTGTCGCCGACGCCAGCCGGGATGACCGGCCCGCCGCCATCGCCCTGGTCGAGAGCCCGGACGACGTCGCCCGCGTCGTCTCCGTCGCGCGCGCCACGGGCGCGCAGCTCGCCGTCCGCAGCGGCGGCCACTCGGGCGCCGGCCACAGCACGACGGACGGCGGCATCGTCCTCGACCTGCGCGGGCTCAAGGGCCTCGAGATCGACGCCGTCGACAGGACCGCCTGGGCCGAGACCGGTCTCACCGCCGTCGAGGTCACGAGCGCCGCTGCGGAGCACGGACTGGCCGTCGGTTTCGGCGACACGGGCTCCGTCGGGATCGGCGGGATCACGACCGGCGGCGGAATCGGGTTTCTCGTCCGCAAGCACGGGATGACGATCGATTCCGTGCTCGCCGCCGACGTCGTGACGGCCGATGGGCAATCGCTCCGCATCGACGCCGACCACCACCCCGAGCTCTTCTGGGCGATCCGCGGCGGCAGCGGCAACGTCGGCGTCGTCACGCGGTTCAAGTACCGGCTGCAACCGCTCGCCGGCGTCGTCGGCGGCATCCTCGTCCTGCCGGCGACCGCGGATACCGTCGCGGGCTTCATGGCCGCGGCCGCGGCGGCCCCCGAGGAGCTGTCGACGATCGCGAACGTCATGAACTGCCCACCGATGCCGTTCGTGCCCGAGGAGCACCACGGCAAGCTCGTGAATCTCGCGTTCATGTGCTACGCCGGTGACGCCGAGTCCGGACAGCGCGCACTGGCGCCATTCCGCGCGCTCGCCACGCCGCTCGCGGATCTCGTCGCTCCGATCAAGTACCCCGAGATGTACGCCGGCGAGCCCGAGGACGCCGACTACCGGCCGACCGCGACGGGGCGGACGATGTTCCTCGACCACGTCGATCGCGCGACCGCGGCCACGATGCTCGAGCGGCTCGAGGCTTCCGACGCGCCGATGCGCGCGGTGCAGCTCCGCGCGCTCGGCGGCGCGATGGCGCGTGTCCCCGCCGACGCCACCGCGTTCGCCCATCGCTCGGCGCCGATCCTCGCGGTCATCGTCTCGTTCTACGAGGGCGGGGCGGACAAGCCGCGACGCAAGGCCTGGGTCGAGGACCTGTCGCGGGCCATCGACCAGGGCGTGCCCGGGGCCTACGTGAACTTCCTGTTCGACGACAGCCCGGAGAGCGTTCGGCGCGCCTACCCCGAGGCGACGCGGAAGCGGCTGGCGCGGGTCAAGGCGGCGTACGACCCAGACAACTTCTTCCGGCACAACCAGAACATCCCGCCGGCCTGACCTCGGCCTTCAACCGCAGGATCGACGCCCGCCCGGGTCAGCCCGGGCGGCTCGAGCCCGGGCCGGCGGCGCGGATGCCGTCGACTGCCTGGCGTGGCGTGACCCTCCGCCCCAGCTGCGGGTAGTCCTCGACGAAGCCCTCCTCGTCGACGGTCAGGTCGCTTCGGAACGAGCCGGACTCGTAGCGAACAACCGCGCCGCCGTCCGGCAGGTCCCTCACGTGTGAGTAGCGCTGCCGGTTCGGGACGACCCGGAGCGCCGGCACCTCGATGAAAGCCATGAGGAACTCGTGCGCGCCCGGCTCGCGATGGAGCCCGTAGCGCCGGATCGGCATGACATTCGTCAGCGGGCAGGCGGCGAGGTCGACGTCCTCCGCGCCCGCGAGGTCGGCTCGCTCCGTGCCATTCGCGGTCCATCGCCCGGCCTCGTTGCGCAGGACCAGTGACGTGGATCCGTCTCCCCAGCGCGCCTCGACGTCCATCGCCACGGTCACGAAGCGCGCGGCGGTCTCGAGCCGGTACGTCAGCCAGAACGGGTGGGGCAGCAACGCGGCGATCCGGCCCTCGGCCGTGAGCGCGTCGCCCTCGACCGAGACCCACGCGCTGTCAGCACCGGCGGTCGCATCGATCTCCCAGAGCAGCATCCGCGTCATCGCTCGCGCCGCTGCTCGTTCGCCCGCTCGTTCCGCTGCGCGGCCGCGGCGGTCCTGTCGATGCGGCTTGCGCGGGTGTCGCCCCGCTTGGCGAGGGCGATCCATGACAACAGCGCCTTTCGGGCGCCGGGCGGGAACCCGTCCCAGTGCCGCCGCGCGGGCGGTCGGGCGTCCAGGGCCGCGGCGAGATCGGGCGGCACCTCGAGCCGGTCGGCGGCGTCGAGGATCGACCAGCTGCCGTCGGCCTTCGCCCGTTCGATGACCGCGCGGCCGGCGGACATCATCAGCCCGTCCCGCTCGAGGCGCTCGACGCGCTCCTTGTTGGACCGCGCCCACGGGCTCCCCGGCCGACGCGGCGCGAAGTAGAGCTTCGATCGCGAGTCGTCGACGGTTCCCGCCTGGCCGTCGACCCAGCCGAAGCACAGCGCCTCCTCGACGGCGGCCTCGTAGTCGAGGCCCCGGCGGCCGGACGACGAGCGCCACGTGACGAGCCACCCGCCGCTCGAGGTGGAGTGGTTGGCCTCCAGCCAGCGGCGCCAGGTCGATCGATCGTGCGCCTCGACCATGACGGCTGCGTCGAAGGCCGTAACCCGGCCGTCAGCCATGACCGGCCGAATCCGACGGCGACGCCGATGCCGGGCCGGATGCCGATGCGGGACCCGACGCCGATGCGGGGCCCGCGGACCCGCCCGCCCCTACCGGTCGGCGGCGCCGGCCGCGGGACTCCGACTCGAGCTGGGCCCGCAGGAGGCTCGCGACGCGATCGGCGAGCGCCCGGATCTGGTCGTCGTTCAGCTGGACGGTCGAGGCGGCCTTCTCGTCTTCGTCGCCCCAGCGCGACACGGCGACCTTCTCGAGGCGGCCCTTGATCGGCGTGAACGTCGTCGCCAGCACGAGCGTCGTGAGGACGAGTGCCGCATCGGACGACTCACCGGTGAGCTCGACGAACAGCCAGGTGAAGAGGCGGATGCTCGCCGCGTACAGTCCGGCGAGGACCGCCGTGAGGCCGGCGTAGACGAACGCCCGGCCGATGATCGTGTCGATCTGGTAGAGGTCGTGGCGGGTGATGGCGATGAGCGCCGCGACCGGGATGAGGGTCGCGGCGGCGCAGAAAGCCAGCCACACGACGTCACCGGTCGACGAGCCCGCCCGGAACGCCGTCTCCTGGACGGCGAGGAACAGCATGCCGACGACCCCGAAGGCGACCGCCGCCGAGGCGAACCACTTCAGCTGGAGCCGGCCGGTTTCGTCGGCTCGCCGGTAGCGCTCGAGGAGCGACCACACGCCGACGGCGACGAGTGCCGCGAGCACGGCCGTCGCGAGACCGCCGAGCACCGCCATCGCGTCGCCGGCGGCGCCCGGCAGCGCCATCGGATTTGCGACCGCCATCCGCGGCAAAAGCCCAGACCCGAGGCCGATCCCGAGGATCCCGACGGCCATCGACAGGGCTCCCAGCCGAACCCACGCGTCCCAGCCCCGGGAGATCGTGCGGCCGGTCGGGAACACGAGCAGCAGCGTCATGAGCAGGAAGCCCCAGACGGGCGTCGCGACGCTGTCGATCCAGGCCGCGATCTCGGGCGCGGGAAGTCGTGCCGGCGCCGTCTCGGTCGCGTTCGTGACGTACGCCCACGCGAAGTTCGACACACCGCTGATGACGGCGACTCCGCCGAACACCCAGCCGACGCGGTTCTGCGGGCGGCGGACCGCGAGGATCGCGAACACCGTCGCGTAGGCGACGCCGATGAGCGCCCCGCCCAGGTACG
Organism: Candidatus Limnocylindrales bacterium; assembly: GCA_036556145.1. Taxonomy (GTDB): domain Bacteria; phylum Chloroflexota; class Limnocylindria; order Limnocylindrales; family CSP1-4; genus JACDAV01. The sequence continues at coordinate 15,119 of DATBKB010000127.1, read as the reverse complement.
CGACCGGGTTGTGGAACACGAGCGGCTGCAGCCCCGCTCGCGCCGACGTGCCGAGGACCACCCCACCACCGTGGAGCAGCAGGGTCAGGCCGACGACCGCCCAGACCGCGACCCGGCGACCGATCACCCCCGGATGGTAGGGCCTCGTCGGTCGGTGAGCGTCTGCAGTCGAGCCGCTCCTCGTCTAGCCGAGGACCTCGCGCAGCTTCGCCGCAAAGGCGTCAGGCTGCCCGCTCTGCCCGTACTCCCCGCCGAGGAAGCCACCGTGATGGCTCGGGAAGATGGCCGGCTGCGTCCCGAGGCGCTCGGCGGCGGCCACTGCGCCGCGATACGCCAGGACGCCTTCCGATTCCTCGCCCGCGGCGAGGACGACCCGTGCATTCGCCTTCCGGATGGCGTTCCAGTCCGGCTCGTACGACGGGATCGTCAGGATCGTCTTGCCGAGCATCACGTCGCTGCGGTCGCCGTCGTCCTCGGCCGGCATGCCGAACATCGCGGGGTCGGGAGCCGGCTGCGCAGCCACCTCTGCCGTGAATGGCCCCTGATGGCTCACGACCGCCATGAAGTGGCTCATCGCGAACGCCGCGCCCTTGCGTTGGTACGTCTCATGGATCGCGCGGCACGCTGCCAGCGCATGCTCGCGATCGGGCACGGCCGAGGCAAGCGGCGGCTCGTGGGCGACGACCGTCCGGACGTCCTGCGGATACTTCGCGACGAGGGCGAGCGCGTTGATGGCGCCCCCGCTGCTGGCGAAGAGGTCGACCGGTCCTCCCACCGCCTGGATCACCGCGTGGATGTCGTCGGCGTGGACGTCCGGGTCGACACGGGACGCCGGATCGGTGAGAACGCTGCGCTCGCTGCCGCGCGGGTCGTACGTCACGAGCGTGCGATCGCCGAAGTAGCTCGCGAGCGTCGCGAAACCTGCCGCCGCCATCGGCGCGCCGATGAGCATCAGCGGCGGCTCCGGACTGCGCTCGTTTCGCCGGACGTCGTACGTCAGCGTCGCGCCCGGGACGTCGATCGTGCGGGTGGTCGTCTGGGTCGTGGTCGTCGTCATCGTGGCTCCTCCGTTGGTCGTCGAATCATCGCTCAACGCTGCGGAACGGCATCCTCGGCGAGGATCGCGTCGATCTGGCCGACCGCCTCGATGAGCCCCTGCTCCATGCCCATCGCGAGGAGCTGCTCCATGGCGGCGAGGTCGGGGAACGTGCTGACGATCGACATGCGGGTCCGGCCCCGGCCGACCTCGGTGATCGTGACGCCGACGCGGTTGAGCGGCATGTCGGAGTTCGGCTTGCCGTCGGCGTCGGCGAAACCGTCCTCGAACTCGAGCCGGTGCGGCGGCTCGGCCCGGACGATCTCCCAGTAGCCGCGCGGCTGGTCGCCCTCGGGTCCCGTCATGTGGTACTCGACTCGCCCGCCGCGTCGAAGGTCGTGGGACGTGACCGTTGCCGGGTAGGTCGGTGGGCCCCACCAGCGCTCGAGCTGCCGGGGATCGGCCCACAGCTGCCAGACGCGGTCCGGTGAGGCATCGAACTCGGCGTCGAGGGTCATCGTCAGGTTCTTCGGGTCCTTGCGGACGTCGGTGACTGCCATGGGTCTCCTCCTGTCGAGCTAGCGATCGGTGACGAGAGCGCTCATGCGGTCGAGTCGCCCGCGCCACAGGTCCTCGTATCGATCGAGCAGGCCGCGCGCCCGGCGGAGCTGCTCGACGTTCGTCCGGACGACCTTTCGGCGCCCGACACGCACCTTGGTGACGAGGCCGGCCCGCTCGAGGATCGCGACGTGCTTCTGCACGGCGGCGAAGCTCATCGGATAGTGGCCGGCCAGCTCGGCGACCCCCTCCCCGCCCGCGATCGCGCGGCGAACGATGTCGCGCCGGGTGGCGTCCGCCAGGGCGCCGAATACGCGGTCGAAGTCGAGGGTGGCCTGCATTCATACAACCATACGGTTGTATGAGACGGTTGTCAAGTCTGCGGCCAGGTGGCGGACCGTCGCCCGCGGAAACGGGCGCAATGGCTGGTTGGCGCGAGTGGCGGAGTCGTGGTGTTCCAGGCCCGAGTGCCTGAGGCCGGTCCGGCTTCCTCGGGCGTGCGCCAAACGGGCCCAATGGCACTTGTGATCCATCATCGGCCGGGCGCCTCATGGATGCTGGAAGGAATCCGGCATGACGACGATGACGATCCGCGGCGCGTCTCTCCATGTCGACGTGGCGGGGCACGGCGACCCGTTGTTGCTCATGCACGGCGGGCCCCGTCTCGACCACATCGAGCGGGCGGTCCCCGCGCGCGAAGCCGCCGCCTGACGATGCCGGCGCGAGGGGTGGTCACCGATCGCTTCTGCCGGGAGATCCCGGCATCCCATCGCGACCTCGCCGAGTGCCCACCGGTCGCCGCACTGACGACCGTGACGCGCGAGGGCTACCCGCAGACATCGGCCGTCTGGTGCGACTTCGACGGCGAGTACGTCCGGGTGAACACGATGCGCGGCTTCGCGAAGGAGCGGAACATGCGCCGCAACCCGCGGGTCACGCTCCTCTGCTACGACCCGCGACAGACGCTGCGCTCTCTGGAGATCCGCGGCACCGTCGTCGAGATGACCGAGGAGGGCGCCAGCTTGCACCTCGACGAGCTCGCCTCGAAATACGCCGGGCGGGCGATCCGCTATTTCGGCGATGCCATTCCCGCGCGCTTCGCCGAGACCGAGATCCCGGTCCTGTGTCGAATCCGGCCCACCCACGTCGTCGCCCTCGATGCGACGGGCCCGGGCGACGGGCGATGACCGCTTTGGTTCGACCGGGCGCGGGGGTGGTGGCGTTGCCGGGTTCGCATCTCGACCTGCTCAGCCGGCCGATCTGTGGGGTGTTCACGACGATGGGCCACGACGGCCAACCCCAGTCGAGCCTCGTCTGGGTCGACCACGACGGCGAATGCGCCCGAATCAACACCACCCTCGAGCGCCAGAAGGGCCGCAACCTCCTCGCAAACCGGAGGGTGAGCCTGCTCGTCGTCGACCCCGACAACACCGCGCGCTTCATCCAGATCCGCGGCGATGCCGAGCTGGTCGAGGACGACGCACACGAACACCTCGACGCGCTGACCCGCCGGTACACGCGCCATCCCTGCTACTACGGCCACATCTATCCGCTCGACCAGCGGGCTCGCGAGACCCGCGTGATCGTCCGCATCCACGCCCGGAGGATCACGCTCGACGCCATCCACGCAGACTAGCTACAGCCAGCCGAGCCTCACGCGGCCGTTGTAGGCCCGCCATGTCTCGCCGAACGTTGCTGACAGCTCGGCTTCCTCGGCCGGCGCAAACATCCGCGACGCGACGTACAGCACTGCACCGATCACGGCACCGAGCCAGGTATCGAGAAGGAACCCGGCCCACGGGAGCACGAGCAGCGCGACGGACAGGTACAGGGGATGCTTCACCCAGGCGTACGGTCCCCTGGTGATCAGACGCCCTCGCGGCACGTTCCTGAGGATCAGCGCGACCGACCAGAGCCAGATGGCGAGGCCGGGGACCACCACCGCGATCGAGAGCAGGCGCAGCCAGGTCGGCGGACCACCGACCGAGAAGACCGCCGGATTTGCGACGTTCAGGATCACGCCGCCAACGACGAAGGGCAACGTGAACAGGCCGATCCTGTCGCCGCTCCCGACGAGTCGCGCAAGGTTCACTCTTGCCACCTCCTCGTCCGCGCTCAACGCTGCCTTGCACGGGCATCGGGCACCAGTGCCATCTCGCGTGAATTCGCGGGCCGGCTGGTCTGTTGGCCAGCGGCAAGCCTCGCGAACCGAGGGCTATCCTTTCCAGCGAGTGGCGGAGGAAGGGGCGATGGATCTCGGCGCGTTCTCGGTGAGCCTTGCGGTCAAGGACCTTGCCACCTCGAAGGCGTTCTACGAGAAGCTCGGGTTCGGCGCCTTCCACGGTGACGCGGCGCAGGGCTGGCTCATCATGAAGAACGGCAATGCCGTCATCGGCCTCTTCCAGGGGATGTTCGAGCGCAACATCCTGACCTTCAACCCGGGCTGGGACCAGGCCGCTCAACCGGTCGATCCGTTCACCGACATTCGCCGGCTCCAGGGTCAGCTGCGCGAGTCCGGCGTGCCGTTCGACCAGCAGGCCGACGAGTCGACGACCGGGCCCGCCAGCTTCCTGATCAGCGACCCGGACGGCAATCCGATCCTCGTCGACCAGCACCGCTGACGACGCTCGCGGGCCCTGGCGGCTCGCGATCAGCCTGAAGCCCTGGCTCCCACGACGTGGACCTCGACGTCCGGTAGCCGCTCGACGAGCCGGTCGAGGAGCGGTCGCTCGAGCACCCGCCGGAGACCTGACGTCTCCCGATGTGGCAGCACGAGGTGATTCGCCCCCCGCCGGTGGACCGCTTCTTCCAAGCCGGACAGGACGTCCTTCGCCTCGACGCGCATGACGTCCGCGCCGAGATCGACCGCGTCGTCGATCGCCTCCTGGAGGTCGCGGCTGCGATCGAAGGTCTGGCGCTCCGCCTCGGGCGTCTCGACCACGACGGCGACCAGGGCCGCGTGGAGCGCGCCCGCCAAGGTGGCGGCGCGGCGCACCGCCCGCAGCGACGCCGGGCTGCCGTCGACCAGGACGAGCACTCGCTCGGTGACCAGCGGCAGCCGCTCGCCGGCGATCGTGTCCTCGAGCTGACCCTCGACACGCCGGGCGACCATGCGCAGGGCCAGCTCGCGCAGGGCGGTGAGGTTGGGCTCGGTGAAGAACTTCGCGAGCGCAACTTGCGCCCGCTCCGGCGGGTAGATGTTGCCGTGCTTCATCCGTTGGCGGAGTGCGTGCGGACTCATGTCGACAAGCTCGATCTCGTCGGCGCCGAGCAGAACCTCGTCTGGCAGGCGCTCGTTCACCGGAGCGCCGGTGATCGTGGCCACGGCATCGGCCACCGACTCGAGATGTTGAACGTTCATCGTGCTGACGACGTGGATCCCCGCGTCACGGACGAATTGCACGTCCTCCCAGCGCTTGGCTCGCGGCGAGCCCGGGGCGTTCGTGTGGGCCAACTCGTCGATGAGGGCGACGGTCGGATGCCGGGCGATGATGGCGTCGGTGTCCATCTCCTCGACGACCACCCCGCGGTACTCGACTCTCCGCCGTGGCACGACCTCGAGGCCTTCGAGAAGCGAGGAAACGACGCTCCGGCCATGGGTCTCGACGAACCCGACGACGAGGTCGGTCCCGCGGGCGACGCGGCGGTGGCCCTCCTCGAGCATCTTGTAGGTCTTGCCGACTCCGGGCGCCATGCCGACGTAGATGCGGAGCCGGCCGCGGGCAGCTCCCGTGGACCCGTCCTCGGCCCGGATGCGGGCCAGCATCTCGTCCGCCGTCGGACGGACGTCGAGGGCGTCGCGGTCGGGATCGGACGTCCCGGCCTTCGTCACTCGAGGAGGCCGTCGAGGTCGAGGTTCAGCTCCAGCACGTTCACCCGGGCCTGGCCGAGGAAGCCGAGCATCGGCCCTTCCGTGTGCCGCCCGACGAGCGCGCGGACGTCATCCTCGCCCATGCCGCGGGCCACCGCGACCCGGGCGACCTGGTACTCGGCCGCGGCCGGACTGATGTGCGGATCGAAGCCCGAGGCGGAGGTCGTCACGAGGTCGACCGGAACGGGTCCGTCGCCGTTCGCCGCGCGCAACCGGTCGATCTCGGCCGCAACACGATCGAGGAGCCGCTGGTCGATCGCTCCGAGATTCGAGCCGGCGGACGCGCTGGCGTCATACCCGCAGGGGTTCTCGTCGGTCGCGCCGGCGGCAGACGGCCGGCCCCAGAAGTACTGCGGCTGCTGGAAGCACTGACCGATGAGGCTCGAGCCGATCGTCCGGCCGTCGGCCGTCGCGATCAGGGAGCCGTTGGCCTGGCTCGGGAAGGCAACCTGGGCGATCGCCGTCACGAGGGCTGGATAGGCAGCCCCGGTAATGAGCGTCATCGCGACGAGGAGGGCAAAGGCGGGCCACAGGACCCGGCGGAAGAAGTGCGTCATCGGTTCGATGTCCCTAGGCGAGGTTGAGGGCTCTGACGACGAGATCGATCACCTTGATCCCGAGGAACGGGGCGATGATCCCGCCGAGGCCGTAGATGAGGAGGTTGCGCTGGAGCAGCTCGCTGGCCGGGGCGGCCCGGAAGGCCACGCCCCGGATGGCCAGCGGGATGAGGGCGATGATGATCAAGGCATTGAAGATGACCGCGGACAGGATTGCGCTCTGCGGCGTCGCCAGGCCCATGACGTTGAGGGCGTTGAGCTCCGGGTAGACGCTCACGAACATGGCCGGGACGATCGCGAAGTACTTGGCGACGTCGTTGGCGATCGAGAAGGTCGTGATCGAGCCACGCGTGATCAGGAGCTGCTTGCCGATCGCGATGACCTCGAGCAGCTTCGTCGGGTCGGAGTCGAGGTCGACCATGTTGGCCGCCTCCTTGGCCGCCGACGTGCCGCTGTTCATCGCCAGCCCGACGTCCGACTGGGCCAGCGCAGGGGCATCGTTCGTTCCGTCGCCGGTCATCGCCACGAGGTGGCCATCGGCCTGCTCGCCGCGGATGAAGGCGATCTTGGCCTCGGGCGTGGCCTGGGCGATGAAGTCGTCGACGCCGGCCTCGCGGGCGATCGTCGCCGCCGTCCGGGGGTTGTCGCCGGTGATCATGACCGTCCGGATGCCCATCTTCCGGAACTCGGCGAAGCGCTCGACGAGACCCTCCTTGACGGTGTCCTTGAGCTCGATGAGCCCGAGGACGCGGCCGTCGTCGCGGATCGCGAGCGGCGTGGCCCCGGCATCGGCGATCCGATCGGCCTCGGCCAGCAGCTCGGCCGGCATCTTCCCGTCGAGCCCGGCGCCGATCGCATCGATCGCGCCCTTCAGGACGGTTCGACCGTCGACCGCCACGATGCCGCTCGTCCGGGTCTCGGCCCGAAACGGGATGTCTTCACCGATCGTTCCGGCCAGCCGGTCGTAGCCGGCCTGGTCGTCCGTGCCGCCGGGCCGGCGGAGGCTCGCCAGCCGCTCGCGGGCCAGGCTGACGATCGAGCGGCCCTCGGGGGTCTCGTCCCGGATCGAGCTGACGAGCGCGGCCGTCACCGCGTCGGCCTCAGCGACGCCCGGCGCGGGCGTGATCGAAGCCGCCAGGCGGTTGCCGTAGGTGATCGTGCCGGTCTTGTCGAGGAGGATGACGTCGACGTCACCGGAGGCCTCGACGGCGCGGCCGCTCATCGCCAGGACGTTGAAGCGGGCGACGCGGTCCATGCCGGCGATCCCGATCGCCGACAGCAGGCCGCCGATCGTCGTCGGGATGAGGCAGACGAGGAGAGCCACAAGCGCGACCGTCTCGACGGTCGTGCCGGCGAAGATGCCGAAAGGCCGGATCGTCACCGTGGCCATCAGGAAGACGATCGTGAGGCCGGCGAGCAGGATGGCCAGGGCGATTTCGTTCGGCGTCCGCTGGCGCTTCGCGCCCTCGACGAGGGCGATCATCCGGTCGAGGAAGGTCTCGCCCGGGTCTGTGGTAATGCGGATGACGAGGCGATCGCTGACGAGGGTCGTGCCGCCGGTGACCGAGCTTCGGATGTCGGTCCCGGGCTCCTTGAGGACCGGCGCCGATTCGCCGGTGATCGCGGCCTCGTTGACGAAGCCGATGCCCTCGATGACGTCGCCGTCGCCGGCGATCGTCTCACCGGCCTCGATGACGATGATGTCGCCCTTGCGGAGCGCCGCCGAGCCGACGGTCTCGAGCGTGCCGTCGGCCAGACGCCGGCGGGCCGACGTCTCGGATCGGGTCCTGCGGAGCGTCGCCGCCTGGGCCCTGCCGCGGGCCTCGGCCACGGCCTCGGCATAGGTCGCGAACAGGACCGTGAACCACAGCCAGATCGCGACCTGGAGCTGGAACCCGCTCGCGGACTCGCCGGGCACGGCCTGGATGCCGGTGATGTTGCCGAGCCAGATGAGGGTCACGAGGACGGCCGTGATCTCGACGACGAACATGACCGGGTTCTTGATGAGGAGCCGCGGATCGAGCTTCCGGAAGGCATGCGGGATGGCGGCCCGGAGGAGCTCCGGGTCGAGGATCCCCCGCGGCCGCGGCGGCTCGCCGCCCGACGGCTTGCTGCCGCCGAGGGTCACATAGCGCTGGAAGCGCCGGGTGCCCCGGCCGAGGTCGACCGAGAAGAGCGTGCGCGCGAGGCTCATGACAGGACCTTTCCGGCGTTCTGGAGGAGCTGCTCGACGATCGGCCCGAGTGACAGGGCCGGGAAGAACGTCAGGGCACCGACGATGATCACGACGCCGATCAGCAGGACGGTCCACAGGGGACCGGTCGTCGGGAAGGTCCCGAGCGACGGGGCGACCCGCCGCTTCGCGGCCATCGAGCCGGCGAGGGCGAGGATCGGCACGATCATCCCGTATCGCCCGATGAGCATGGCGATACCGCCAGTCACGTTGTAGAAGGGCGTGTTCCCGGTCAGGCCGGCGAAGGCCGAGCCGTTGTTGCCGGTCTGGCTCGAGTACGCGTACAGGATCTCGCTGAAGCCGTGCGGCCCGATGTTGAGCGGGCCGGCCTGGCCCTCGGGCAGGACCGCGGCGAGGCCCGTGAAGCCGAGGATGCTGGCCCCCAGGACGAGGGCCGTGAGCATCGCCATCTTGACCTCGAACGCCTCGACCTTCTTGCCGAGGTACTCGGGCGTCCGCCCGACCATGAGACCGGCGATGAACACGGCGAGAATGCAGCCGATGATGAGCATCCCGTACAGCCCGGCCCCGATCCCACCCGGTGTGATCTCGCCGAGCTCCATGTTGAAGAGCGGGACGAGGCCGGCGATCGGCTGGGCGCTGTCGTGCCACGAGTTGACGGAGCCGGTGCTGGTGCCGGTCGTCACGGCCATGTACAGCCCGCCGAGGGCAGCGCCGAAGCGCACCTCCTTGCCCTCCATGTTGCCGACGCCCTCCTGGGCGACGGCAGCCGGGAAGCTCGGGTTGCCCTCGTATTCGACGTGCATCGCCCCGACCGCGCCCACGGCGAGGATCAGGGCCATCGCCGCGGCGATCGTCCAGCCCTGGCGCTGGCTGCCGGCGTACCGGCCGAACGCGTAGGTCAGGCCGAACGGGAACAGCAGGATCGCGAACATTTCGAGCCAGTTCGTGAGCCCGGTCGGGTTCTCGAACGGATGGGCCGCGTTGGCGTTGAGGAAGCCGCCGCCGTTGTTGCCCATCTCCTTGATCCACTCCTGGGAGGCGATCGGGCCCATGGCGATCGTCTGCTGGCCGCCCTCGAGGGTCGTCACGACCGCCGACGGGTTCCAGGTCTGGGGCATGCCCTGCCAGACGAAGACGAGCGCCCCGACGATCGAGATCGGGAGGAGGAGGTACAGGACGGTCCGGGTCAGGTCGACCCAGTAGTTCCCCAGCGTCGTCGCGCTTCGGCGAGTCAGGCCCCGGACGAGCGCGATCGCCACGGCCAGGCCGGTGGCCGCGGACGTGAAGTTGCGGACGGCGAGCATCGCCGACTGCGTCAGGTACGTCGCGCCCGTCTCGCCCGAGTAGTTCTGCCAGTTCGTGTTCGTCTCGAAGCTGACCGAGGTATTGAAGGCGAGGTCGGGCGACATCGCCGGGATGCCGCCCTGGTTGAGCGGCAGGACATCCTGCAATCGGAGCACGACGTAACCCAACCCGATCGCTACGAAGGCCATCGCCAGGACCGCGACCGTGTAGCCCTTCCAGGTCATCTCCGCGGTCTCGTCGATGCCGGCGACGCGGTAGACGGCCCGCTCGACGGGTCGCAGGATCGGGCTCAGCAGCGTCCGCTCACCCTCCATCACGCGGTGGATGTAGCGGCCGAGGAACGGCGTCGCGACGAGCAGGGCGAGCCCGAGGGTCGCGAGCGTCAGGAAGTCATTGATGGCCATGGTCTAGAAGTCCTCGGGGCGGAGCAGCGCCCAGATGAGGTAGAGGAACGTCATCGCGGCGGCAACGCCGGCGAGCGCTTCGAGCCAGTTCATCAGCGGACCCGCTCGACGAGGGCGACGTACCCGGCCGATACGACGATCGAGGCGACGAGGATGAGGATGATCTGCACGTCCGTCATGGCTGGCTGGAGACTCCCTCTGTCGGTTCGAGAAGCCGCTGGATGGTCGAAACGAGTGTCTCGAGCGGGAAGGGCTTGGGCAGGAAGCCGGCGCATTTGAACTCCGCCAGGCGCTTTGGGCTCACCGCCGTGGCACTGGTGATGACGACCGGCGGTGAGCCGGCCAGGGCCATGGCCGGGCCGCGGAGCAGGTCCCAGCCCGTGTCGCCGGGCAGGTTGAGATCGAGGAGCACAACGGCCGGCCGGAGGCCCTCCCCGAGGCGCTCAGCGGCGTCCTCGGCGGATGTGGCCTCCGCGACCTCGAAGCCTTGACCGCGCAGGTGGCGCGCGATGATCCGGGCGAGGCTCTCGTCGTCCTCGACCAGGAGCACGGGACCGCGGTAGGCGCTCATGCGGGCAGCGGCTCGACCGCGATGTCGAGGCCCGACTCGTCGGCCGCCCAGAGCGGCACGATCCGCACTCCCGCCTCGAGGGCCATCCGCCGGGCCGACGGCAGGAGGGCGTCGCCGAGGTGAAGCCCGGCAACGACGACTCGCGGCGAGCCACCCGCCGCGACCAGGGCGATCGCGCCGCGGATGAGTCCGACTTCGCGCTCGAGCGCGTCGGGCACGACTTCCCTGAAGCGATCGACGTCCCTCTCCACATCCCAAGCCTGCCTCGGGGCTCCAAGAGGCGGGCAGTGCCGAAGGGCATGAAAGGCCTTGGGACGGTCTATGGATGAGGAGTTTGGACCGCCTCCCTGACGCGATATCCGACGCCCGGCTCGGTCACGATCAGGTCCCGAAGGTCTCCGTCGGGGTCCGCGTCGGCCAGTTTCCGCCGGAGCTGGCTGAGGTGGTAGTAGACGTAGTTGGGCTGGTCCCGGTAGGCCTCGCCCCACACCGCGCGCAGGAGCCGACCCTTCGTGACGAGTCGCCCGGCATGGGTCAGCAGCACGCGCAGCATCTCGAACTCGCGCGGCGTCAGGTCCACCGGCCGGCCGGCAACGCTCACCTCATGCCGCGCCGCGTCGAGGACGAGCGCGCCGACCTGGACGCGCGACGCCTCGTCCGCGGTCGGGCCGGCAGCGTGACGTAGCGCGACCCGCAGGCGTGCGTTGAGCTCGTCCATGCCAAAGGGCTTCGTGACGTAGTCGTCGGCGCCTCGCTCGAGCGCCTCGACCTTCTCACGCTCCTCGTACCGCCCCGACAGGATGACGATCGGCGTCGCCGCCTCGCGCCGGATCCGCCGGATGAGCTGCAGCCCGTCGACATCGGGCAGGCCCAGGTCAAGGACGATGATGTCGGGCCGATGCTGCTCCCAGCGCCCGAGCGCCGTCGCCCCGTCGCTGGCCTCGTCGACGCGGTAGCCGCGGGTCGTCAGGGCGCGGGCGATCACCCGCCGGGTCTCCTCGTCGTCCTCGACGATGAGGACCGTCGCTCCGGTCCCGGCTTCGGATCGGCTCACGTGACGGCCTCGACCCGGGCGGGCTCCGGCACGCGCGCCAACGGCAGGTCGAGATCGATCGCCAGGCCGCCAAGCTCGCTCCGCCGGGCCGTCGCCCGTCCGCCCATCGCCTCGACCAGGCCCTGAACGACCGCGAGGCCGATGCCGGTCCCGGATCGGGATCCCTTCGGCGCACCGGGGGCTCGATAGAACTTCTCGAACAGGCGGCCGAGGGCGGTGTCCGGGACACCCGGACCGGCATCCTCGATCGTCAATCGGACGGTGCTGTCGTCGACTGGGGTTGCGGCCATGCGCAGGGCGGCCCCGTCGGGCGTGTACTTGACCGCGTTCTCGAGGACGTTCGTGACGGCCTCGTCGAAGAAGACCGGGTCCACGAGCACCGGCGGCGCCTCGAGCGCAAGCTCCACCCGGCGGTCGGCGAGCCGCGGCTGGAGCCGCTCGAGGATGGGCCGGACGAGGTCGGCCAGGTCGAAGACGTCGCGTTCGGCCCGCAGGGCGCCGGCCTCGATCCGACTGAGGTCGAGCAGGTTCGTGACGAGCCGGTTGAGGTACTCGACCTCCCGGTCGATGACGTCGACGGAGTCCTCGTGTTCCTCGTCGCTGAGCGCGCCACGCGGACGGAGGGAGCCGGCCGCCGCCCGGATAGACGCCAGCGGGGTGCGGAGGTCGTGCGAGACCGACTGCAGCAGCGCCGACTTGAGGGCATCGCTCTGGCGCGCGATCTCGACGGCCTGCGCCTCGGCCGCGAGGCGATCCTGCCGGAGGGCCTGTCCGATCTGATCGGCGGCCGCCGCGAGCAGCCGGGTCTCGGTCCGCCGTGGCGCTCCCCGACCGTGCCGGCGGAGGCCCCAGATCGAGCCGTACGGCTCGTCCGCCGCCTCGATGCGCACGCGGTACACGTCGTACCCCGTCGCCTGCCGAGGGCGGGTTGGTCCCGGGACATGGACCCGCACCCATCGTGCCGGCGTGTCGCCGGGCATCCGCTGGAGGACGTTGTGCAAGCCGGCGCTTGGACGTGGACCGTCGTCCCCGGAATCCGCGGCGACACGCTCCCCCGCGTCGACGCCAAGCGAGATCCAGACGCGCTCCATCCCGGTTTCTCGCTGCAGGACGGCCACGATGCTGGGGAGCACCGCCGGGGTCGACGCGCGGGTCGCGAGCTCGCGACTGACCTGGAACAGGGCCCGTGACTCACGCTCGCGCGCGATGGCCTCCTCGGCGCGGGCCCGCTGGCGGGCCGCCAGTTGGCCGACGACGAAGCCCACGAAGAGAAGGAGGAACAGGTTGACCAGCTCACCGAGGTTGGCGACGGTGAACGTGTAGCGCGGCTCGACGAAGAGGAAGTTGTAGAGGAGAAACGCGGCCAGCGAGGCGGCGGCCGCACCCCACGGCCCGGAGACAACGGCGGTGGCGACGACGGCGAGGAGGTAGATCGCAGAGGGGTTCGGAACCCCCATTGCATCCTGGAGGAGGGCGATCGCGAGCGTCGCCGCGACCAGCGTGGGGCCGGCGACGGCGACGAACCGGAGGACCGCGGCTCGGCTGAGCTCGTGCACGGGCTGATCGTAGGCGGTGGCCGCGACGCCCGGTCAGGGAGTCCGCAGCCAAATGCGGCGACGACGACGACGACCACCGCGAAGGTGACGAGGATCGCGGCGAGCACGACTCTCGGAGCGGAGGCGTCAGACCAAGCGACGCATGCCAGCTACCTCGACCCCGGCGGGCGAAGGCTCGGCGTCCTCAGACACCGTAGCGGGCGCGGCTCACCAGCCACGTAGGTGCGGCTGCACGCGCACTCAACCGTCCCGGGTCGCGTTTCCGCCGACCCCGGCGGATCGATCAGGTCGGGCTGTTCGCCACGCGCCCCCCGACCAGGCGGTAGCCGAGGCCGTACTCGGTTGCGATCATCGCCTCACCCGGGGCGACAGCATCCAGCTTCATTCGCAGGTTGCGGACCGTCATCCGAAGCAGATGGACGTCGCGGTCGTACCCCGCACCCCACACGCCGCCGAGCACCTGCCGATGCGTCACGAGCTGCCCGCCGTGCTCCACCAGGAAGGCGAGCAGGCGGAATTCCGTCGGCGTCAGGCTGATCTCGTCCCCCCGCAGGTAGGCCAGATGCTCGTCGAGATCGACGACCAGCTCGCCGTGTCGCAGCCGTTTCGGGCGTTCCGGGGCGCTCGTCCCAGCTCGACGCAGGGCGGCCTCGACACGGGCGATCAACTCCGGGAACGAGACGGGCTTCGTGATGTAGTCGTCCGCGCCGAGCCGCAGGCCCCGGATCTTCTCCGTCTCGGAGCCGCGGGCCGTGAGCATCAGGATCGGAACCCGGCTGAACTCGCGAAGCCGTTCGAGCACCTGCCAGCCGTCAAGACCAGGCAGCGCGACGTCGAGCACGATGATGTCGGGACGCTCATCGTAGAAGCGCCGCAACGCATCGGGACCGGTCCTGGCCGTGACCGTGCGATAGCCGGCCTGCCCGACCCAGAGCTCGACGAGCGCCGCGAACTCCGGTTCGTCCTCGACGATCAGCACGGTCTCAGTCATCGCCGGCCTCGGGTCGGGCCAGGGGAAGCGTGATCCGCACCCTCGTCCCAGGCCGACCGTCGGGTCGGTCGCCGACCGATAGCTCGCCGCCATGCGCCTCGACGAGGCGACGACAGATGAAGAGGCCGAGCCCGGTGCCTGGGATCCTGGACTCGCGGACGTTCCAGGCACGGTGAAACGGCTCGGTCACGAGCGATCGGTCTGCCTCCGGGATGCCGATGCCCTCGTCGTCGACGGTCACCGCGAGCCACGGCCCGGCGATGCTCGCGCCGAGCACGACCGGGCTGTCGTCCGGTGCGTACTTGAGAGCGTTGCCGACAAGGTTGGCCAACACCTGGCCGACCCGCGCGATATCGACCTCGATCGGGGGGATGCCCGATGGTGCCTGGACGACGAGCCGGCCTTCCTGGCGTGAGATCGCCAGGTCGCCACGGAGGCGGGCGACCAGCGAATCGAGGCTCGTCGTCCGCCGCTCGAGGATCAGCGGGTCGGCCTGCAGGTGCGTGACGTCGAGGACGTCATCGACGAGGGCCGCCAGCCGACCGGTCGCCTCATCGATCCGCTCGACGTACGCCCGCTGCTGATCCGGCTCGAGTGGCAGATGCAGCAGTGACTCGGCATAGCCGCGAATGAGCGCGAGCGGGGTCCGCAGCTCGTGGCTGACGGTGGCGACGAACCCCTCGCGAAGGTCCTCGAGCGCCTGGACGGCGCTCATGTCCCGCAGGATCGCCGTTGCCCTCGCACTGGACCCACCGTCACCGGTACCCGTGGCCGTGGCCGCGTAGCTGCCTGCCACCCGGATCGGCGCTCCCGCCTGGCCCCGTACGGCCGTCTCCCGATAGGCGATGGGCTGTCCGTCGGCCCGCACCTCCGCCAATGGGCAGTCCGCCAGCGCGTGACCGCCGGCGATCTCGCAGCCGAGGACGTCCGCACACGTCCGTCCGATGGTCTCGCGTGCCGTCACGCCGAGGAGCCGTTCGCCGGCCGGGTTGAGGCGGACGACCCGGCCGTCGGCATCG
>DATBKB010000126.1:0-5262 GCA_036556145.1 Candidatus Limnocylindrales bacterium | reverse complement strand
GTGACGGCGGCTCTCGCGACCCTCCGGTCGCGCTGGGGGACGGCCGCGCCACGGCTGGCCGGTGAGGCCGGCGGGGTGGGCGAGGTCGTCGGGGCCCTCGCGACGGCGCCGCTCCCGGACGCCCTGCCGGAGCCGGCGCCGCCTCCAGGCCTCGAAGGGATCGTCTCGACCGGCTTTCCCGCGCTCGATGCGATCCTCGGTCCCGGCGGGCTGCCGCGGGCGGCGAGCGTCGCCGTTCGCGGCACCGGCTGGAGCGGCAAGACGACGCTCGCCCTGCGCCTCGTCGCCGAGGCCCAGGCCGCGGGCTCGATCGTCGCCTGGCTCGACCTCGGCCGCTGCTTCGACCCGGTCGAGGCCGTCGCCCGCGGCGTCCGCCTCGAGTGGCTCGTCGTCGTCACGCCGGAGGACCTCGACGAGGGCTTCTCGATCGCCGGCATGTTGCTCGCCGGCCGGGCGGTCGATCTCCTCGTCGTCGACCTGCCGCCGCGGCCCGGCCGGGCAAGCACGCCCGCCAAGGTGGCGGACCGGCTGCATCGGCTGTCGGCCCTGGCGAGACGGTCCGAGACGCTCGTCGTCCTCCTCGAGCCACCGACCGCCCGCCCCGCGCTCGGCAACGCGGTCGCCGAGGCGACCGGAATTCGCCTCGAGCTCGCGCGCCGGGAGTGGATCCGGCTCGGCCGCGAGGTCGTCGGCCAGCGAAGCGAGGTGGTCGTCGCGCGCAACCGGTTCGGCCCGCCGGGGAGGCGGGCGGAGCTGCGGATCCTCTACGCCGACGGCGGTGACCGCGATGCGTGCCTCGGCCGCGCCGGCCTTCTCGATGATGCCCCCGTGAGTGCCAACGGGATTTCGACCAATGCGACTGCTCCACCTCTACTGGCCACACCTGCCGCTCGACCTCGCCCGAGCCCGCAGCTCCGACTCGTTCCCGACCGGCCCGGTCGTCCTCGGCGGCCAGCCGTGGACCGACGGGACGGTGATCGACGCGGACGAAGCGGCCCGCGAGCTCGGCGTGCGACGGGGGATCCCGCTCGGGACGGCGCACCGGCTCGCGCCTGAGGCGACCTTCCTCGACCCCGCCGCCGAGGCGGACGCCGCGGCCGTCGAATCGGCGTTCGAGGCGCTTGCCCGGTTCAGCCCGGGCCTTGCGGGGACCACCGATCCGACCGACCCCGCCTTCGGCCTCCTCGAGGTCCAGGCCGACGGGCTCGATCGACTCTGGGGCGCCGAGCCGAGACTCGTCGAGCGGCTGACCGAGGCGCTCGCGCCGGTCCTGCCGGGCCCGCCGCGGGCCGGGATCGCCGGGACGCGGTTCGCCGCCACCGTCGCCGCCGGCCACGCGAAGGCCGGCTCGCCGGTCACCGTCGCGCCCGGTGGCGACGCCGAGTGGCTCGCCCCGCTGCCGGCCGCGTTGCTCACGCCGGATGCCGACGTCCGGGCGCGCCTCCGCCGATTCGGACTGCGGCGAATCGGTGCCGTCGCGGAGCTGCCGAAGTCCGCCCTCGTCGCCCGGTTCGGCGACGAGGGCGAGCGCATCCATGCCCGCGCTCGCGGCGAGGAGATCGCGCCGTTCACGCCGCGCCGCGCGCCGGAGCGCCTCGCGCTCGCGCTGCCGATCGAGCCGCCGGTCGCCGACGTCGAGCCGCTCCGGTTCGTCCTGCGCCGGCTCGCCGGTGCGCTCGGCGATCAGCTCGTCGCGCGCGGGTCCGCGGCCGCGATCGCGTACCTCCGGCTCGAGCTCGACCTGGCGTTCGCGCCGGCCGGGACGCCGCCCCTCATCGCCGTGGAGCAGCGCTTCCCGGAACCGACCTCCGACGCCGAGGCGATCGAGCGGCTGCTCCTCGCGCGGCTCGAGCGGACCCCGCCGCCCGCGGCGGTCGCGCGCCTCGAGCTCGAGCTGGCCGGTGTCACCGCGGCCGCCGGCCAGCAGCTGCCGCTGTTCGTGCCCCAAGCGGCGCGCAGCGCGCGGCTCGGCTGGCAGCTGGCGCGACTGGCGATCGCCTTTGGCGAGGATCGCGTGCGACGCGCGGCCATCGGCGATCCCGAGGCACCGCTCGCCGAGCGTCGCTGGACGTGGCAGCCCGCGGTCCCGCGGGAGCGGCTGTCGTGACGCGCCTCTCGTGACGCGCCTCCTCCGCGAGCATCCCCGCATCGACGCCGAGGTCGACGGCACGGGGCGTCTCGTCGCGATCCGCTGGAACGGCCGGCGTGAGCCGGTCGAGGTCTGCAATCGCTGGCGGGTCGAGGAGGACTGGTGGCGATCGCCGATCGCGCGCGACTACTTCAAGGTCGTCGGCCGGGAGTGGCTGGCCCTCGTCTACCTCGATCGCGTCACCGCGACCTGGCACCTCGAGCGCCTCTACGACTGAAGCGCGAGGCCGCGCCCCGGTCCGCGGCTAGCCCGCGGGCGCGCCGACGAGGACCGTGACGAGCAGCAGGATGATGAACAGCCCGATGACGAGGGCGAGCACGCCGAGGTCGCGTGGCTGACTCGTTTGCATACGCGCGCGCTGCTCCCCCATGAGTGGCCCCTCCCCAGGCGCCACAACCTGCCCATCGAGTGTAGCCATGGTTTCGGCAGTCGTTGTGCCGAATCCGCACGTTGCGCTGCACCTCGGCGACGCGTTTCGGCGCGGTCAGCCGGCGGGGCAGTCCGCGCCGTAGAGGATGGTCACGATCGTCTCCCCGCCGAGTGGCGCGATCGTTGTCCGCACGAGGCACTCCAGGATCGGGCCCATCGAGTCGATCTCCATGCTGCCGTCCTCGAGCGGTCCCGACAGCGAGAGCGTGCTGTAGCCCGCGTGCTCGAGCGCCGACTGGTACCACTCCGTGACGGTGGCGACATCGCCCGGGACGTCGAGCACCGCGCTCGCGGGCCCGTCGCCGGTCTCGGTCGGCTGGGCGCCGGGAAAGCGCGGGAACGATGCCGGCAGGCCGTCCCAGATGCGGCCCCACTCCGTGTCGGTCCGGGTCGACGGCGTCCCGGTCGGCGCCGGCGACTCCGCGCTGCCCGGAAGCGGCGTGTTGCTCGTCGACCTGACCGTGGCGCTTGGGGGCGAGCTCGCCTCGACCGGCGCCGCAGGGCCGTCCGGGGACGAGCAGCAGGCGACCGCGGCCGCGATCGCGAGGAGGGGGAGTGCGCGCCGACCCGTCACCGAGTCCGGATGCTAGCGGCCCGGGCGTTCACCCGTAACGTGAGTCGTTCGTCCATGACGTGACAGGACCCCGTCGCCCCCAGTGCGACGGGGTCCTGTATGGCCCTCGCATCCGGATGTCGGATGCCTCGGGGGTCGACGGATGAACCTGCCGGTCACCGTCGCCGTTGTTGTCCCGTGCCCCCAGGCGCGGGACGGTGGTGTCAGAGGACGGTGGCGGCCTGTGCGGCGATCGCCGCGGGCAGGAGGACGAGGATCAGCAACGCCGCCAGCACGACCATCGCCGCATAGCGACCGACGGCGAGGGCGATGGGTCGGAGCTGGGGTTGCATGTCCGTGAGACGCCAGGACCGTGCTGGTTGTTTCGCGACGACGCTGGATGACATGATAGAACATCTGTTCTATCATCGGACGGGCCGTGGTCACGCCTTACGCCGAGCTCCACTGCCACACGAACTTCTCGTTCCTCGACGGCGCGTCGGCGGCCGACGACCTCGTCGAGCGCGCCGTCGAGCTCGGGCTGCGGGGCCTGGCGGTCACCGACCACCGGGGCCTCTACGGGGCCGTTCGCTTCGTGTCCGCGGCCGAGTCGGTGGGGCTTCACCCGGTCGTCGGGCTCGAGATCGAGCTCCTCGACCCGGCGGTCGCGGATCCGGGCGGCATCGTCATCCCGCGGCGCCGGGCGCGACGGCGGCGAGGGGTCCCGGCCGAGCCGCGCCTCGAGCCGGCCGAGGGTCGACCGGCCCGGCCGCGCCCCGAGCGACAGCGGCTGCCCGGTCACCGCGATCCCGTCAAGGAAGACCTCCGCGGCATCGGCGACCGTCAGCTCGGGCCGCACCTCGTGCTCCTCGCGCGGGATGCGACCGGCTACCGCAGCCTCTGCCGGCTCGTGTCCCGGGCGAACCTCGCGGGGACGAAGAGCGTGCCGCGCTTCTCGCAGGCGCTCCTGGCCGAGAACGTCGAGGGCCTCGTCGCGCTCTCCGGTTGCCGCGACGGCGAGATCGCCCGGCGGCTCCGGGTCGGGGACCGGGAGGGGGCCGCGGACGTCGCCCGCCGGTACGCCTCGCAGTTCGGCGCGTTCTACCTCGAGCTCCAGCATCACCTCCTGCCCGACGACGACTGGCTCGTCGCGGAGACGGCGGAACTGGCCGGCGAGCTCGGCCTGCCGGTCGTCGTCACGAACGACGTCCACTACGCGCGACCCTGGGACCGCGAGATGCACGACGTCCTCACCGCGATCCGTCACGGCCGGACGCTCGAGACGCTGGCCGACCTGCGGCGACCGGACGCCGAGTCGCACCTCAAGTCGGGCGACGAGCTCGCCGCGATGCCGCCGTCGGAGGCCGATCCCGCGACCGCCCGGGCCTGGGCCGAGGGCCTGGCAAACGCGGTCGAGCTCGCCGCGTCATGCACGGTCGACCTCGGGTTCGAGCAGTACCGCTTCCCGGGCTTCCCGGTGCCCGACGGCGAGACGCCCTTCTCGTACCTCTCGACGCTCTGCTGGGACGGCGCGCGGAAGCGCTACCACCCGCTGACGTCGGCGGTCGTCAAGCGCCTCGCCCACGAGCTCGAGGTCATCGAGCGGGCCGGCCTCGCCGAGTTCTTCCTCATCTGCTGGGACCTCATGCGCTTCGCCAAAGAGCAGGGGATCCCGGCCCAGGGCCGGGGCAGCGCGACGAGCTCGATCGTGTCGTACACCCTCGGCATCAGCCGGGTCGAGCCGATCGCCCACAACCTCCTCTTCGAGCGGTTCATCAATCCGGGTCGGACGACCTATCCGGACGTCGACATCGACTTCAGCTCTGAGCGGCGGGAGGAGGTCATCCAGTACGTCTACCGGCGCTACGGCGAGGAGCACACCGGGATGGTCTGCAACCTCGTGACGTACCGGGCGCGGTCGGCGGTCCGGGAGATCGGGTACGCGCTCGGGTTTCCGCGGCCGCTCGTCGACCGCGTGGCGAAGGCGCTGGAGACGTACGACTCGGTGATGGTCCGGCGCGACCTCGAGGCGGAGGGCGGATTCGCCGAGTTCTTCCGGCGGCCGGGCGATCGGGAAGTCGTCGCCGCGAGGACGGCGACCGAGACGGCCGGCGCGCTCGGTCTCGTCGAC
>DATBKB010000125.1:0-10621 GCA_036556145.1 Candidatus Limnocylindrales bacterium | reverse complement strand
GGCGCCGGGCGCGGCTACGACCACCCGGGATGGTAACTGGCCGGGCGCGGGGCGCCGGGCGCGGCTACGACCACCCGGGATGGTAACTGGCCGGGCGCGGGGCGCCGGGCGCGGCTACGACCACCCGGGATGGTGACTGGCCGGGCGCGGGGCGCCGGGCGCGGGGCGCGGGGCGCCGGGCGCGGCTACGACCACCCGGGATGGTGACTGGCAGGGCGGCCCACGGTGGTTACGGGTACAGGCCTCGCATCGCGGTGGCGTCGGCGACGCGCTGGACCGCGAGCAGGTACGCGGCCGTCCGCATGTCGCACTCCTCGCGGCGGGAAATCGTCAGCGTCTCGGCGAAGGCGCGGGTCATGATGCCGCGCAGCTTCTCGTTGACCTCGGCCTCGCTCCAGTGGTCGCGATTGAGGTCCTGGACCCATTCGAAGTAGCTGACCGTGACGCCCCCGGCGTTGCACAGGATGTCCGGGATCATGAAGACGCCGCGGCGGAAGAGCTCGACGTCGGCCTCGGGCGTCGTCGGTCCGTTGGCCGCCTCGGCCACGAGCTTCGCCTTGATCGCCTTGGCGTTGCGATTCGTGATCTGGTTCTCGAGCGCGGCCGGGATGAGGACGTCGCAGTCGACCTCGAGCACCTGCGCGTTACTGACGTCCTGCGCGCCCGGGAAGCCCTGGACGGTGCCGTGCTCCTTCTTCCAGTTGATGACCTTCGCGACGTCGAGCCCGCTCGGCGCGTGGATGCCGCCGGTCGAGTCGGAGACGGCGACGACCGTCGCGCCCTCGGCGGCGATGAGGCGCGCCGCGATCGAGCCGGCGTTGCCGAAGCCCTGGATCGCGACCCGGGCCTTCGTCAGGTCCAGGCCGAGATGCCGGGCCGCCTCGACGATGCAGAACACCGTGCCGCGCGCCGTGGCCTCGTTCCGGCCCTCGGACCCGCCGAGGCTGATCGGCTTGCCGGTGACGACGCCCGGGACGGTGAAGCCCTGGTGCATCGAGTACGTGTCCATCATCCAGGCCATGACCTGGGCGTTCGTGTTGACGTCCGGGGCGGGGATGTCGCGCTCGGGGCCGATGAGGACCTCGATCTCGGTCGTGAACCGGCGGGTGAGGGCCTCGACCTCCTTCATCGAGAGCTTCTTCGGATCGACGATCACCCCGCCCTTGCCGCCGCCGAACGGGATCGCCACGACCGCGCACTTCCAGGTCATCCACATCGCGAGGGCCTTGACCTCGTCGAGGGTCACGTCCTGGTGGGAACGGATGCCGCCCTTGGCCGGGCCCCGGCCGACGTTGTGCTGGACCCGGTAGCCGGTGAAGACCTGGACGCTTCCGTCGTCCATCTTCACCGGGAAGTGGACCGTCAGCTCGCGGCGCGGCTCGCGGAGGACCCGCCGGAGGCCCGGGTCGAGATTCAGGCGGTCGGCGGCCAGGTCGAACTGGCGCTGGGCGATCTCCCACGCGTTGATGTGGGCGGCGACGTGCTCCGTCGTCATCGAGTCCAGGACCTCCGTCGTGGCGGCTGGGGCGGCCGTCACCGGCTGCCGAGTTCGGCGCGGGAGAGCGCCGTGGATGTGGTCCGAGTATAGCCGCGGACCATGCCCCGACTAGGTGCCATTGGTCCCGTTACGCAACCCTACCGCAACCGAATCGCAACCCCCTGATCGGGGCCCGCCGGCCTCTCAGCGGGCGTAAAGGACCACGGCTCCCAGGCAGCCCGGCCCGAGGTGGGGTCCCACCGACGCCCCCACGGCCTGGATCGAGACGTGCTTCGGGTCGATCCTCCGGCCGGCCCGGGCGAGGACCTCGTCGCGGAACGCCTCCGGGTCGGCCGGCGGAGTGTAGAGGACCGCGAGCCGCTCGATCGGCCGCTGGACGAGGAGCTCGATCGTCCGCTCCCTCGCCTTGCCCCGGGTCCGCGGCCGGTCGGCCGTCTCGACGACCCCGTCGCGGATCGTGATGATCGGCTTGACCGACAGGATCGTCCCGATCGCCGCCCGGGCCCCGCTGATGCGGCCGCCGCGCTTGAGGTACTCGAGCGTGTCGAGGGCGACGAAGAGGTCGAGGTCCTTCTTGCGGTCCTCGAGGACCCCGACGATCGCCTCGGCAGATGCCCCGGCCGCGGCCATCTCCGCGCCGAGGAGGGCGAGCAGCCCCTCCCCCATCGAGGCGCTGCCGGAGTCGACGAGGTGGACCTGTCGATCCGGGAGCATCCCCTTGGCGATCTCGGCACTCTTCATCGTCCCGGACAGGGTTGCGGCGACGTGGACGGCGACGACGGCGTCGGCGCCGGCGAGCGCCTTCTCGTAGACCGCCTTGAACTCACCGGGCGCCGAGGCGGCGGTCGTCGGGAACGGCGCGTCCGGCGCAGTCATCCGCTTCCAGAAGTCCTCCGTGGACAGGTCGACGCCGGCCCGGAACGTCTCCGACCCGAAGTTGACGGCGAGCGGGACGATCCCGATGCCGGCCGCCGCGGCGTCCGCGGGCGGCAGGTCGGACGCGGAATCGGTGACGATCGCGACGCGGCTCACGTAGGCTCCTCCTCCCAGGTGCCTGCCCTCTCCCCCGTCCCGGGATCATACGGGGGCGTTGGAAGCCCTCGTCACGCCTCGGGCACGAACTGCGACGTTATCGAGCTCGCAACGATGGGCGGTCAGGCGCCGCGTGCCTCCGGGGCCACGCCCACCGCGTGCTCGTACGCCCGCAACCGGGCCAGCGGCACGACGGCGACGACGAGCAGGCCGAGCGTCGAGAAGAGGATCCCGTCGATTCCGAATCGGTCGGCCGACGCGCCGCCGATGAACGAGCCGCCGATCTGGCCGAGGGCCAGGAAGACCGAGTACAGGCCCATGATCGCGCCGCGGTCAGCCGGGTAGGCCTCGCTCACGTCGGCGAGCAGGCCGAGCGCCGCGGGCGTCGCGCCGGCGAGGACGAACACGCCGATCGCCGCCATCAGGCCGAAGACGATCCGAACGATGTCCGGCTGGCCGCCGCTGTGGTTGATGACGACCGCGGCAACGACGGTCGCGGCGCCGCCGAGGATGCCGTAGAAGATGATCGTCGTCCGGCGGAGATTCCGGAACCGATCGCCCCAGTACGCGAGGCCGGCGAAGAACACGACCAGGCCGACGCCCGCGCCGAGCGCGATCTGGGCGCCCTGGAACTGGCCCATGAGCAGCTGGTTCGAGAACTGCGGCGCCGGCTTGCTGATCAGCTGGAAGATCGACTGGCTCGTCCAGAGGCCGAGCGCGCCGTTGATCGCGATCCACGTCGGGGCCAGCAGCCAGACGTGGGAGCGCGTCAGGAGGTCGACGTAGCGGCGCCAGCCGTAGTGCGGGGCTCGCAGGGTCGCCGCCTCGGTCGACGGCGTCTCGACGCCGTAGCGGTAGATGACGAACGAGACCGCGTAGATCACGGCGTTGAGCAGGAACGCGTGGCGGCCGAGCCCGGGCAGGATGCCGGGCACGCCGTCGTAGAGCAGGCCCGCGGCGACGAAGCCGACCCCGAGCCCCGCCAGCGTCGCGCCCTCGAAGCGCGCCGACATCCGGCCGCGGAGCAGCTCATTGCCGGCGGTCGCCATCGCGATGTAGCCGAGGATCGACGGCACCGACGCCGCCGTCGACGCGCCTTCGAGCCAGCGCGTCGCGCCGATGATGAAGATGTCGCTCGTGGCCCACGTGATGACGACGGCGACGACGCCGAAGACCGGCCCGACCTGCATGATCCGGTGGTGGCCGAGCCGGTCGGAGAGCAGGCCGAACGGCGTCGACAGGATGAGCTCCGCGGCGAAGAACGTCGCGGTCAGCACCGCGAGGGTCAACGCGTCGGTCCGGATGTCGCGGGCCAGGAAGAAGACGAGCAGCCCGCCGGTGAGCCCGGTGCTGAGCCGCAGGGTGAACGTCCCGAAGAGGACGGCGTAGAGGGAGCGGGTCACGCCGCAAGCGTAGCGGGCGGTACCTGGGGCGCGCCGCGGGCGCGCGCGACCGCCCGCCTAGAATGCGGCGATGCCAGAGGAGCCGGCACCGCTCACCGTCCCGGTGCCGCTCGCGCGCGGCCGGCGGGGAGCCGTGGTCGCACCGCATCACCTCGCGACGGCGGCGGGATTCCGCGTGCTGGCGGCCGGCGGCTCGGCCGTCGACGCGGCGATCGCGACGAACGCGGTGCTCGGCGTCGTCATGCCGAGCGGTTGCGGGATCGGCGGCGACGCGTTCTGGCTCATCTGGGACGCGGCCGCGCGACGGCAGCTCGCGCTCAATGGGTCGGGTCGGTCTGCGGCCGCCGCCGACGCGGACGCGCTGCGAGCGCGCGGCCTGTCGGCGCTGCCACGCCACGGCGGCCTCTCGATCACGGTCCCGGGTGCCGTCAGGTCGTGGGGCGACGCGCACGCGCGATTCGGTCGGCTCGGACGCGAGGCCGTCCTCGGTCCGGCGATCGAGCTGGCGGATCGTGGCTTTCCCGCGTCGGCGACGTTCGCCAAGGCCGTCGAGCGAACGGCCGAGATCATGGACGCCGAGATCGGCTCGGACGCAGCCGGCTTCCACCGGGTCTACCGGGCGTCGGGCAGGCCATGGCAGGCCGGCGAGATCGTCCGCCTCCCGGCCCTCTCCGCGACGCTGGGGCGGCTCGTCGACGACGGGTTCGACGCGTTCTACGCCGGTGACCTCGCCGCGCGCCAGGCGCGAGCGCTCGCCGCGGCCGGCTCGGCCATCACCGCGGCCGACTTCGACGCCCACCGATCGACCTGGACGGACCCGATCGCGACGACGTACCGCGGCGTCCGCGTCACGACGCACCCGCCGAACAGCTCAGGGATCGTCGCGCTCGAGCTCCTCAACATCCTCGAGACGTTCGAGCCGTCACCCTCCGCCGACGCGCGCTCGATCCACCTCGGGGTCGAGGCGTCGAAGCTCGCGTTCGCCGACCGGGATGCGCATCTGACCGATCCGGCGTTCCACGACATTCCGGTGGAGCGGCTGGTCGACAAGGCCTACGCCGCCGAGCTCGCACGGGGGATCGATCCGAACCGGGCCTCGCGACCGGCGGCGGCCGCCGCGCCGCGCGGCGGCGGGACGATCTACCTGGCGACCGTCGACGCCGAGGGCAACGCCGTCAGCCTCATCGAGTCGAACTACATGGGCTTCGGCTCGGGGATCGTCGACCCGGACACCGGCGTCCATTACCAGAACCGTGGCTCGTACTTCAGCCTCGACCCCGACCACCGCAACGTCCTCGCCCCATCGAAGCGAACGCTCCACACGCTCATGCCCGGGATGCTGTTCCGCGACGGGAAGGCGCCGTGGGTCCTCGCCGGCTCGATGGGCGGCGATGCCCAGCCGCAGATCCACGCCCAGCTCGTCTCGGCGCTCGTCGACCGGGGCGTCGACGTCCGGACGGCCGTCTCGGGGCCACGCTGGTTCGTCGAGCCGGCCGAGCACTTCGCGCCGCCGATCGAGGTCCGCGCCGAGCCGCGCTTCGCGCCCGGCGTCCTCGAGGCCCTCGAGGCGATGGGCCATCCGGTCACGCGGACGGAGCCCTTCGACAGCTGGCTCGGCCACTGCCACGCGATCGAGCTGGTCGGCGGCGGGCCGGCCTCCGAGAATGGCTCGGTCGCGGCCGCAACCGACCCGCGGAGCGACGGACTGCCGGCCGTCTACTGAGGAAATCGGCCTACTGCCCCTCCGGGGCCTCATGGCTATACTCCCGGCTACCGGTGGCAGGCTGCGCTCACACGACGCTGCCACCGGTCCTGCTGTCAGGGACCGGTTCGGGAGGGCCGGCCGGCAGGGGCGGCCGGAGGACGGCGTGACGTCGAACGTCGGGCAGAACTACCCCTACACCAGCGAGACGGAGTCCGATCGCGCGTCCGCGATCAATCGCCTGGTGACGGCTCGCGAGGACCTCGGCGCGAAGATCAAGGCCGAGACGACGCCGCTCGACGCACACGATCGATGGTGGGTCTGGAAGTGTCCGACGAAGGGATGTCCGGGCCTCCTCCACATCGCCGGCTACGCCCGCGATCTCCACGCCGTCTGGGTCGTCTGCGACGGGACCTGCGCCAAGACCTTCCTTCGCTGAACCGGTCGCGCTGATGAACGCGCCCGGCGCGATGCCGCTGTCGCGAGCCCGGCGGCAGCTCGTCCTCGACGGCCTCGGGATCGTCGTCACCGCGGCCGGCTTCGGGTTCGTCTACGGCGTCGCCGCCGCGGCCGCCGGGTTCTCGCTCGTGGAAGCGAGCGGCATGAGCCTCATCGTGTTCGCGGGCGCGGCCCAGTTCGCGGCCGTGGGCTACGTCGCGGGCGGCTTCCCGTGGCTCGGAATCGTCCTGCTCACCGCCTTCCTCAACGCCCGACACCTCCTCTACTCCGCCGCCATCGCTCCGTGGCTCGCCGGTCGCCGGCCAGCCGAGCGCGCGGTCATGGCCCACCTGCTCACCGACGAGGCGTTCGCGCTGTCGATCAGCCACTTCCGCCGCGTGGGCCGCGCCGACACGTGGGGCTACTGGTATGCGGCGATCGTCACGACGTGGATTCCCTGGAACGTGGCGACGATCGCGGGCGTCGTCGTCGGTGGCGCGCTGCCCGACCCGGCGGAGTTCGGGCTCGACGTCGTCTTTCCGGCGGCGATGGCGGGTCTGGCCGTCGGCCTCGCGACCGGCCGCCGCGAGATCGTGGCCGCTGTCGTCGGGGCGATCCTCGGCGTGACCGTGTCGCTGCTCTGGGATCCCGCCGTCGGCATCGTCGCCGGCGGCCTCATCGGTCCGCTCGTCGCGCTGGCGTTACCGGGTCCCCCGATGGCCGAGGCGTATCCCGCGGCCCCGCTGCCGGTCGACGTCGAGCACCCGGAACGGCTCGTCGACGAGCCGGCCCCGCCGGGTGGCGATCGAGGGCTGCCCTGATGCCCGAGCTCCTCCTGCTTGCGCTGCTCATGGGCGCGGTGACGTATCCCTCGCGAGCCATCCCGTTGCTGGTCGCCGGCTTCGGCCGGCTCCCGGCGCCCGCGCTCGCGTACCTGCGGCTCGTCGGGCCGGCGGTGCTCGCGGCGCTCGCCGCGGTCTACACGATGGTCGTCGTCACGACCGCAGCCGACGGAACGCGGACCGCGTCGTTCCACATCGGCATCGAGTGGGTCGCGGTACTCGCGGCGCTCGCGCTGGTCATCTGGCGGAAGAGCCTGCTGCTCGGGATCGTGGCCGCGGCCGCGATCGTCGCGCTGGCACGCGCGACCGGCGCGGCCTGATCGGCGGGAGCGTCATCCTTGCCGAACGTCAGCCTCGGTGGGCCTCGACCTCGATCTCGACGAGGAGCGACGGGTCGATGAGCGCCGCCACCTCGACCATCGTCGCCGCCGGCCGGATCACCCCGAAGACCTCGCCGTGGACGCGGCTCACCGCGTTGGATGAGGCCGCGATGTCGACGACGAACATCCGCGTCCGGACGACGTCGGTGAACGAGAAGCCGGCGTCCTCGAGGGCGCGGCCGATGATGTCGAAGACGGCCCACGCCTGGGCCGCGACGTCGCCGGGGTGGCGCGACGTGCCGTCCGGACCTGCGTCGGTCGTCCCCGACACCCAGCACGAATCGCCGACGACGACCGCGCGGCTGTAGCCCGCGACCGACTCCCACGGGCCGCCCGACGAGATGAGCCGGCGGCTCACGACGCGGGCTTCGACGAGCGCCAGGCGGCGACGACCGGATCACGCGCGATCGCGACGAGCAGGCCGGCGAGGAGCGCCGTCCGCGGCACGATCGAGGCGACCTCGAGGTACTCCGCCGGCGAGTGATCGTTGCCGCCGATCGGCCCGAGGCCGTCGATCGTCGGGACGCCCATGCCGGCGGTCGTGTTCGCATCGGACGCGCCGCCCGTCGCCGCGTCGCGGACCTCGAAGCCGAGCCGGCGGGCGACCGCCTGCGCATGCTCGACGAGCCGGCTCGACCGTTCGAGCTTCTCCATCGGCCAGTGGCGACCCATCTCGTCGATCTCGACCCGGGTGTCGGGCACGGTCGGCTTGGCCACGATGTCGCGAACGGCGGCCTCGGCCGCCTCGAGCTCCGCCCGACGGACGGCCCGGACGTCGACCTCGATCGAGCAGCGCTCCGGCACGACGTTCGGTCGGGTGCCGCCGGCGATGACGCCGGGATTGACGGTGACGCCGGGCCAGCGGCCGTTGAGCGCGTTGAGCTCGGCGACGATCCGCGCCGCCTCGACGATCGCGTTGCGGCCCTTCTCGGGCTCGACCCCGGCGTGCGCGGCCCGACCGTGGACCGTCAGCCGCGCGTCGAGGATCCCCTTGCGCGACGAGACGATGTCACCGTTGGCGCGGGCACATTCGAGGACGAGGCACACGTCGGCGTCCGCGGCCAGGGCCTTGATGTGCGGTCGTGAGCTCGGTGAGCCGATCTCCTCGTCCGGGTTGGCGACGAACACGAGCCGCCCGAACGGCACCTCGCCGAGGACCTCGCGCACTGCTTCGATCGCGTAGATGCCGGCGAGCAGCCCCGACTTCATGTCCGTGACGCCCGGGCCGTAGGCGATCCCCTGCTCGATTCGGAACGGCCGCTCGGCGGCGGTGCCCGGATCGAACACCGTGTCCATGTGGCCGATGAGCAGGATCCTCGGCCCGGTTGGGCCGTCGAACGCCGCGACGACCGTGTCGCCCAGCGTGTCGTGCGACCGCCGCTCGACCCTGGCGCCGAGGGACCCGAACCGCTCGGCCGTCCATCCGGCAACCTCGTTGACGCCGTCTCTCGTGTAGCTGCCGCAATCGGTGTTGACCAGGCGCTCCAGGTCGGCGAGGAAGGCGGGCAGACGTGCCTGGAGGCGAGCGTTGATCGCATCGAGCGCGGCCTGCTCCAGGCCGGCGCCGGGCTCGGCAAGCGTCTTCATCGGGGCCGTCGGAACCTCATCGCGGCAGTCTATCGAGGGCCGCTCGAGGGTCGCTTGCTATCCTGCGCGGACCGTGCGCCTCATCGAGATCCGGCTCCTCGAAGGCCCGAACGTCTACCGGCTCGAGCCGGTCGTCAAGGTCGAGGTGGCGATCGGGCGGCGACGAACCTGGTACGGCCAGCGCGTGCCGCCGCGACACGCGCTCGTCCGCCTCGGCGCCGCGGTTCCGAGGCGCCACTGGCCGCCGGCCGTCGAGGCGATCGGAGCGTGGGCCCGCCGCCTGCGCACGGAGCACGGCGAAGGCACGACCGGCCTCCGGGTTCACCGCTCGTCGGATCCGGGCCACTGGATCCTGACCTGGCCGTGGAGCGGCGCGGATCGCGCCATCGCCATCGCCGAGGCGGCCGTCGCGCTCGGCGAGCGGAACGTCGCGCACGAGCGAGGCACGAAGCCGTCGCCCGCGGGGGCGCGGTTGCTCGAGAGCTGGCGGGCACGAATCGAGGGCGCGAAGACGCAGCCGCCCGCGCTCATCCGTGACGCCGATCGGCGGGTCCCGATCGTCTCGATCACCGGCACGAACGGCAAGAGCACCGTTACGCGGCTCATCACCCACATCCTGCTGCTCGCCGGGCGGCGCGTCGGCACGACGACGTCCGACGGCGTCCTCGTCGACGAGCGGATGGTCGATCCCGGCGACTGGACCGGACCCGGCGGCGCGGCCCAGGTGCTCGGCCGCGACGACATCGATGTGGCGGTGCTGGAGACCGCCCGTGGCGGGATCCTCCTGCGCGGGCTCGGCTACGAGTCGAACGACGCGAGCGTCCTGACGAACGTGACCTCCGATCACCTCGACCTCCAGGGAATCCACACGCTGCCCGAGCTGGCCGAGGTGAAGTCGGTGGTCTGCCGCGTGACGAAGCCATCGGGCTGGGTCGTCCTCAACGGCGACGACCCGTTCGTGGCCGCGGTCGCGGGCCGGGTCGAGGCAAACGTCGCGCTGTTTTCGCTCCGCGAGCGGTCGGCCGCCGTCCGCCGGCACCTGTCCGCCGGCCGTCGCGCGTACCTGCTGCGCGACAGCACGCTCGTCGAGGTCGAGGGCGACCGGACGAGCGTCATCGCACAGGTCGGGGATGTCCCGATTGCCATCGGCGGCCTGGCCCGGCACAACATCGCGAACGCCCTCGCTGCCTCCGGTGCGGCGCGCGGGCTCGGCGCGACGCTCGAGCAGGTTCGTCACGGGCTGACCGACTTCCGACCCTCGTCGGAACGATCGCCAGGCCGGCTGAACATCTTCCGCGTCGGGGCGAAGGTCGTCGTCGTCGACTTCGCCCACAACGAGGCCGGCGTCGGCGCGATCCTCGACGTCGCCGACGGGATCGCATCCGGCACCGCGACCGGCGGCGGCGGACGTCGCAAGGCACCGATCACGATGATCATCGGCACCGCCGGCGACCGACCCGACGACACGCTTCGCGGCATCGGCCGGCTGGCCGGCGAGCGCGCGCAGCGGATCGCGATCAAGGAGACGCTCAAGTACCTGCGCGGCCGGACGCGCGAGTCGATGGTCGGCGAGCTGCTCGCCGGCGTGCGGGCGGCGCGCCGCTCGACCTCCGACATCCCGGTCTACGAATCGGAGACGGAGGCGCTCCGCACCGAGCTGACGCTCAACGGCACGTCCGAGGGCGTGACGCGGGCCCGGGTCATCGTCCTCATGTGCCACGAGGAGCGCGAGGAGGTGT
>DATBKB010000124.1:0-4852 GCA_036556145.1 Candidatus Limnocylindrales bacterium | reverse complement strand
CGGGTGTGGCCGACCCGCTCGAGGTGCTCGACGATCGGCCAGAGGTCTTCCTCGGTCGTCATACAGTCGATGCGGTCGAACAGGACGAGCGAGATGACCCGCGAGTAGCCGCGCAGCGTCCGCTCCCCGTCCCAGTGGTAGTAGTGGTCGAAGTACGAGAGCGCGAGCTCGCGGATCGTCCGGTGGACGGGCGACCGGTAGCGCAGCCCGGCGAACTTCGAGGTCCCGACGGCGCCCCACAGGTTGCGCTCCTGGAACGCGGCCACGACGTGGTCGTCGTCGCGATCGGCGATGAGGTCGAGGAGCAGCGGCGGCCGGCCGTTGACCCGGAAGGCCGCGGCGGCGAAGAAGGCGCCCTCGGCACAGTGGGCCGTGCCGTCCCTGAGGACGCGCCGTGGGGAGCGGAGGGTCGTGCCGTTCGGCTCGAAGTTGTAGTCGAGCCCGTCGAGGAACGCCTGGACTTTCGCCGGCGTGTCGAGCCCGCGAAGCGTCCGCTCCTCGTCGGCGGTCAGGCCGAACAAGCGCGCGGTCCGATGGGCTGGTGACGGGCGGCCATCGGGGCGACATCCTACCGGGACGAGGGGGCGCCGCGAACGGTCGCTCTGCGATCATGGTCCCGTGCTGCGCGGTCGCCGCCACCCGCTGAGCGCCGCCCCGTCATGAACGCCGTCCCGTGCTGATCGGCGCGATCGCGCTCGGACTGGCGCTCGGGCTGTTCGCCGGCGGCAACATCTGGAATCTCGCCGTCGTCCGGCTGCGCTGGATCGGCGTGCTGCTCGTCGCTGTCGTCGTCCGGTTCGTGACCGAGGCGGCGATCGCCGGCGGCGTCGGCGTGGCGGAGCAGCTGCGGCTGCCGCTGTTCGCCGGCGCCTACGCGCTGCTGCTCGCCGGCCTCTGGGCGAACCGCTCGCAACCGGGCATGAGCCTTGCGTTCGTCGGGATCCTCTTCAACGTCACCGCGATCGTCCTCAACGGCGGCCGGATGCCGATCTGGGAGCCGTCGCTGCGGGCGGCGGGCCTCACGCCCGACGACGCGCGGACGGTCTTTCACACGGTGCTTCCGGCAACCCTGGACGCCGAGTTCCTCCGCCGCGCCGGGCCGCTCGCCGACCTCATCCCGATCCCGCTGCCGTTCTTCCGCAACGTCGCGTCGATCGGCGACGTGTTCCTGGGTGCGGGGCTGGCGTTCTTCCTGTTCGCGACGGTCGTCCGGACGCCGCGCGAGACCGACGAGGACGAGGCCGAGCTGGAGCGGCGGCGCGTGCAGCTCCTCGAGGGCGAGGCGGCGGTCCGCCGGCATCCGTGGCGGCGCGAGACGGCGAGCCTCGCGCCCGGGCTCGAGGACGCGGCGACGCTCGAGCTGCCGCTCGCGGCAGCCGTCGACGCCGGCGCCCTTGCCCCGACTCCCCCGCCGATCGCGGCGACGGCCGGTGGCGCCGCGGTGGCCGTGCCCGCGATCGGTGTCGAGGCGCCCGTTGCCGAGGCTCCCTCGCGGCGGCATCCGTACGTCCGCCTCGCCCTCAACGGCTCGTTCGTCGCGCTGTGGACCGGCCAGCTCATCAGCCTCATCGGCGACCGCATCCACTACATCGCGATCGCCACCCTCGTCCTCAACGCGACCGGCTCGGTCATCGCGACGGCAGCGGTGTTCTTGTTCGCGACGCTGCCGAACGTTCTCTTCAGCCCCATCGCCGGGACCCTGGTCGACCGCTGGAACCAGCGTGAGGTGCTGATCGTCAGCGACCTCCTGCGGGCCGCGGTCGTCCTGCTCATGCCACTCGCCGCCGTAACGAACATCCTGCTCGTGTATCCGCTCACCTTCCTCGTCGCGACGATCTCCGTCTTCTTCCGGCCGGCTCGCGTGGCGGTGGTGCCGCGGATCGTCCGCGAGGACGAGCTGCTGACGGCAAACTCGGCCCTCTGGATCGCCGAGACGTTCGCCGACATCGGCGGCTTCGCGATCGCCGGGCTGTTCGTCGCGTTCCTCGGCCCAGCGCTGCCGCTCGCCTTCTGGTTCGATGCGGCGACGTACGTCGCCTCGGCGGCGCTCATCTGGACGATCGCCGTGCCGCCGGTCGCGAGGGTGGCCGAGTCCGATGCCCAGTCCCGCTTCGCCGACGAGCTACGAGCGGGCTGGCGGTTCCTGCGGGGCGATCGGGTCCTGCTCGCGAACACGATCCAGGCGACCGTCGCCCAGTTCACGCTCGGCATCCTCGTCGCGCTGACCGCGGTCTACGCGGCGCGGGCGATCGTCGACGCCCGGTTCGGTTGGGAGGCGGTCCTCGGCTTCCTCGAGGCGGGAATCGGGGTCGGCAACCTCGTCGGTGGGTTCCTCGTCGGCTTGGTGGGCACGCGGTTCGGGAACGGGCGGCTGATCATCCTCGGCTACGCGCTCTGCGGCGCGTTCATCGCGCTGCTTGGCCTGACGACGGCGCTGCCGATCGCCCTCGGGCTCATGGCCGGCGCCGGCTTCGCGAACATGGTCTTCGTCATCCCGAGCCAGACGCTCTTCCAGCTGCGGACGCCGGGCGAGCTCATGGGCCGCGTCGTGAGCTTCCGCTTCGCGCTCGTCGGCGGGGCGTGGGCGGTGGCGATGGCAGTGGGCGGGGTGCTCGGCGAGGTCGTGGGGGTCGCGACGACGCTCGGGGTGTTCGGCCTCGTCATGCTCGCGGCGGGGCTGGCCGGGATGCTGGTGCCGCCACTGCGCGACGCCTAGGTCGTCCGGCGTCGCGGAGCCCGCCGGGCCGAGGCAGCGGGCCCGAGCTCGGTCGCCTGGCTACTCGGAGTAGCCGAGGTCGTACAGATGCTGGCGCTCGGCGGCGAAGAGGCGCCTCAACGACCGCGAGCCCCTGCACTTGTGGGCCGGTGGCTACTGGCAGTGGCCAGGGGCCGCCCGGGCCGCCCGGGCCGCCCCGCCCGCGAACCCTGCACGTGTGTGCCCGGCTACACTGGCGCCCGCGTGCGGAGCCGGGACGACCCGATGCCCGCCGGAGGAGGCCCTCACCGCATGACCCAACGACCCGACGGCGCGCGTGGCGCGCCAGGTGGGCCCGACGAGGCCGAGCCGCTCGACGCCGATGCCGCCGAGGCGGACCAGGCTGACGCCGTCGACGCGGAAGCGTCGACCGAGACCCAGCGGTACACCGCGCCCGCACCGGCTCCCGAGCGCGATCGGGCGGCGAGACCGACCCCCCGTGCCGCTGGCTCCCCGCCACCGGACCAGACGGTTCGACTCCGCGACCGCGCGTCGGCATGGTTCGTCCTGTTGACGGTCGCCGTGTTCCTGGTGATCTTCGCGAACGCCGTCCTGTTCGGGGTCGGCGGCGCGCTGTCGCCGGTGCCGACGCCGACGCCGCGGCCGAGCCTCACCCCGACGCCGAGCACGAGCCCGCCGAGCGGCAGTCCCGCCGCGAGCGGTTCGCCCGGCGCGAGTGGATCGCCTGGCGCCAGCCCCTCCGCCAGCCCCGCCGCGAGCGCGAGCCCAGCGGGGTCCTGATGGCGAGGCTGCGGCGGCGAGACGGCGTCCGGTCCCTCATCGTCGTCGGAGTCGCCCTTGTCATCGGCTGCACGCCGGCCGCGTCCTCGTCGCCATCCCCGAGCCCGACCGGGACGGCCGCGACTTCCACGCCGGTCGCCGGCACGCCGGCGGCGACCGCGACCGTCGTCCCGACCGAGCTCCCCTCGGCCTCCCCCTCCCCGACCGCATCGCCGGCGCCCGCGGCCCTCGCCCTCAGCGTCGAGTGGGTCGCCGAGACGATCGTCGACCGCGTCCGGATGCGGTCCCTGCCCACCATCGGGCCCGAGTCCGAGCGCTTCGAGCCCCTCCTCAGCACCGGCGAGCATGTCTACGTCATCGACGGTCCCGTCGCGGCCGACGGCTACCAGTGGTACCAGGTGCTGTCGCTCGCCGGTCGCGAGTCGCCGCTCCGATCGGGCTGGCTCGCCGTCGGGAGTCGCGAGGGCGAGCGCTGGGTCCGCGACGTGCCGCTGGCGTGCCGCGCGCCGGGCGAGCTGTTCGAGGACTTCGCGGCGCTGGCCAACCTCGGCAGCCCGGGCGCGCTCGCCTGCTTCCGCGACGAGGAGCTGCGGTTCCTCGCCCAGGTCACGAGCTGCGTCTGCACCGCGAGCGGTCCGGCCGTGACGCCGAGGTGGCTCGCGAGCATCGATCGGACGACGTACCGGCTCACCGCGCCGGACTGGCTCACCGCCGCACGCCGCGAGATCCAGCCGGCCTGGGATCCCGCCGAGTTCAGCACGCCCGGCCTGAGCGAGCCGAGCCTCCCGAACGGCGTCTACCAGGTCACCGGCCACTACGACCACGCCGCCGCGGCGACGTGCCGTGTCGACCCCGACGTCGGCGGAGACCGGCTGGCGCAGATCGGGGCGTGCCGAATGACGCTCGTCATCACCGCGATCGAGCCGTTCGGCGGCATCGACGGGGGATGACGGGGCTTCGTCAGGGCTGAGGCCCGGCGTATCCTCGCCGCATGCGCGAGGCGCGCGACGCCGGATCGGAGGCGGCCCGCGCGGAGATGGTCGCGAGGCAGCTCCGCGGTCGCGGGATCGCGGACGAGCGCGTCCTCGCGGCGATGGGCGAGATCCCGCGCGAGGCGTTCATCGCCGACTCGCGGCGCGACTACGCCTACGTTGACGGTGCGCTCCCGATCGAGGCCGGCCAGACGATCAGCCAGCCCTACGTCGTCGCGCGCATGACCGAGCTGCTCCGGCCGAAGCCCGGCGACCGGATCCTCGAGATCGGCACGGGTTCCGGGTATCAGGCGGCGGTCCTCGCGCGCCTGGGCGCGAGCGTCGTGAGCTACGAGCGCCAGCCCGAGCTGGCGGCGCACGCTCG
>DATBKB010000123.1:0-30561 GCA_036556145.1 Candidatus Limnocylindrales bacterium | reverse complement strand
CGCTGGCGCCTTAGGGCCCGGCCGCCAAGGGACCCTTCACACCTTCTGTGAGGGAGGGGGCTCTGGACGCACGGCCCGCGCCCGCAGGTCGGAGTCGTGTGTCAGTGGCCCGGCGGCCGCCAGCTAGACGACTCGTCCCGGATTCAGAATCCCGAGCGGGTCGAGTGCGGCCTTGATCGAGCGCATGACCCCGAGCGTCCCCTCCCCCACCTGCGCCGCGAGGAACTCGCGGCGCGACGCGCCGATCCCGTGCTCCGCCGTCACGGTGCCGCCCAGCGCGAGCGCCGCACGGTAGAGGTCCGCCCGCGCCGCCTCGGTCAGCGCCTCGGCCCGCGGGTCGTCGCGCTCGAAGATGAAGTTCGGGTGGAGGTTGCCGTCGCCGGCGTGGCCGAAGGTCGCGCAGCGGATGCCGTGGTTCATCGCGATCGCCTCGATCGCGCGGAGGAGCTCCGGCACCCGGCTCCGAGGCACGCCCACATCCTCCATCCGCACGGTCCCGTGCCGCTCCAGCGCGCGGAGCGCGAGGCGCCGGGCCTGGCGCAGCCAGTCGGCCTCCTGGGCGTCGGCCGCCTGGACCGTCGAGGTGGCGCCGGCCTCCTGGCACGCGGCGACGGCCCGCGCCAGCTCTTCGGTCGCGGCCGCGCTCGGCAGGTCCGACTCGACGAGCAGCATCGCCTCGGCCTCGAGGTCGAGCCCGAGGTGGTGCCAGTCCTCGACCGCGGCAATCGTCGCGCGGTCCATGAGCTCGAGCGTCACGGGGACGAGGCCGCCGGCCGTCATTCGGGCGACCGCGTCGCCGGCCGACTCGAGCGTCGGGAAGAAGGCGAGCATCGTGGAGCGCGACGGCGGCGTCGGTCGAAGCCGGAGGGTCGCCTCTGTGATCAGCCCGAGCGTTCCCTGGGACCCGACGAACAGATGCGTCAGCGCATAGCCGGCGACGTCCTTGACGTTCCGGCCGCCGGTCCGGATGACGGAGCCATCGGCGAGGACGACCTCGAGCCCGAGCACCGAGTCCCGCGTCTGCCCGTATTTCACGCAGCACAGCCCACCGGCGTTTGTCCCGAGGTTGCCCCCGATCGAGCAGCTCTCGTAGCTCGCCGGGTCGGGCGCATAGAAGAGGCCTTCGTCGGCGACCGCCTTCTTCAGCTCGGCGTTGATCATCCCCGGCTGCACGACGACGCAGAGGTTGTCGCGGTCGACCTCGAGGACGCGGTTCATCCGGGTAAAGGCGATCGTCAGCCCGCCGTCGATCCCGGCGGCGCCTCCGGAAAGGCCCGTTCCGGCGCCCCGCGGCACGACCGGGATCCGGTGTTCCGCGGCGAGGCGGACGAGCGCGCTGACCTCGGCGGTCGAGGCCGGCAGGGCGACGGCGAGGGGCAGCCCGGCTTCGAGGTAGGCGGTTTCGTCGTGCCGGTACGACTCCCGGTCGGACTCGTCCGTGAGCAGCCGAAGGCCCGGCAGCGAGCTCCGAACGGCCTGGATGAAGGCGGATCGGACTGCCGCCGAGGGGGCCAAGGGGGTCGACGGCTTCGCGGGCGCGACCATGGCCCGAAGGATACGCGGGCGGTGGCGACGATCGGGTCGGGGGACGGCCCGGGGTCGCGGGTCTAGCATCTGGCCCCATGAACCGGGTCGGGCGTCTCGCGCTGATCCAGATCGTCGCGGCGGTCCTGCTCGCGCTGGCCGCCGTCGTGCTCGTCTCGGGCCGGCAGAACCCGGGCGCGTCGCCCGGGCCCAGCTCCCCGAGCTCGGGCGGCGCTTCGCCGACCGCCTCCTCCGTCGCCCAGGCGAGCCCGCCGTCGACAGGCACGCCGCCCCCGACGCGGAGCCCGAGCCCGACTCCAACGCCGAGTCCGGCACCGACCGCGACGCCCGCGTTGACGCCGTCGCCCTCCAGCCCCGGTTCCGCCTCCCCCACCCCGACGCCGGTCCGAACGATCCCGCCGACTGCCGCGGCCCTCGACCCGGGCTCGGTCGACCGGGCGAGCATCGACCTGCGCGTCTCGTACGACGTGAAGCTTCGGCTCGCCTACGACTCGCGGGCGTTCACCGTCGACTCGCTGATGACGATCGAGAACACGTCCGGTGGGCCGATCGACCGGCTCGAGCTGAACACGATCGCCGCACGCCTTGGGCGAATCGACATCCGCGCCGCGTCGGTCGCGTCGAAGGCCGTGTCGGTGAACGTCCGCGACCAGACGCTGATCATGCCGCTTGGCGGCGTGCTGCCGGACGGCGGCATGGTCCAGGCCCGCCTGATCTTCCGTTCGACGCTGCGCGCCGACACCGCCGGCTCGAACTGGATGTTCGCCCGCGTCAACGGGGTCGTCGACGCGTATCGCTGGTTGCCGTGGGTGAGCAAGCCGTACGCGTTCGATCGGCCCAACATCGGCGACCCGTGGATCACGCCGGTGAGCCCGAGCGTCCGCGTCGCGATCACGACCGATCGGCCGCTCGTCATTGCGACCTCCGGGGAGCGCGTGTCGGCGAGCGGCCTGACGCAGACGTTCCTCGCCGAGAACGTGCGCGACTTCGCCATCGCCGCCGCGCCGGACTTTCGCACCGGGTCTGCGGTCGTCGGCGACACGACGGTCCGCGTCTACTACCGGCCCGGCGGACCGGGATCGACGCTGCTGGCCCAGGCGAAGGGCGCGCTCGCGAAGATGGAGGCGCTTGTCGGGCCGTATCCGTACCGGACGTATCGAGTCGCGCAGTCGGGCGGCGGCTACGCGATCGAGTCGCCGGGCCTCGTGTGGATTCCGCGTGGCGCACCGTCGTCGAACCTCGCCTACCTCGTCCATCACGAGACGGCGCACCAGTGGTTCTACGGGATCGTCGGCGGCGACCAGGCGAACGAGCCGTTCACGGACGAGGCCATGGCCGACTTCCTCACCCGACGCGTGCTGGGAACGAGGCGGGCCAGCCGCTGCGCGACCGCGAGACTGGATCTCTCGATCTACCGGTACTCGAACGCCTGCTACTACGAGGTCGTCTACATCCAGGGCGGCAACTTCATCGACGACCTACGCGTTCGGATGGGCTCGAGCGCGTTCTGGGCGGGCGTCCGCGCGTACATCGCGGAGAATCGCTTCGCGATCGCGCCGACGAAGACGCTGCTCGACACGCTCGACGCGCACACGCCGCTGGACCTGGTCCCCCGCTTCGAGCCGCGCTTCCCACGCCTGTACTGAGTCCCGCTCGGCGCGCGCGGCGCCGGCGCCCCTCGCGGCACTCGCGGCGCTGGCGCGCGTCGGAAGGCCTCGCCCACGCCAACGCCCTACGATTGCGTACGACGAGTACGGATGATCCACGTGGCGTTGAGGACAGTTTGAATCCGAACTACGTCGTCGATCTGTTTGTCGCTGCGCGAGGAGTTTCGGGCGCGTTCGCCATGCGGCGGTCGGCGGCGCGGGCCTGGGCCACCCAGCGGAGCGACGTGGGAACGAACGGGCGCCATGCGCGCCAGCCCGCGACCAGCCAGGCCGCGACCGCTCGCTCGAACGGGCCCCAGCGAACGCCGTATTCGTCGCGAATGCGCGGCGGCAGCAGCGCGACCGCCGGCCACAA
This sequence comes from Candidatus Limnocylindrales bacterium, assembly GCA_036556145.1. Lineage (GTDB taxonomy): Bacteria > Chloroflexota > Limnocylindria > Limnocylindrales > CSP1-4 > JACDAV01. The sequence continues at coordinate 26,994 of DATBKB010000123.1, read as the reverse complement.
CGTCCAGGCATAGGCGACCGGCGGGAGCCAGCCGAGCGGGGGCACGATCGGGCCGAGCGGCGGGTTGAGGATCTCCCGGCCGATCGCCTTCGCCGTCGACGAAACGTGGATCGGCCCGTCCGGGGCGAGCGTCCGGGACATGTATGTCTCGAACGCCTCGAGGTTCGCTGGCAGCAGCGACTCCGGGATCCCGAATGCGCGGCCGATCGGCCGCGTCTCCTCGTAGAAGCGCGCCCGGGCATCGGGCGGGTAGGGCTCGAGCCACGCGTCATACGACTCGATGGTCGAGTCGACGAGCGTCGCGTGGACCCACAGCGACAGCTCCGGGTCGCGCGCCGAATACCGCGAACCGTGGGTGCGGCGCGCCGCGGGGTCCCGAATCGGGCCGGCGATGTCGCGATGGAGGGCATTGAGCCGGCGGATCTCGCCCCGCGCGGCCGCCGTCGTGCCGTAGACGATCCGCAGATAGCTCCGCAGCGTGCCCTGCAGACGCGCCCACGGGTCGGCCCGAAAGCCGCTGTGCTGGTCGACGCCCTCGGCGACAAGCGGGTGGGCGACCTGGAGGAGCAGCGCCCGCGGCCCGGCACCGAGCAGGAGCATCGCCTCGCGATCGAGACGCCAGCCCTCGCTGGCGGGGCCGTAGAGGCCAGGGTCGGGGGCCGCGGCGGGGCCACCGGCCGCGGCTTGGGCTATCGCTCCCCGGGCCGGCGCCCGACGACCCACCACGCAACCGGGAAGAGCCCCGCCGCGAGGACGAGCTTGAAGATGTCGCCGGGGATGTAGTTGTAGAGGCCGGCCCGGAACGTCTCCTCGACGGTCGTGAACCCCGCGACCGCGGCAAGCCACGGCAGTCCGACGAGGTAGATCACGACGTTGCCGATCGCCATCGCCGCGAGCGCCCCGAGCAGGTTGCGATCCCAGCCGAGCTCGGCGAGCCGGCCGACGAGCGCGCCGGCGAGGATGAAGCCGAGGAGGTACCCGCCGGTGGTCCCGAAGAGGACCTGGAGCCCGTCCTTGCCTTCGGCGAACACCGGCAGTCCGACGACGCCGAGCAGGACGTAGAGGGCAACCGAGGCGATCCCGCGCCGGAATCCCAGCGCGCCGCCCACGAGCAGCACGCCGAACGTCTGGCCGGTGACGGGCACCGGCGACCCCGGGACCGGGATCGAGATGAGCGCCGTCAGGTAGATGAGCAGCGCACCCGCGACGATCAGGATGATGTGGCGGGCCCGCGCGCTGAGCCACTCGCCGATCCGGATCGGGACGAGGAAGTCACCGAGCGTGATGCCCTTCTCGCCCGCGGGCAACCGGTTCAGATGCGGCAAGGCGATCGTCATCACGTGCCCTCCCGTCGCGGCCCCCTCTCCGAGCCGTCGACCTTGCGGCGCGAGTCTATCAGGCGTGGACCGTCGGAGCGGCTCCGTCCGAGGCGCGGTGCGGCCGGCGCGCTCGCTCGTGCGACCCACGCGGTGAGCGCCGGCAGGCGTTGGCCGATGGCAAGCATCGCCGCGACGGCGGCCGCAACGACCACGAGCAAGACGAACGACCCCTCCACCGCGCGGACGAGGTCCCATGGCAGGCCGCCGGCCGCGTCGCCGATGACGCCCCGAACGTCGAACCCGGCGACGGCGGCGGCAACGGCGACCGCGGCGCTGCCCAGGGCAGCGAGGAGAAGCGCCCGGCCCGGAGTGACGGCCGTCCGCCCGGCCCCGGCCAGCCACACGGCACCGACCGCGATCGCGGCCCCCACCGCGAGCCCAAGGACGCCGACGATCGCCGCGCGAACGCCGATGGCGCCGAGGGGCGCGGCCCACGACATCGCAACGTCCTGCGGCGATGTCACGTCGACCGGCGCACCCGCGAGCGCCTCGCCGAGCTCGGCGCGGACGCCGTCGAGCGGGATGTCAGGCGCGACCACCAGATCGACCCGTGCCGGGCCGGTGAGATCGAACAGCCGCGACAGGGCGTCGATCGGGAGCACGACGACGCGGCCGCCCGAGCCGATCGGCGGCCCGTCGCCGGCGACGATGCCGGCGACGCGGAACCGTTCCGGTTCGCCGTCCGTGGCGACGAGGATGTCGCTCCCGAGCCCGTAGCCGTCCTCGGCCGCGAGTCGCTCGCCGATGAGCGCGGCCGGTTCGTCACGGCGGGTCAGCGGCGCGCCCGCGACCAGCGCGGGATCGCGGGCCTGGTTCTCGACGAGCGGATCGACGCCGAGGAGCGTCACCGGCCGGAGCGCCCCGGGGACGAGCGCGGCGTCGCCGGGGTCGTCGGCCTCCTCGGGTGGCACGAGCGAACCCGGCCGCTCGACCGACGGCGCGGCGACCTCGACGCCGAGGACACTCGTGATCGTGGCCAGCGTGTCCTCGACGAGCGTCCCGCCGTCCGCGGCCGAGACCCGGAAGGCCGCGCGCCCGAAGCTCGCCTGCACGGCGCGGTCCACGTTTCGGTGGACGGCCGTCGCGAGCGCCAGTGACGCGACCATGAGGACCAGGCCGAGAAGCGCGGCCGCGGCGTGGGGCAGCGAGGGCCGAAGGCGGGTCAACGCATCGCCGACCGAGGCTCGGTTCGCCGCCGGCCGGCCGCGGCGGCGTGTGGCCGTGACGGGCGGCATGCCCGCAAGTGTAGGCCGGTCAGGACCCTCGGCCGCTCGGCGGGCAGGGCTCGGCGAAGAGGACCGTCCAGAGCTTCCGTCCATCCGAGCCCTTGAACGCCCCCACGCCGAGGACCTGCCATCGCGAGCTCAGGACGTTCGCCCGGTGCCCGGGCGACTGGAGGAACGCAAGCTGGATCTCGGCGGTCGCGACGGCGTCCGGGTACGTGTTCCAGCCGATGTTCTCGCCGGCCAGGACGAAGCAGTAGTGCCGGGCCTGGATGACCTCGAACACCTTGCCGCCGAGCGGCGGGATCGAATGGCTGAAGTAGTGCCGGTCGGCCATGTCCCGGCTCCGCCAGCGGGCGATCTCCGCGAGCTGCGCGTCGACGTCCAGCGGCGTGACGCCCGCGTCGGTGCGGGACTGGTTCGTCAGCAGGAGGAGCTGGGTCTCGGAAGCGGGGTCGAAGGTCTCAACCGCCCAGGGCGCCGGCGGCGCTGCGCCGAGCACCGTGCCGGCGAGGGCAAGCCCGAAGGCGAGGCCGGCAACGGCGGCCAGGCGTCGTCGAGTGATCGTGAGGGTGACGGCGAGGCGACCGGGCATCGGCGTGACGGCCAAGGCGGATCCGCATCGGGATCAGGGCCGCCATCCTCGGCGCGGCGCCCGGACCGGTCTGCGGGGCGAAGGTCCCGCGGCGGCCGAACGCCAGTACCAGCGCCGGCGGGCACGGGCCGGTGTTGTTCGGGGAGGGTCGCCGCGTCGGGTTGGGCTAGCGGCTCATCGAGCGGTAGCGACGGACGCTCAGCGGCCCGAAGATCGCGATGATCACGACGACCCACAGGACCGTGACGAGGACCGGATTCTCCGCCGGGAAGCCGGTCCCGACGTACGGGTTCGGGTTGCCCCACAGGTCTCGCAGCGCGGCCGTCAGCGTGCTCGTCGGGGTCCACTCGGCGATGGGCTTGAGGATGTCGGGGAGGGTGGCGGGCGGGACGAAGACGTTCGAGATGAACGTGATCGGAAAAAGGGCCGTGAACACGACCTGCTGTCCGACCTCGACCGACGGCACCATGAGCCCGAGGTACACGCCGAGCCACGCCATCGAGTAGGCGAACAGCAGCAGCAACGCGATGCCGGCAATGAGGTTTCCGATACCGGTGTTGACCGTCCACCCGACCGCGAAGCCCGAGATCATCAGGACCACGAGGATGCCCGCGTTGTAGATGACGTCGGCGAACGTTCGGCCGGACAGGACCGCCGAGCGCGCCATCGGCAGCGAGCGGAAGCGATCGATGATTCCCTTGCCGATGTCGTCCGCCATGCCGATCGCCGTCGTCCCCGCCGCGAACACGATCGTCTGGGCAAAGATCCCGGGCATGAGGAACTCGCGGTAGTTGCCACCGCCCGGCAGCGGGATCGCCCCACCGAAGACGAACGCGAACAGCAGCACGAACATGATCGACTGGAGGATCGCGAAGATCGCGAGCTCCGGGATCCGCGGGATCCGCTTCAGGCTCCGCCAGCCGACGATGAGGCCGTCGCGGATGGCCTGGGCGGGGCCGCCGCCGCGGACGACTGCGCCGGCCGTCACGATCCGCTCCCCGCACCGACGGGCACGGGTGCCTCATCGTGGGCCGGCGCTTCCTCGGCCGCGTGACCCGTCAGCGAGAGGAACACGTCGTCGAGCGTCGGCCGGCGAAGGGCGATGTCGTCGATCGCGATGCCGACCTCGTCGAAGTCACGGACGATCTGGATGAGCGTCTGCGCGCCGCCGCGGGCGGGCACCGTCAGCTTCCTCGTGTGCTCGTCGAGCGTCGTCTCGCCGCCCGCGTCGCGCTCGAGCACGGCTCGGGCCCGCTCGATCGCGGTGCGGTCGCGAACGACGACCTCGATCCGCTCGCCGCCGACCGTCGACTTCAGCTGGTCGGCCGTGCCGCGGGCGATGATCCGGCCGCGGTCGACGACGGCGATCATGTCGGCGAGCTCGTCGGCTTCCTCGAGGTACTGCGTCGTGAGCAGCAACGTCGCGCCCTCCCGGACGAGGCGACGGATGACGTCCCACATTCCGAGGCGGCTGCGCGGGTCGAGCCCGGTCGTCGGCTCGTCGAGGAACAGCAGCCGCGGCCGGCCGATGAGCGCGCTCGCGAGGTCGAGCCGGCGACGCATGCCGCCCGAGTACGTCTTGACCGTGCGATCCGCGGCGTCGACGAGGTCGAACTCCTCGAGCAGCTCGGACGCGCGACGCGACGCCACCGAGCTCGTGAGCTGGTAGAGCCGGCCGAACAGCCAGAGGTTCTCGCGGCCGGTCAGGTTCTCGTCGACGGCGGCGTACTGACCGGACAACCCGATGGCGTGGCGGACCGCGTCGGCCTGGCGAACGACGTCGTATCCGGCGACGGTGGCACGACCGGCATTCGGCTTGAGCAGGGTCGCGAGGATCCGGACCGCGGTCGTCTTGCCGGCGCCGTTCGGCCCGAGCAACCCCAGGACGGTGCCCTCGGCGACGTTGAGATCGATCCCGTCGAGCGCCCGCACCTCGCTGCGGCGCGTGCGATAGACCTTGACGAGCCCCTCGGCGACGATCGCATCCACGTCCTAACCGTAGCGGAATCCGGCCGCGAGCTCTTTCGCGCGCCGTCGGTCAGCGGCGTTCCTTGCGCGTGGCGCTGATGACATCGGGCGCCGTCGAGGGCCGGGCCCCCGAGGGGCGGGCCTCCGTGGGGCGGGCTTCGACCTCGAGCGGACCGGCGCCCATCCGCTCGAGCGGCTGCGCCCTGGCGGGCGCCGCTGTCGCGGGCATCTCGGTGTCGGCTCGCGGCGACACCGGCGCGGGAGCCGCCGAGCGTCGCTCGGCGCGGATGACGTGCATGACGGCGTTGATGAGGGCGAGGTGGGTGAACGCCTGTGGGAAGTTGCCGAGGTGACGGCCCGTTCCCGGGTCGAGCTCCTCGCCGTACAGGCCGAGCGGGCTGGCGTGGGACAGGAGCTTCTCGCACAGCCGTCGCGCCCGCTCCAGCTCGCCGATCTCGACGAGCGCCGACACGAGCCAGAACGAGCAGATCGTGAACGTCCCCTCCTCGCCGCTGAGCCCGTCGTCGGTCTCCTCGGTCCGGTAGCGGAGGACGAACCCGTCGACCGTCAGCTCGTCGGCGATCGCGAGGACCGTTCGGCGGATCCGGTCGTCGTCCGGCGGAAGGAATCGGACGAGCGGCATGAGCAGCAGCGACGCGTCGAGGGCATTCGTGTCGTAGTGCTGGGTGAAGACGCCGCGCTCGTCGAGGCCATGAGCGAGGATGTCGGCGCGGATCTCGTCCGCTCCGGCCTGCCACGTCTGGGCCGATGCCTCGTCCTCGCGGAGGCGTGCCAGCCGCGCGCCGCGATCCGCGGCCACCCAGCACATGACCTTCGATGACGTGAAGTGCTTCGGCTCGCCGCGGACCTCCCAGATCCCGCGATCGGGCTCGCGCCAGTGCCGGAGCGCCGCCTCGACCTGGCGAACGAGGATCGGCCAGATGCGCTCGTCGAGGTGGTCGCGCGACTTCGTGTGGAGGTACACCGAATCGAGGACCGCACCCCACATGTCGTGCTGCTGCTGGTCGAATGCGCCGTTCCCGATCCGCACCGGACGGGCGCCCTCGTAGCCCGTGAGGTGATCGAGGATCTGCTCGGGCAGCTCCCGACGGCCGTCGATCCCGTACATCACCTGGAGGTCGCGCGAATCGTCCGCGACGTCGGCGATGAAGTGCATGAAGTCGCTCGCCTCCCAGTCGAAGCCGAGCGTGTACAGGCCCCACAGCGCGAACGTCGAGTCGCGGATCCAGCTGTAGCGGTAATCCCAGTTGCGTTCGCCGCCGGGCGTCTCGGGCAGCGAGGTCGTCGGCGCGGCGATGATCGCGCCGGTCGGCGCATACGTCAGGCCCTTGAGCGTCAACGCGGATCGCTCGAGATGGCTCCGCCATGGGTGGTCCGGGAAGTTGCCGCGGGCGAGCCAGTGCTGCCAGTGGTGGGCCGTCCAGACGAGCCGCTTGTACGCGTCCTCGTACGACTCCGGCGGCGAGACGCTGCCCCATGCCAGCGCGCAGTACCGCGTCTCGCCTTCCTTCATCAAGGTCCGCGCGACGGCTCGCGGTCCCTCGAAGCCGAGGTTGATGTCGCTCGTGAGCTCCAGCGTCATGTCGACGTCGCGAGCCTCCGGCCGGCAGCGAAGGTGCTGGTAGCCGTCGCCGACGTGCTGCCAGCGGCCGCGCACGCGCCCGTAGTCGAAGGCCGGCTCGCACTCGAGCGTGATCTGGACCGAGCCCTGGACGCAGCGCGCCGTCCGGAGGAGGACGTGGTCGGCGTCGTAGTCGGTCGGCGGTCGGCGGTGCGTGCCGGATCGCTCGGCGTCGTGGTGCCACGGGCCGATGAGGAGGACGTCGCGGACGATGACCCAGCCAGTCGGCGTCCCCCAGCTCGTCTCGAGGATGTTGGTCCCGGGCAGGTATCGACGCGCGGCCGGCACATTGATGTCCGCCGGACCGAAGCGGAAGCCCCCCGCGTCGCGGTCGAGGATGGCCCCGAACAGGCTCGCCGCGTCGAAGCGCGGCGCACACAGCCACTCGACGTTGCCGCTCGGCGCGACGAGGGCCGCGACCTCGGTGTCGGAGAGAAAGCCGTAGTCGGCGATCGGCGGGAAGGGCGACACGGACCCGAAGGGCCGGTCCATCGATCGCCCGAGGCCGGGGACCTCGTCTGGTCGCCTCACCGATTCCTCCCGTCGCGGACGGCCAGTCTCCCACGGGTCACCGGCCTCCGCCAGCCTGCTCCCGGCGGCACCGCCGGCAGGGCCCGGGGCGGCGGATTCACGCTCTCGCCGACCCTTCGGTTCCGGGGCCCTCGGTACCTTCGGCGCCTACCCGGGGGGGCCTTCCGGGCGTAGGTTGCCCGGGCGATGGACCTCCTCCAGAACCTCCTCCAGAACCGTCTCTTCCTGCTCGCCGTCCTGGTCGTCCTGATCGTCGCGGCGACCCGGCTGGCGACCTTCATCTGGCGTCGCCGGACGACCAGCCGCCGCATCCGGATCATCGGCGTGGGCGGGGGCGGTTCGAACGCCGTCGACGCCCTCATCGGGGCCCGGATTCACGGCGCCGACTTCATCGCGATCAACACCGACGCGCAGGCGCTCCACCGGTCGCGGGCGCCGAAGAAGATCCAGATCGGCAAGGCGATGACCGACGGCCTCGGCGCCGGCGGCGACCCGCTCGTCGGCGAGGCGGCGGCCCATGAGGCCGCGGTCGAGATCGCCCGCGCCGTCACCGGCTGCGACCTCGTCGTCGTGACCGCCGGGCTCGGCGGCGGCACCGGGTCCGGCGCCGCACCTGTCGTCGCGTCGATCGCCCGGGAGCACGGCGTCCTCACCGTGGCCGTCGCGACGAAGCCCTTCGCGTTCGAGGGTCCCCGCCGTCACGCGGTGGCGGATGGCGCGGCGGCGAACCTGCGCGACAAGGTCGATGCCCTCCTCACCGTCCCCAACGACCGCGTCCGCGACATCGTGCCGGCCGACGCGTCGCTCGAGGAAGCGTTTCGGACGGTCGACGAGGTACTCCGTCGAAGCGTCCAGGAGATCCTCGACATCATCGGCACCCCCGGCCGGATCAACCTCGACTTCGCCGACGTCCGCACGGTGATCAAGAGCGGCGGCTCGGCGGTCATGGGCGTGGGTCGGGCCACGGGCCCGGAGCGCGCCGTCGAGGCTGCCCGCCAGGCGATGGCCGGCACGCTCCAGGAAGGGCGGATGAACGGCGCGACCTCGATCCTCCTGAACGTCTCGGGCTCGCACGGGATGACGCTCGCCGAGCTGACCGCCGCGGCCGAGGAAGTTCGCCGCAACGCCCATCCCGAGGCGAACATCGTCTTCGGCACGCGGATCGATCGCCGGCTCGGCCGAGCCATGCAGGTGACCCTCATCGCGACGGGCTTCGGCCCCGCCGCCGCCCCGGCCGCCGCCGCAACGACCGCGGCGCCGGTCGACGCCCAGGAGCCGAGCGCGCCCGCGGTCCTCGCGCCGGTCCCCGCCGTCGCCGTGGCGTCCGCGGCGCCGTCGCCTCACCCGATCCAGCCCGCCCACGCCCAGCGGCCGGGCGACTGGGTCCCCCCGTGGCGTCGCGACCGCTCGACCATGCCCATCGGCCGCGCCCTGGGCGACGACCTCGGCGCGGGGCTCGATCCGGTCATCCCGGCCCACGGCGCACCGGACCTCCAGCCGGTGTCGCTCCAGCCCGTCGCGGCGGCCGACAAGGCCGGGACGCCGAGCCCGAACGCCGGGGGCGCCGAACGACGCCGACGCAAGCGGGGCCCGGACGGCGATGAGCCGGTCGTCGTTTCCGCAAACGCGCCGCCGCCACCGTCGACCCCGCCGGATCCGAAGACCCCGCGCTTCCTGCGGCGCCGCTGAGGAAACGTGGCCCGCCGGGCTGTTGGGTCGTTGACGCTCGGCCTGGTCGCCGTCGCCGCCGCCTGCGGACCGGCCACCTACCTCAAGGATGCGCGCCCGTTCCCGGCCGGCTGCGTCGATGTCGGGCTCGCCGAAGTCCAGTGCCGGGTTCTCGTCGAGGCCGCTCGTGAGCACCTCGGGATCGTCGACTCCACGATCAAGACCGTCGAGCTCCTGACCGAGGACCGCTGCGGCCCGACCCGCGAGACCGAGTGCCGGACGGGCGTCGGATTCGTCGCCGGCGTCCGGTTCGTCCTGGCCGACGGATCCGAGCAGTGGACGCCGGTGCTGGAGTGCCGCCCCGGCGCGGCCGAGCTGTTCTGCCCCGTCTCCCCGCGGTGACTCGGGCGGCGGCCCTGGTCGGCGCAGTACCTTCGGTGACTAGGCGCGACAGCACGGCTCGTCACACTCTCGCCGCGCCCGCCGGGCGACCTCGAGCAGCAGATGACGACCTCCGCCAACACCACCCAACCGATCCTCACTGCGACGCACCGCCGAACGGCAGTCCTCCTCCCCCTCTACGTCGGGACGGTGACGGCCCTCGGCGCGTGGTCGCTCGCCGTGCCACCCGCGTGGACCACCGACCCGGCGATCTGGCTGCCGGCGTTCCTGGTCATGACGGCGATCTCCGTCGCGCTCGAGTTCGCGACGGTGCCGATGCCGGCGGGAGGCAGCTTCGCCATGGCGACCGTCTCGCACGTTGCCGCGATCCTGCTGGTGCCGCCGCCGCTCGCGGCCGTCTCGATCGGCCTCTCCGTCCTCGTCGCCGAGGTCGCCCGGCGAGCGTCGGCGATGAAGGTCACATTCAACGTCGCCGGTATGGTCCTGACGGGCTCGATCGCATCGGCCCTGGCCGGGCGTTTCGGGACCGCCTGGGACGCCGCTGAGTCCCTCGGGACGGCCGGGCTGCTGGCGACGTTCGTCGCGGTCGCTGTCTGCTACTTCGGCGTCAACGCGATCCTCCACGCCGGCGTGGTGGGGATCGTCGAGGGACGGTCGGTCGTCTCGGTCCTCCGCCAGGATGCCGGGAGCACCGTCCTCGGCGAGCTGGCGACCGCGGCCATCGGGATCCAGCTCGCGCTCATCTGGATCGTCGAGCCGGTGCTGATCGGTGTGCTCGCGATCCCGGCTGTCGTCATCGCCCGATCGTTCGACCACATCCGCCGGCTGAACACCGAGACCCGTGCGGCGGTCGAGTCCCTCGCCGAGCTCGTCGACGATCGCGACTCCACGACGTTCCGTCACTCGCAGCGGGTCGCCGACCGCGCAGCGCAGCTCGCCCGCGCACTCGCGCTCCCCGACGACGAGGTGGCACTCATCCGGCGGGCAGCGTCGGTCCACGATCTCGGCAAGATCGGCGTGCCGGACCGCGTCCTCCTGAAGCCGGGGCCGTTGACGGCCGACGAACGCCAGACGATGAGCCAGCACACCCGACTCGGCTGGGAGGTGCTCAGCCGGTTCGGCCTGTTCCGGCCGGGTGCCGCCATCGTCCGCCATCACCACGAGCGCTGGGACGGCACCGGCTATCCGGACGGCTTGGCCGGCGCGGCGATTCCCTACGGCGCGCGGATCGTCGCGGTCGCCGATGCCTTCGATGCGATGACCTCCGACCGACCGTACCGCCGAGCCCTCGACGAGGGTGAGGCGCTGCGGCGGCTCGCGGCAGGCGCCGGGAAACAATGGGATCCGCAGGTCGTGGCGACCTTCCTCGCGCTCCACAGCGAACAGGGTTCCTCGATCGGCGCCGTGCTCGTCCGGGCGGTTGAGTCGTGAGCCTCAACCCGCTCGGCTGGCTCGTCTATCGCGGCAACCGGCCCTTCACGTGGCTGTGGTGGAGCCAGACCATCTCGCTCTTCGGCAGCCAGGTCACGATCATCGCGATCCCCCTGCTGGCCTTCCTCAGTCTCGGCGCGAGCGCCATGGAGATGGGCCTGCTCGCCGCCGTCGAGACGCTTCCCTACCTGATCTTCTCCATCCCGGCCGGCGTCCTCGTCGACCGGGTCGATCGTCGCGGGCTCCTCGTCGTGACGAACGTTCTGCGGGCAACGATGCTCCTGGCGGTCCCCGCAGCGGCCGCCGTCGGGCTCCTCTCCCTACCGCTGCTCTACGCCGTCGCGTTCGCCGTCGGTACGCTGAGCGTCGTCTTCGACGTTGCCTACCAGAGCTACGTGCCGGAGCTGCTTCGTCCCGGCGAGCTGCTGCGCGGCAACCAGCGAATCGAGCTGTCCGAATCGGCGGCGCGGACCGTGGGACCCACGATTGGCGGTTCGCTGGTCGCGGTGCTCGGCGGCGCGACGGCGGTCATCGTCGACGCCGCCTCGTACCTGCTCGCCTCGGTCGCTCTGCTGGGGGCGGGCCGGCCGCGAGCCGCGACCAGCGACGCCGGGCCGCCAGCGATCCGGTCGGCGACGCCCGAGCGCCGCCAGGGAGCGTTCGACATCTGGGAGTACGCCGAATCGCTGGAGTCCCGGGTCGCGGAGCTGGAGGCTCGCCTCGTTCGAGGCAAGCCGGCACGACGGCGTGCCGAGGGTGTGACGGCGGGTCTCAGGATCGTGCTCGGGGACCGGATCCTGCGCGACATGGCGATCTCGACTTCGGTCTTCAATCTCGCCAGCGCGGCGATCATCGCCGTCTTCTTCCTCTTCGCCGCTCGCGACCTGGGGCTCGGACCGACCGAGATCGGCATGCTCTTCGGCATCGGCAACGTCGGGTTCGTTATTGGCGCCCTCGTCGTCGGTATCGTGACGTCGAGATTCGGCGTGGGCCCAACGCTCATCGCCTCGGCCATCGGGGGAGCGCTGGCCACCGTCGTGATGCCGTTCGCCTCCGGCGTGTTTGCCGTCGGAATCCTGTTGTTCGGTCGGTTTCTCGGCGCCTTCACGATCCCGCTCTTCAACGTCAACGCCCGTGCGCTCCGGCAGAGTCGAGCGCCGATCGAGGCCCTCGGCCGGGTCAATTCGATCTTCCGCCTCATCGATTGGGGAACGTTGCCCGTCGGCGCGCTCATGGGAGGCTGGGTCGGCGAGCAGTACGGGTTGCGCGAGACCCTCGCCGCGGCCGCGGTCCTCGGCGTGGCCAGCGCACTGTGGCTCGTCGTGAGCCCACTACGGGCTGTGCGGCGCCTCGACGAGCCGGGGCGCCAGGAGGCCCAGGTGACCGTTGCCGGCTCTCCGTCCGCGGGCGGCGGCTGGGGCCGCCGCTGGGCCGGACTTGCCGGCGAGGTCCTCAGCCGCCCGGTTGCCGCGTTCGGCCGCCTGCCGACCATCCGGTTGGCGTGGCTGGCCATCGCCGGGGCACTCGTCCAGGCGGCCCTCTCGATCCCGGCGGTGAACTCGCAGCTCGGCGGCGCCCCGCCGTTCCTGTACGTGCTGTCGAGTGTCGCGGTCCTCGTCTGCCTCCTCGCCAACCTTCGCATCCCTGGCCTGGCGATCGCCGCGATCGGCGGGCTCAGCAACCTCGTGGCGATCACCGCGAACGGCGGCTACATGCCGGTCGATCCGGCCGCGGCGCGGATCGTCGGACATGCCCCACCGACGGGCTACACCCACACCATCGAGGCCGTCGCGGTGTACCTGCGGCCGCTCACGGACATCATCCTCGTGCCGCCGCCACTCCCACTTGCCAACGTCTACAGCATCGGCGACCTGCTCCTGCTCGTCGGGCTATCCGTCACCTTCGTCGCGGCCCTCCATGGCTGGGCGGCGCGGCCCCTGGAAGCCGCGGCTGCGTCGGAGACGGAAGGTGTTGCGTCCGGTCCACAGCCCCGTGCGGAGAGTACTGGGCAGGCCTGACCTGTGAGTCATGGCGGTCAGGAGGAGGCCGCCGGAGGCTCGCCCCCGCAGCGATCGTCGCTGCCCGCGGCACTGCAGAGGGCAAACCCGCCGCGAGGCGGGGACGCAAAGCCAGGGATCTCCCCTCGGGGACGACAGCCCGGCCGCCGGTGGCGCGGGACGGGGTTAGACGGAGGTCCGCATGACCACGGTCAAGGCCCGCCTCCGGGCCGAGATCACCCGAGTGCTCCTCGCGCTGGCGGCCCTCGCCAGCATCCTCTTCGCGCTCGGCGCCGAGCGGAAGTGGTAGCGGCGCACTGACCCCACTCTGAGCGCCGGACGTTCCGTCCGGCGCTCAGGCTTCACGCCGCGCTCAGGCCTCGACGAGCTCGGCGCCCTCGAGGCTCAATGGCAGTCGGACCGTGAACGTCGTGTACTCGCCGACGACGCTCTCGACGCCGATGTCCCCGCCGTGCTGCTCGACGATGTGGCGCGTCCCCGCCAGCCCGACGCCCATGCCGCCGATCGCGCCGGCCACGTTCGTCCCGCGGTAGTACGGCTCGAAGACGCGCTCGAGCTCGTCGGCGGGGATGCCGACGCCGCGATCCGTCACGCGGAGGACCGCCCAGTCCTGGCCGTCGCGCTGCTCGCACGTGACCGCGACGGTCACCTCGCCGCCACGCGGGCTATAGCGCACGGCGTTCGAGATCAGATTCGCGACGACCCGCTCGAGCCGTGCCTCATCCCAGTCGCCCAGGACGCGGGCCAGGTTGCTCTCGAAGTGGATGGCGTGCCGCGGGCTGATCCGCTGGTACTCGTCGCCGAGCCGGCGCGCGATCCGGATGAGGTCGGTCGGCCCGAGATCGAGCTGGATCTCCTGGCCCATCCGCACGCGGGTCAGGTCGAGCAGCTCGTCGACGAGACGGACGAGCTGGGCGGTGCTCTCGTCGATCGCCTCGAGGCCCTCGGTGATCGTGTCCGTCCCGTTGCCGACCTCGCGTCCATTCGACAGCGCGCGCTGGAGGAGGATCGCCCGGCCCTTGATGATCGTCGCCGGGGTCTTGAGGTCGTGCGAGATCGAGGCGAGGAACTGGTCGAGCTGTCGGTCGAGGTCGCGGAGCGGGGTGATGTCCTGGAACACCGCCACGCCGCCGACCGGCTGGCCGTGGCCGTCGCTCAACGGCGCGCTGTTCACGAGGATCGGCACGTCCCGGCTCGTGATCGCGTTGGTCACGACGAGCTGCTCACCACGGACGACCTCGGCGCGGAAGACGGCGCGGGCGAGTGGCGTGTCCTCGACGCGGCAGACGGTCCCGTCGAGCCTGCGGACGAGCGGGGCGCCCGCGGTCTCGGCCGCGACCGACGGCTGGACGCGGCCCATGATGTCCTCGGCCGCCTTGTTCCATAGGTAGACCGCACCCGCGGCGTCGGCGATGAGGATCCCCTCCGGCATGACGTCGACGACCTGGCGCAGGCGGGCCAGGCCGGCCTCGGCCTCGACGCGAGCCGCCTGCTCCTGGCCGAGCAGCTCGGCCCGCCGGTTCGCGACGATCGTGTTGAGGACGATCCCGAGCGTGATCGTGAGCTGCTCGAGGAGCGCGAGGTCGACGTCATCGAACCGGTCGAACGAGGCAAGCTCCATGACCCCGCGGACCTCGCCCTCGAAGACGATTGGCAGGACGGCGACCGAAACCGGCGCGCTCGCGCCGAGCGCCGAGCGAATCGGCAGGAACGTCGGCGGCGCCTCGGCGATGAGGATCGGTCGCATCTCGACGGCACACTGGCCGACCAGGCCCTCGCCGAAGGCCACGCGGGCCGGTGGCTCGGGTCCGCCCGCGATCGCGAACGTCGCGACTCGGTCGAGGGCCGGCTCGCCCGACTCGTCGCGGACGTAGAACACGCCGCTCTGGACGTCGAGCAGGCTCGAGAGCTCCGACAAGACCTCGCGCGCAACCGTCGAGGCGTCGCGCTGGCCCTGGAACCGCTGGCTGAACCGCGCGACGTTCGTCTTGAGCCAGTCCTGCTCGCGGTTCTTGCGGGTCGTGTCCCGCAGGTTCCGGATCATCTCGTTGATGTTCGTCTTGAGCTCGTCGACCTCGCCGCGGGTCTCGACGTGGATGGATCGCGACAGGTCGCCGCGGGTGACCGCCGTGGCGACCTCGCCGATCGCGCGCACCTGGGTCGTCAGGTTGGCCGCCAGCTGGTTGACCGAATCGGTCAGGTCCTTCCACGTGCCGGCCACGCCCCGCACGTCCGCCTGGCCCCCGAGGCGGCCCTCGGTGCCCACCTCGCGGGCGACGCGCGTCACCTCCGAGGCGAACGCGTTGAGCTGGTCGACCATCGTGTTGACCGTGTTCTTCAGCTCGAGGATCTCGCCGCGGACGTCCACCGTGATCTTCTTCGAGAGGTCGCCGCGGGCGACCGCCGTCGTGACCTCGGCGATGTTCCGCACCTGGGACGTGAGGTTGCCGGCCATGAAGTTCACCGAATCGGTCAGGTCCTTCCACGTGCCGGCCACGCCCCGCACGTCCGCCTGGCCCCCGAGGCGGCCCTCGGTGCCCACCTCACGGGCGACGCGCGTCACCTCCGAGGCGAACGCGTTGAGCTGGTCGACCATCGTGTTGACGGTGTTCTTCAGCTCGAGGATCTCGCCGCGGACGTCGACCGTGACCTTGTGGCTGAGGTCGCCGCGGGCGACCGCCGTCGTGACCTCGGCGATGTTCCGCACCTGGGATGTGAGGTTACCGGCCATCGAGTTGACCGAGTCGGTGAGATCCTTCCACGTCCCGGCGACGCCGACGACGTGGGCCTGCCCGCCGAGCTTGCCGTCGGTGCCCACTTCGCGGGCGACGCGCGTCACCTCGGACGCGAAGGCGTTGAGCTGGTCGACCATCGTGTTGACGGTCTCCTTGAGCTCGAGGATCTCGCCGTGCACGTCGACGGTGACTTTCTTCGACAGGTCGCCGCGCGCGACGGCCGTCGTGACCTCGGCGATGTTGCGCACCTGCGACGTCAGGTTGCTCGCCATCCAGTTGACCGAGTCGGTGAGGTCCTTCCACGTCCCGGCGACGCCCTTGACGTCTGCCTGGCCGCCGAGCTTGCCATCGGTGCCGACCTCGCGGGCGACGCGCGTCACCTCGGACGCGAAGGCGTTGAGCTGGTCGACCATGGTGTTGATGGTGTTCTTCTGAACGAGGAACTCGCCGTGGACGTCGACGGTGATCTTCTTGCTCAGGTCGCCACGGGCGACAGCGGTCGTGACCTCGGCGATGTTGCGTGCCCGCTCGGTCAGGCTTCTCGACATCGCGTTGATGTTGTCGGTCAAGTCCTTCCAGGTGCCCGCGACGCCGCGGACCTCGGCCTGGCCGCCGAGCTTGCCCTCCAGCCCGACCTCGTGGGCCACCCGCGTCACCTCGCCGGCCAGCAGGTTGAGCTGGTCGACCATCGTGTTCACGGTGTCCTTGAGCTCGAGCAGCTCGCCGTGGACGTCGACGGTGATCTTCCTGCTCAGGTCGCCCTTCGCGACCGCGGTCGTGACCTCTGCGATGTTGCGGACCTGGGAGGTCAGGTTGCGTGCCATCGAGTTGACGGAGTCGGTCAGGTCCTTCCACGTGCCGGCCACGCCGGGGACCCGGGCCTGGCCGCCGAGCTTGCCTTCCGTGCCCACCTCGCGCGCGACCCGGGTGACCTCGGAGGCGAACGCGTTGAGCTGGTCGACCATCGTGTTGACGACGCGCGCGAAGCGGCGGTACTCGCCGGTCAGGGAGCGGCCTTCGATCTCGAGGGACATCCGCTCGGAGAGGTCGCCCCGCGCGACGGCCCCGAGGACCCGGCTGACCTCGATCGTCGGCTCGGTCAGGTCGTCGATGAGGGCGTTGACGGCCTCGATCTCGCGGGTCCACTCCCCGGCCGCCGCCGGGATCGACGCCCGCTGGCGGACCCGGCCCTCGCGGCCGACCGCGCGGGCGATGCGCTTCAGCTCACGGGCCGTCTCCTGGTTGAGCTCGGCGACGTCGTTGAAGGCGTCCGCGATCTCGCCCGCGATGCCGGTCTGGCCGGCCTCGAGGCGGACCTTGAAGTCCCCTCTTCGAAGCGCCCTCAGCGCGGCGAGGAGGGCGGCATCGGGCAGAGCATCACGTCGGTCGGCAGCGTTCTTTTCGGTCAACTCACTTCCCGCGGCGCGCGCAAGAAAGGGTCCCCGGCCCGAGTCGCACTGTACCGAGAGACACCATCACAACCCAAGGGGCGCGCATTGCAGCGACCTTGCAGGCGCGCGACGGTCTCTGTCCGGGCTGGCAGTCCGGACAGGTGGAGAGCGGTCGGCGTAGCCTTGTCGGGCGCGCTCGGCCGGGGCTGGCGGATCGGGCAGCAAGGAGGCGACGCATGCATACCCTGCCCCCCTCACCCGATCCGTCGCGGCCCTGGCCTGCGTGGCTGCCCTCGCCGCTGGCTGCCAGCAGTCGACCTCGCCGGCTCCGCCGAGCGGCTCGCCGGCCCCTGCCTCGGCGCCGGCTTCGGCACCGGCCGCGGCGACCCCGGAGGGCAGCCGGACGCCCGGCCCGATCGCGCTCCCCCAGGGCAGCGACACGGTCACGCTCGATCCGGCCGACTTCAGCTCGACGATCGACAACCCGTTCTGGCCGATGGCGTCCGGCAGCCGCTGGGTCTACCGCGAGGTCGACGACGAGGGCCAGATCGTGCAGGTCGAGGTGACCGTCACCGGTGACACGCGGGAGATCCTCGGCATCGAGGCCGTCGTCGTTCATGACCGCGTGACCCAGGATGGAGCCCTCGTCGAGGACACGCTCGACTGGTACGCCCAGGACGGCGACGGCAACATCTGGTACATGGGCGAGGACACGAAGGAGTACGAGGACGGCAAGGTGGTGAGCACCGCCGGCAGCTGGGAGGCCGGCGTTGACGGAGCCCAGCCGGGCATCATCGTCCCCGCCCATCCCGAGCCCGGCATGACCTACCGGCAGGAGTACGACGCCGGGGAGGCCGAGGACGCGGCCCGCGTCCTGAGCATCGATGAGCGGGTCGACGTGCCCTTCGGCTCGTTCGACCGCGTCCTCATGACGAAGGACTACACGCCACTCGAGCCGACGCTCCTCGAGCACAAGTTCTACGCCCGGGAGGTCGGGCCGGTGCTCGTCCTGGGCATCGCCGGCAGCGTCGGGCGCGAAGAGCTCGTCGAGTTCGTGGCCGGTCGGTAGGACGTTGCGAGAGGTCGAGCTCGCCGGCGGGCCGATCGAGCTCGTCGTCCTGCCCGAGGCCGGAGCCCGGATCCACCGGCTTCGGGCATTCGGGCACGACATCATCAGGACGCCGGCCGACCCCGAGGAGCACCTCCGCGACCGCTTCTACTGGGGGTCGTACGTCATGGCGCCGTGGGGAGGCCGTGTCGAGGCGACGCCGACGACGGTCGGCTCGCGGCTCGTCGATCTCGGCTCGAACTTTCCCGATGGCACGGCGATCCACGGCCAGGTCCACACCCAGCCGTGGGAGGAGCGCGGTGACGGCAGCTTCACGATCGAGGGCGGCGGGGACGGCTGGCCATGGAACTACGAGGTCACGCAGCACGTCGCCGTTCGCGACGCCACGGTTCGCCTCGATCTGGCCCTCGTGAACCGGTCGAGCGATCCGATGCCGGCCGGCCTCGGGATCCATCCGTGGTTCCGGCGGCCACTCCGGGTCGCCATCCGGGCCGGCGGACTGCTCAACCCGAACACCGCCACACCGCGGGACCCACGGCCCGTCTTCGGGCACTTCGACCTTCGCGAGGTCGGCCCGATGGCCGGTGACCTCGACGCGACGTGGACCGATCTCGCCGACCCGCCGGTGGAGCTCGTCTGGTCCGAGGCCGGGGTCCGGGCCACGATGCGGGCCGACCCGCCGGTGAGCTACATCGTCGCTGCCAGCCCCTCGAACGTCGACGCCGTCGCGATCGAGCCCGAGACGCATGCCCCGCAGGGCATCCGGCGGCTGCTCCACGGCGAGCCCGGGGCGCTCCTCATGCTCAAGCCCGACCAGGCGCTCCAGCTCACCGTGGAGCTGGCGTTCGAGCGCCTGTCCGCCAGGGTGTAGCGTCAGTGGTCAAGGGAGGTGCCAGCATGTCCGAAGGCCACGACCCGGCGGACGCGATCGGCCGCGTCAACCACTATTTCAGCCACCTGTCCGTTGCGGCGGTGTCGCTGTCGAAGCCGCTGAAGGTCGGCGATCGGATCCACCTGAAGGGTCACACGACGGACGCCGTCCAGGACGTGACCTCGCTCCAGATCGACCGCAAGGCCGTTGAGGGGGCCGGGCCCGGCGACGACGTCGCTCTCAAGGTCGACGACCATGTCCGGGAGCACGACCTGATCTTCCTGGAGTCCTGAACCGGCCGCTTCTCGGGGTCGTCGCGGTCGCTGGCAAGCTTCTGACCAAAGCGCCAAAAGCCTCTCGACTAACGAAAGCCGCTCGAGGCATGTATCGGGCCACGGGATCGGCTGTTCACAGGACCTCATACCGAAGCAAGGCGACCACTTATCTCTACAAGGCTTACGATCGCGACACCGGGCAGTTCCTGAAGTGGGGCATCACATCGAACCTAAAGACCCGATACCCACAGAAGGACAAGCTGATCCTCCAGGTCAAACCACAAGGCACCCGTCGGCAGATGGCCGCACTCGAGCGTCGCGTGGTAAGCCGCTTCGGTCGTCCGCTAAACCGTGAGCCGTGGTCGAGGTACAACCGTGCCGGCTGACGACCGTCAGAAGTCCAGGGCAGATAGAGGGTCGGATCGCGTGAGCCGCGACCGTGCAAAGCCCACGGGGCTTGATGTCGGCCTCATCACGCTTGGATCCGACGTTGAGCGGCTGCCGATTGTCACTGAAATCTCAAGGTTCCGGAGACTGGCCCGCGGCCAAGCACGGCTCGGAGAGCCGCCGTTCGAGATCGTGTACGTCGTGCCCGGTCGCCTCGGACGGGGCGGTTTCGAGAGTGACTTTGATTGGAAGCCTCCACGCGGGAACAACTCGCCGCAGGTGTTCCTGGTTGTGCCCCACGAGGTCGTAGAGTCAAGCGATCCAATGCCTGGCCTGATCCGGCTGGCCCGCGACGCCGTCGAATTCGCGAGAGGGCGTTCACGACGAGGCACGCTCGCCGACGTAGAGCGCGCTCTGGATCGAGCTGAGAGCGTCCTGATTGGCCCGCTTTCCGACAGGCGCCAGGTGACATCGGGAAGTCCGACACCGCCGGGCCCCCGCGAGATTAATCGCGAACCCGATCCTGAGCCCAAGGCATCGGTAGAGGTCGCACTAACGATAGGTGCCGACCCGATCGCGGTGGACGAGGCATTCGCTTTCGAAACAGAGCTTGAGCAGCAGCTCGTAGAGAGCGGCACGGGCTATGTCGACGGAAACGAGGTCGGAAGCGGGAGTTATCGGATCTTCACCTATGGCGAA
This sequence comes from Candidatus Limnocylindrales bacterium, assembly GCA_036556145.1. GTDB lineage: Bacteria > Chloroflexota > Limnocylindria > Limnocylindrales > CSP1-4 > JACDAV01. Next base: position 6,710 of record DATBKB010000123.1, on the reverse strand, counting down.
TCGCTCCCCGCGCTCAAAGAGACAGTCCTGACCGCCCTTCGCGAGGGCTGGCACCGGCCTGGAGCCACGGTCGAGCTTCAGTACGAGGGTCGCGACATCAAGCGCGTCTCGCCGTAGGCCCTCACCAGGCGTCGCTGAACACCCGAGGGAGCCGGTACTGACTAGGGACAGCTGACAACTCATGGGCCAGCTCATGCCACCTCCTGGGGTCGATCCTTGGCCGAGCCGTGCTGCCGTTGCGCCGACGGCGACAGCGGTTCGCGACAGGTTGCGGCTTCTTAGGGACGGTGTTCACGAAATGGGCAATGACCCCTTCTGGCCCCGCCGCAAGTTCCTTGAGCGAAGGCTTACAGCCTTGGCGGCCCGCCAGCACGTCGGCAGGCGAGTGCGGCCTGCGCCGTCGAAATTACCCGTTTACGAGAGTCAGGATCTCATCGCCGGCGGCCGACCGGGCTCGGGGTGCGCTACGAGGTTCGATGCTCAGACAAGCGTTGTGGCTGGCTGTTTCCGGGTATCCTGCGTTCGGTTCGCCCTCCTGCTCAGAGCGCATGACAAGACTCCGACGCTCTCGTCGCATCGCTCAGTGGCGCGCGCGAAGGCCAGTCGGGTCGAGTCAGGCTCTCTCGCTGAACACGAATCGGGCCGAAAACGCGCGGTGGCCTTAGCTCAATGGCAGAGCATCGGATTGTGGCTCCGAAGGTTACGGGTTCGACCCCCGTAGGCCACCCCACTTCGCCGGGCAACGGCGGCTCGGTCCGGTCGGAGAAACCCGAGGAGCCTGCCCTCGCGGGTCAGGCTCCCCAGGCGGGTGCAGGGTCAGCGGAGCCGGAGCTCCATGAGCGTCAGGCCATGACGCCGGCCGGCCGAAGCACCGGGACCTTCTCCGGCTCGGGGCGGACGGCCCAGACGAGGCCGAAGCCGGCCAGGATGAGCGTGAAGCCGAGGCCGGCGAAGAGGCCGGCGAGGCCGAGGCCCATCTGCAGGGCGGAGATCGTGACGGCGCCGACGCCCAGCTCACCGATGAGCGCGTGGGCGACGGGCGTCCAGGCCTGCGCCCGGGCCGGGCCCTCGATCGGATGGGCCCGGTCGAAATCGGCCCAGTAGCGGCCGTCGACGGCGAATTCGTACGTTCCGGCCTTGTAGAGCTGGCCGTTGTACTCGACGTCCTCGGTCAGGACGACGGTCTGGGTTCCGTGCAGGGTGTGGTACGCGACCGTCGCCATCTGGAACATGTACTCGGTGCCGGTGTTGACGACGGGATCGTTCGGATCGAGCTCGCCGGCGACGACCGGGAAGCCCCAGTCGTTGACCAGCAGCGACATGATGGCGGCCGCGCCCTCGGTCGTGCCGCGGTCGACGAGCTGGCCCTGGTCGTTGTAGCTGAGGCGGACGTTCTGCGCCGCGCTGAACGCGGCGAGGGAGCGGTATCCCTCCTGGGTCCGGATGAACGCGTATGCGCCCGCTGCCGCGAAGAGCAGGCCGAGCACGGCGAGGACGATGCCGAGATTCCGTAGCCGGGTGGTGAATCGTGTGGTCATTTCGATCTCTCCTGGCCTGACGTGGTGGTGATGGTTGGTTGGCCTGGGCTCACTGTCGCGTCCCGGGCCCCGACCGCGGACGTAACCAACGGCCCGCTAGGCCGGGCCGATTGGCCCGAAGCGGCCGGGACCGTCCGAGCCCCCGGGTGCACCAGCGCAACGCCCGCCGGGCGACAATGGCGGCCCGATGACGGTCCAACCCACCGAGCCGGCCGTCCGCGTCGGCGGCCTCGTCCGCACGTTCGACGGCCGCCGTGCGGTCGACGGGCTCTCCTTCGAGGTCGCGGCCGGCGAGACCTTCGGGCTCCTCGGCCACAACGGCGCGGGCAAGACGACGACGATCCGGCTGCTCAACGGCGTGCTCGCGCGCCACGGCGGCGACGTCTCGGTGCTCGGCCTCGACCCCGGCGCCGAGGGCGAGCGGGTGCGGGCCCGGACCGGCGTCCTGACCGAGACCCCGTCCCTCGACGAGCGCCTGAGCGCGACGGAGAACCTCGAGTTCTACGGCCGCCTGTACGGCGTGGTCGGATCCCGGCTGCGTGAGCGGGTCGCGACGGTGCTCGCGGCATTCGGGCTCGCCGACCGGGCCGGCGAGCGGGTCGCGCGCTACAGCCGCGGCATGAAGCAGCGCCTCGCCCTCGCGCGCACGCTCGTCCACGACCCGGACATCCTGTTCCTCGACGAGCCGACGGCCGCGCTCGATCCGGTTGCCGCGCGGGAGGTCCACGAGCTCGTCGAGGGGTTCCATCGCGACCGGCGACGGACCGTCGTCCTCTGCACGCACAACCTCGTCGAGGCGGAGCGACTCTGCGACCGGGTCGCGATCATGCGCGATGGCCGGGCCATCGCGATCGGCGGACCGGCGGAGCTCGCCAGATCGATCGGCGTCCCGCTGACCGTCGAGGTCGAAGTAGACGAGCAGGACCGGGAGCGGGCGCTCGCCGCACTCCGCGACGTCGGGGTCAGCGAGCTGGGCCCGACCCGCGCGGGGATCACCTTCCACGTCGCTCGCCGCGATGCGATCCCGCAGACCGTCGCCGCGCTCGTCCGCGCCGGCGTGCCGGTGTTCCGGGTCGCGAACGCCGAGCCCGACCTCGAGACGGTGTATTTCGCGCTCTATGGCCGCACCGACGAAGGCGCGGAGCCGTCGCCGTGAACCGCACGGCGATCGTGACGCTCGTCCGCCGCGACCTCACCGTGGTCGTGCGCAGCCGCGCCGTGAGCCTGCCGATCCTCATCCTGCCAGTGATCTTCTTCGTCTTGATGCCGGCCGGCCTGATCCTCCTCTCGAGGGCGATCAGCGAGGACCTGGGCGAGTTCCGCGAGTTGATCGCGCTCATGCCGGAACTCCTCCGGCGAGAGCTGGCCGGCCTCAGCCCGTCGGCGACGGTCGCCGTCTGGGGCCTCGAGTACGTGTTCGCGACGTTCTTCCTGATCGTCCCGCTCATGACCTCCGCCGTCATCGCCGCCGACAGCTTTGCGGGCGAGAAGGAGCGCCGGACGCTCGAGGCGCTCGTCCACACGCCGGCGAGCGATCGCGACCTCTTCCTCGGCAAGCTGCTCGCCCCGTGGCTGGCGGCGATGGCGGTGGCCGTCGGCGGCTATGCCGTGTTCGTCGTCATCGTCAACGTCCTGGGCGCGGGCCTCGTCGACCGACCGATCGCGATCACGGTGCGCTGGGCGCTCGTCATCGCCTGGTTGACGCCGGCTGTGGCCACCCTGGCGGTCGGGGCACTCGTGCTCGTCTCGGCAAGGGTCCGCGGATTCCAGGAGGCGTACCAGGTCGGCGCGCTCGTCGTGCTGCCCCTCGTGTTGCTGCTCGTCGGCCAGATCACCGGCGTCCTCTACCTCGACATTCCGTTCATCGTCGCGCTCGGCGCTGTGCTCTGGGCGATCGCGCTCGCCACCGTCCGGCTCGGCTACCGGTCGTTCAGGCGCGAGAGCCTCCTCGTCAACCTCTGACGCCGGCGCTCGCCGGCGCTCAGCGCGCCGGCAGCACGATCCCGAGCTCGTCGAGCGACGCCATGAGGTCGGCGGGGTCGCGATAGACCCGGAAGGCGCCGGCGGTGTTGAGCTCGTCCTCGCCGTAGCCGCCGCTCAGCAGTCCGACGCTCAGCATCCCGGCGCGTCGCGCGGCGAGGAGGTCCCAGACCGCGTCGCCGACGACGTAGCAGTCGCCGGCGTCGACGCCGAGTCGCTGCTGGCAGGCGAGGAAGAGGTCGGGCTCGGGCTTCGCTCGCATGACGTCGCCGCGCTCGACAACCACCGTCTCGGGCGGAACACCGAGCGCCGCGAGCGACTTGTCGATCTCGGGGCGGCGACCGGACGTGGCGATGCCGTGTGGGATGCCGGCCGCGCGCAGGGCGGCGAGGAGCTCGCAGGCGCCGGGCAGGGGCCGCCGCACCGGCTGGATCTCGCGGAACACCTCGCCGTGACGGCGCTGGACGAGCTCGGCCTCCTCGTCCGAGAGCTCGCGACCGATCTCGCGGGCGACGGCCCGGGCGAACAGGCCGCCGCTCATCCCGATCCGGCGATGGATGCGCCAGCCGTCGATCGGCATCCCGAGGTCGCGCAGCGCGACCTGCCACGCGAAGACATGGCCGTAGACGGTGTCGACCAGCGTCCCGTCGAGGTCGAAGATGAGGGCCCGCATCGTCGAAGTATCGCCTTCCCCGCGAAACGTCGAGAATGGCCGCGATGCCCCGCCGACCATCGCCCCAGGACGTCGTCCGCCCGCTGCTGCGCGTGCGCCAGATCCGGGAGCACACGAGCCAACCGGTCGACGAGGCCGCCGTCGCGGCGATCGCGGATGCCGGCCGCTGGTCGGGCAGCAGCCAGAACCAGCAACCGTGGCGGTTCATCGTCATCCGGAGCGAGGTGACGATCCGGCAGATCGCCGTGCTCGGGCAGCCGCAGACGCGCTCGCTCCATACGGCCATGGCGGCAGTTGCCGTCGTGATGCCAGCCGAGCCGGAGCGTGCCGTCGCCGATGCGTTCGACGAGGGCCGCGCGGCGGAGCGGATGCTCATCGCGGCGTCACTGCTCGGGCTCGGCGGGGCGATCGCCTGGATCACGAGGGACGCCCGGGCGCCGGTGGCCGCGCTTCTCGGGCTGCCGAAGGACCGCATGGTACGGACGATCGTGGCGCTCGGGCACCCGACGGAGGCGGCGCGACGCCCGAAGTCGGCGCCGGGAGCCGCGCGCCGCCCGCGCGACGAAGCGGTGTTCGAGGAACGCTGGCCGGCCGGCTGATCAGCGCGCGCGCGTGACCCGGAAGGTTTCGACGAACCCGATCCCCTGGAGCGCCTCCGTGCCGGCGGCCGCGACGTCGTAGGCGGCGCCGTCGAGACCGTCGAGGGCCGCGGCCACCGCGGCCGTGACATGCAGCCGGCCCGACGGCGCCGCGTCGCCGACGCGAGCGGCGAGATTGACCGTTCGTCCGAAGACATCGCCGTTGCGAGTGATCACGGGGCCCTGGTGGATGCCGGCATGGCCGGGAGGCAGGCCGTTCTCCTCCGCCGCCTCGAGGAGGTCGAGAAGCGCGCGCACCGCCGATGCCGAATCGGCGAACCGAAGCAGGACCCCGTCTCCCAGCAGCTTGACCACCCGACCCCCGTGCCGCGTCGAGATTTCCCGGGCGACGTCAGCCAGGCGCAGGGCCATCGCCGCGGCGGCCTCGTCGCCTCGGCGTTCCGCGAACGTCGTGAATCCCGTGAGGTCGAAGAAGGCGATCGCGGGCTCCGGGCCGGTCCGGTGCTCGATGAGGCGCTCCTCCTCCAGAATGGCCTCGGTGGAGTTGACGCTCGACGCGTCGATCACCCGGCTGAGGTGCTGGGCGGCCAGCCACGAGGCCAACGCGGGGATCATTCGCGCCAGGCGCGCCCACGGGACGAACAGGCGCTCGTACTGCTCCTCGAGCGGAAGCGGCGCCATCGGCTCGTGCTTGGTGGCGGCCTCGGCGTAGACATCGAGCGTCGCCTCGGAGGCCCGTCGGAGGGACTCGCCGAAGACGCGAACCAGGCGGGCGGCAAGATCCGGCTGGCCGACCGCATCGAGCGCTTCGACCAACGTCGCGATGAACCGCTCGTCCTCGATGGCGAGGTGGGAGCTTCCCGCTGGCTCGGCCAGACCGAAGGCGGCGAAGAGCTGCTCGAGTGAGATACCCGCCGGCGGAAGGGCCGATCGGAACTCGTCGTAGCTGCGGTCCGATGGGCGGCCGGCCGGCTGATGGAGCTCGGGGTAGTAGGCGAACGTCACCCGTCCCCGATCGGTGGCGGCGACGAGGGCCTCGAGCGGGATGCCGGCCTCCTCGAACGCATCGACGAGCCGAACCCGGTGAACATCGCCTTCGACGAAGCTGTCGTCCGCGGCCGACGTCAGGACGCGCCGGCGGACGAGGTCCTCGATCCGCTCGCGCGTCGTCCCGCTGCGGGCAGCCAGCGCCTCGATGGTCAGGCGCTCGCCGCTCGGGGAGGCGTGGACGGTACGGGCGCCGGCGTGCTCCATGGTCGCCGTCAGCCTGGCGGCTGGGCGGCCTGCATCCTGATGAGCCGGACCGCCTCACCCACCCCCTCGGTCCACGGCTGGCCGTGGCCCGGCAGCAGCAGGCCCGCGTCGACCGACTCGAGGCGCGCGAGCGACGTGACGGCCTGGGCGGGATCGGCGGTAAAGGGCGCGATGCGCGGCCCTTTCGCGCCGGTCGTGACGGCGTACGTGGCGAGCGCGTCGCCGACCATCAGCGCGTCATGGCCGGCGAAGTGGAGTGCGGCACTCCCCGGCGTGTGGCCCGGGACGTGGATGACGCGCGGCGTCCCGGGAACGTCGAGCGTCGCGCCGTCGCCGAAGGTCGCGACCTCGCGGATCGGCGGGATCCTGAGCAGCCCGTGCCGCGTGCTCCAGAGGAGGAAGCTGAGCAGCGGCATCGGCCGAATCGGGCCGGTGCCCTTCGCCGGATTCGGCACCTCGCCGCGGGCGAGCGCGGCATCGAGCTCGTGCACGCGCACGGCAATGCCTCGTTCGCTCCGGATCCGTTCGGCGAAGCCGATGTGGTCGCTGTGCCCGTGCGTCAGGACGACCGACCTGACGTCCGCGAGCGATCGCCCCATCGCGGCGAGCTCCGCGGCGAGGCGACCGAACCAGGCCGGCGCGCCGGCATCGACGATCGTGACCGCG
>DATBKB010000122.1:0-7242 GCA_036556145.1 Candidatus Limnocylindrales bacterium | reverse complement strand
TCGTTCGAGATCGTGTTGAAGCAGTGCGGGCACGCCGTGACGATCGTCCGCTCCCCCATCGCATACCGGTTGAGCGTCTCGACGTTCGACCCGGCGAGGATCTGCCAGACGTACTCGTTGCCCATCCGGCGCGCCGGGTCGCCGGTGCACGACTCCTCCTGGCCGAGGATCGCGAAGCGCACGCCGGCCGCCGAGAGGCACGTGGCGAATGCCCGGGCCACCTTCTTGTTCCGCTCGTCGAACGCGGCCGCGCAGCCGACCCAGTAGAGGACCTCGATCTCGTCGAGCTCGCCGGACGCGGCAAGCGCGGAGACCGTTGGCACCTCGAACGGCAGACCCTTCGTCCAGTCGGTCCGGGCGGCCGGCGGCTGGCCCCACGGGTTGGCGGGGCCCTCCATGTTCCGGAACGCGGCGGTGAGCTCGGAGGGAAACCTTGACTGCTCCAGCACGAGGTTCCGGCGCAGCCCGACGATCTTGTCGACGTGCTCGATGAGCACCGGGCACGCCTCGACGCAGGCGCCGCACGTGACGCAGTCCCAGACTGCCTCGTACGGGATCGCGTCGTCGACGATCGGCTTCGCGAGCGCTGTCGCCGACAGTCGGTCGTCGAGGCCGTACGTGTCGCGCACGAGCGGCGAGTTCGGGATGAGGTTGAGGCCGTGCTCGGCCTCGACGGACATGTCCCGGATTCCCATGATGAACGTCTTTGGGTTGAGCGGCTTCCCGGTGTTCCAGGCCGGGCACGCCTCCTGGCAGCGCCCGCACTCGGTGCACGTGAACCCGTCGAGGAGGTCCTTCCAGCCGAGATCCGCCAGGGACTTCACGCCGAAGGTCGCCTTTTCGTCCTCGAGGTCGATCGACGGCAGCTCGCCCCGCGGCGCGAGCTTCCGGAAATAGATGTTCGGGAAGCTCGTCGCGATGTGGAGGTGCTTGCTGAACGGCAGGTACACGAGGAAGGCCGCGACGAGCAGGATGTGCGCCCACCACGCGGCTACGAACGCGACCTCGAGCGTCGACGCGTCGACCGTGCGCAACGGTACCGCCAGGGCCGCCGACACGAACGCGCCCGGCTCGCTGCCGTGGATCGCGAACTCGAGCGCCTCGGCCAGGAGCTCCGTGGCGACGACGCCGCCGATCATCCCGAGGATCAGGAGCGCGTCGCGGTTGTAGGTGAGGCGCCGCGGCCGCGACACGAGCCGCCGCCAGAACGCCCACAGGATCGATGCCAGGACGATCACTGCGACGACGTTCTGCATCGCGCTGATCGCCGCCCACAGCAGGCCGTCGAACGGCGCCGACAGCACGGCCTCGACGAGGCCGCCCGTGACGATGTTGACGGTCCCGACGGTCAGCAGGACGAAGCCCCAGAAGATGCCGGCGTGCATGAGGCCCGCCCGCCAGTCCTTGAACATCTTCGTCTGGACGAACGCATACCGGACGAGGCCGACGAGGCGCGCGGGGATGTTCGAGAACGGGCTCGGACCGTCGGCGCGCGCCGCGGCGAAGACCCGCAGGTGGCGCGCCATCACGAGCAGGAACACGAGCAGCGCGCCGTAGAACACCGGGAAGACGAGCGGGTATCCGGGGACGCGCGTGAGCGACTCGATCATGGCCCGGCGTCCATCAGCCGGCGTCGGCCACGGGGACGTCGGCGCGACCGCCGGCGGCGGCGTGGTCGAAGGGTCCGGCGAGCGTCTCGAGCGCATGATCGAGGACCGGCACGAGCGCCTCGAGCGACTCCGCCGCGCCCCGCGGGCTGCCCGGCAGGTTGACGATCAACGAGCCGCCACGAACGCCGACGACGCCCCGGCTCAACGCCGCCATCGGCGTCGAGCGGCGGCCCTCGGCACGCATCGCCTCGGCCAGGCCCGGCACCTCGTAGTCGATCACCGCGAGCGTCGCCTGCGGCGTCACGTCGCGCGGCGTCAGCCCCGTCCCGCCGGTCGTCATCACGAGCCGGTGGCGCGTGGCCGCGGCGACGAGCGTCGCCTCGATGCGGACGCGGTCGTCGGGGACGACCATCCGCTCGACCTTGAAGCCGAGCTCCTCGAGCCGCTCGGCGACGGCCTTGCCGGACGAGTCCTCGCGCTCCCCCGCGGCGCTGCGGTCGCTGGCGGTGATGACGATCGCGGTCCGGGCGGCGGGCTTGCCTCCGGGCTGGCTCACCGTCAGCTCCTTTGTCCTCCGCCGCTGCGGCGATCTCCACCAATGCGACCGGCCGATCGCGGTCCTCGCCCCCGACCACCGGAGCGCGCGGGCGCGTCCTCCCGGCGCCACTCCCCGCTCTTGCCGCCGGTCTTCGACACGAGCTGGATCGACCGGATCTCGACTCCGCGCTCGACGCCCTTGACCATATCGTAGACCGTGAGCGCGGCGACGGACGCGGCGGTCAGCGCCTCCATCTCGACGCCCGTCGGCCCCGTCGTCGCGGCCTCGGCGCGGATGCGGAGGCCGCCTGCGGCACGCTCCGGCGTGACTGAGACGACGAGATCCGTCAGCGGCAGCGGATGGCACAGCGGAATGAGCTCGGCCGTTCGCTTGCCGCCCATGACGCCGGCCAGCTCTGCCACGCCGAGCACGTCGCCCTTCGCGCCGCCGCCGTCGATGACGAGGCTCAACGTCTCCGGCGAGAGTGCGACGAAGGCTTCCGCGACGGCCCGACGGGCGGTTGCCGGCTTCGACGAGACGTCGACCATCCGCGGTCGGCCGGAGCGGTCGATGTGACTCAGGCGCCGGCGCTCGGCGCGCGGCAGGTTGTCGGCCGCGGGTCGGTCGGTCGGGTCCATCAGCTCCTCACGGCGCGCGACGTCATGGCTGGTCGAGCCACCACAGCTCGACCTCCTGGCCGGCGGCCAGCTCGTCATGTGCTTCGGGCACGACCGCGAACGCGTCCGCCGTCGCCAGCGCGGAGAGCACGTGGCTCCCCTGCCCGCCCGCGAGCTTGACGCGGACGCGACCGGCCTCGTCGCGGATCGGTCGACCGGCCTCGTCGCGCTCGACGGCGACGCGCAGGAACGCCCGGCGGCCGTGGCTCTTCGTCACGGCCCGGTCGATGACGGCACGATCGACCGGCCGCAGCAGCCGGGTGTGGCCGGCGAGTCGCCGCAGCGCCGGCCGGACGAACAGCTCGAACGTCACGACGCTCGACACCGGGTTGCCGGGCAGCCCGAACAGCAGCACCGACCGGCCGTCGGCCGCGTTCGACGTCCCGAACGCGAAGGGCTTGCCCGGCTGGACCGCGACCCGCCACAGCTCGACGCGGCCAACGGATTCGAACGCCTCCTTCACGACGTCGTAGGGCCCGACCGAGACGCCGCCAGACACGATGATCGCGTCGGCGCCGCGGCTGACCGCGTCCGCGACTCGAGCGCTGACCTGCTCGAGGTCGTCAGGGGCAATGCCGAGGTCGATCGCCTCGCCGCCCGCGGCCGCGACCTGGGCGAGCAGGCCCGGCCGGTTCGCGTCGGGGATGCCGGCGACACCCAGCGGATCGCCCGGCGACTTCACCTCGTCGCCCGTCGCGAGGACCGCGACCTTCGGGCGCCGATGGACGCCGACGAGCGCGTTGCCGGAGCCGGCGACGAGCGTCAGTGTGGCCGCGGTCAACGGCGAGCCCGCGGCGAGCACCGTTGCCTTGGCGGCCATGTCGCTGCCGGCACGGCGGATGGAGCCGCCCGGCGGTACGACGACGTGGACGAGGATCGCCGGGGGCAGCGGCCCGGCGGCATCGCGGCCGCGGACGCCGGGCCGGCCGGCTGCGTCGATCGGCGTCGTCTGCTCGACCGGAACGACCGCATCCGCCCCGATCGGGATCCGCGCGCCGGTCGCGATCCGGACGGCCGCGCCGGCTCGGAGGCGAACGTCCGGCGCGGAGCCGGCACGGACCTCGCCCAGGACGTCGAGCCGCACGGCCGTCCCATCCGCGGCACGGACGACGTCGGCAGCACGGATCGCGTAGCCGTCCATCGCCGAGTTGTCCCAAGGCGGGAGCGCCGTCGTCGCGACGACGGGCTCCGCCACGACACGTCCGAGCGCGGCACCCAACGCCACGGTCTCGGACGGCAGCGGACCGTCGATCGTCGCGAGGACCATGTTCCGGGCGTCCTCGACGGAGAGCAGCCGCGAGGTCGGCGCGGGCTCGGTCGCCTGGACCGTCATCGGAGCGACACGCCTTCGGTCCGGGCGCGGTTCTGGATCGTCACGACGATCGCCCGGCGCGTCACGACCCCGAGGAGCCGCATGCCCTCGACGACCGGCAGGCCGTCGAGGCCTGTCCGTCGGAGCCGGTCGAGCGCGGACCAGAGCGTGTCGTCGGGTCCGAGGAGCGGCAGCGCGGGCGGCCCGATCATCAGGTCCTCCGCGCGCGTCGTCTCCCACGCCTTGCGGGCGAGCCGCCGCAGCTGCGAGACACCGATGACGCCGATGACGGCGTCGTCGCGGAGCACCGGCACGGCCTGGCTGTCACCGCCCTCGAGCAATCGGTCGGCGAACGTGTCGACCGTGAGGTGCGGGCTGATCGAGCCCACCTCGCGGTCCATGACGTCGGAGACGCGGACGCCCTTGAGCAGCTCCTGGACCGCCAGCCGCCTCGTGATGCCGCGCGACGCCCCACCGAGGAACCAACCGGCGAGGCCGAGCATCAGCCCATCGACGGTGTCGCCGAGCAGGATCACCGCCACGCCGGCCGCCATCAGCACCCAGCTGACGTAGCGACCGGCCGTCGCGGCCACGGCGGCGCCCTGACGCTCGTCGCCGCGCCGGGCCCAGAACACGGCTCGCACGAGCCGGCCGCCGTCGAGCGGATACGCGGGGATGAGGTTCACGCCGCCGAGGATGAGGTTGAGCACCGCGAGCACGAGCCCGACGAGCGCCGCGGCCTCGAACAGCGGCGCGTTCACGAGGTCGGCGAGGAACGCGAGCGCGATGAGGATGACCCCGATGGCGAGGCTCACGATCGGGCCGGCGAGGGCGATCGCGGCCTCGTCCCGCGGCCGGTCGGACTCGAGCTGGAACGAGGCGCTCCCGCCGAAGAAGTAGAGCGTGATCGGACCGACGTCGAGGCCGCGACGACGGGCGACGACGCCATGCCCCAGCTCGTGCGCCAGCACGGACAGCAGGAACGCGCCGGCCGTCACCGCGCCGATGATCCAGCCGACGACGATGTCGCTATCGGGGGCGACGACGCGCACCTCGCGCTCGACGAGCACGGCGACGAGGGCGACGATGACGATCCACGACGGGTGGATCCGGATCTCGAAGCCGAGCAGGCGGGCGACGGGGATCCCGTTCATCGGCCGACCTCGATCGGAACCGGACGCACGGCGCGCGCCGCCGGCGTGCCCCCGAGCCGCCGGTAGGCGATGACGATCGTCACGGCTGACAGGAGGAGGACGACGCAGCCGAGCGTGAACGACGTCTCGACCCAGAACCGGTACGGGAACAGCTGGACGAGGCGATCCGTGGTCGGGTCGAACAGGTAGTTGCCGCCGCTGAAGAAGATCCGGTGGAACAGCTCGAACACCGCGTCGAACGCGACGACGCTCACGACACCGACGATCACCACCCCCAGCGCGAGCCCGACGGCCCCGGCGCGCACCGAGCGCCAGAAAGCCGGTCGGTCCGTCGCCCGGCGCCGGGTGAAGACGAGAGCGCCCGCGGCGACGATCGCCGCAATCCCGAAGCCGGCGAACACCCGTCGGACATCGATCATGTGAGCGCGCTCGGTGGCGGTCAGGACGGCCTCGCCTCCGATCCGGACGTCGAAGTCGCCGCGCCAGAGGAGGAGGTCGCCGAGGATGCCGTCGGTGGCCGTCCGCAGCTCTTCAGCCGTGTAGCCGGTCCACGCCGCGGCCTCGCTGCGGCCCTGCTCGAAGCTGACCCAGACGGGGTTGAGGAACGGGACGATCGCGAGGGCGACCAGCACGATCGCCGTCGCCACGGCGACGGCGGCGGACGCCGCGATTCGCGGCAGGCGCTCGGTCACGCCCAGCATGGTAGCCGGTCGGCTCGGGGCCGCCGCCCGGCCCGCCCCTACTCCTCCTCGAGCGTCCGCGCCTGCTCCCACCAGCCGGCGATCGCGAGATCGGTCGGCGGCGTCATCTTGAGCTCCGTGGCGGCCCGCAGGACCCGCCGGCGGAACTCGTCGCCGTCGAGGGCGAGGATGTCGCGGAGGCCCTCGATCCCGGCCTGGACCATCAGCTGGTGCTCGTCCGGCCCAAACCCGGCGAGGTTGAGCATCAACCCCTCGTCGCGCCAGGCGAGGACGTCGTTCGGGGTCGCGTCGACCTGGTCGGCGAGGTACTGGCGCCGGGTCGGCGTCTCGGAGACCTCGAGCAGCAGGCCGGTCGTGAAGATGCCCTGCGCCTCGAGCCGGTCGAGGTGGACGGGCTCGATGCGGGTCAGCTCGGTGATGGGCGGCACGGCCGGATCATGCCATGCCGGGGACAGCGAGCGGGCCTTGCCATACGATGGCCCCCCACCCAGGATCGCCAGCGAAGGAGGAGTCGCGTGCCGAAGTTCATGGACGTCCACACCGGCATGAAGGGCATCACGCCCAAGGCGCTGCAGGAGGCCCACCAGGCGGACCTCGACATCCAGGGCGAGGAGGGCGTCGACTTCCAGCGCGCCTGGGCCGACCCGGAGTCGGGCATGGTCTGGTGCGTCGCCGAGGCCCCGAGCGCCGACGCGGTTCGCCGGATCCACGAGCGGGCCGGCCACCCCGCCGACGAGGTCTACCCAGTTCCCGTCGAGGTGTGAGCCGAGCGCACGCCGGGGAGGGCGAGCCGGCGGGTCGAGGTACTACCTCACGCGATCGACCGACCGATTGCCCGCATCGTCAACCGTTACACGCAAGCGGGCTTCCTCACGCCGGATGACGACTGGCTGGTTGGCCGCCACGTAGAGGCTGGCATAGGTGAGGTAGAACCACCCCGCCACGGCCTCGCCATTCGCGAGGACGAGCACCACGCCTTCTTCGTTGGCCGGCATCCCCGTTGAAGTCACGGCGAAGTCGAATCCGAGGATTCGACGCGCTTCATCGTCTGTCGTGTACGGGGTGAGGATCGCGACGCGATCCCAGTCTGCGTCGAAGAGCACCGCCAGGTCGATTGTCGTACCGCTCCTCGCGAACTGCCCGGCTCGAACGAGCTCGTCGCGGAGCTCGACGCTCTCACGCGGCAGGGAAGGGTCTGCACAGCCGACCAGTGCGGCAACGAGCAAGGCCTGCGCCGCGCGTCTCACCCC
>DATBKB010000121.1:0-15831 GCA_036556145.1 Candidatus Limnocylindrales bacterium | reverse complement strand
CGCCGGCCGCTGGGAGAAGCTGGCCACGTTCTGGACGGCCCCCGGCTTCGCCACGGAGCTCATGCACCTCTACCTCGCGACGGACCTGCGACCGGCGACCGAGGATCGCGCGCGGCCCGAGGAGGACGAGCGGCTCGAGCTCGAGCGCCTGCCGTGGCGCGAGGCCGTCGCCGCCGCGGAGCGCGGCGAGATCGCCGACGCCAAGTCCCTCGTCGGCCTCGATCGACTCGCGAAGCGAATGGACGGCCGACCCGCAGTCGAGCCCGGCGCCGCCGGGCACGTCATGGCTCGGTTCCGGATGTCCATGCGGGATGCCATCGGCGCCACCGCCGCTCTGACGCGGGCGTCGCTCGCAACCCAGTTGGTCGGCCTCGGCTTCGTCGGGTTGAGCGTGGTCGGCGCAGTCCTCGGTGCCGACCCGATTCCGAACCTCGTCACGTTCCTCTTCGGGGCCTCACTGGTGACGGGCTGGGTGTGCGTGCCGTTCGTCTGGTACCAGGCACGCAAGCGCCCCGAGCTGTTTCGCTCCGAGTCGTCATTCTCGGCCGATGCCGCCGGCGTTCGATACACGAGCCCGTTCGGCAACAGCGCCAGCCCCTGGTCAGCGTTCAAGCGAGTCCGCTCGAGGAGCGGGTATCTCTTCCTCGACACGGGCGTCGGGGCCAGCCTCTACGTCCCGCTTCGGGCCTTCGACGCTGTGGAGCAGGAGAAGCTCGACCGGCTCCTCCGTGCTGCCGGAGTCGCGGTCGGCTAGTCGGTCAGGCGGTCGAGGGCGCCGCGGTAGAGCTTCGAGGCGGGGCTCAGCGCGACGGCCAATCGCAGGTGCGTCCGTGCCTCGCGGCGTCGTCCCAGCTGCTTGAGGCTCTGGCCGAGCGCGTAATGCGCGTAGTGCGCCGACGGGTCGACCTCGAGGAGCGACTCGAACGTCTGGCGCGATCGCTCGTGCTGGCCGCTGTTGTAGTACGCCCGGCCGAGCGCCTCGAGGATCGAGCCCTTGCCCGGCTCGACGCGCGTCGCGCGCTCGAGGACGATCGCGGCCTGGGCGTGGTGGCGCTTGCGCATGAGCTCCTGGCCGCGCTGAAGGAGCGCGTACGCGCCCTCGTGCTCGGTCGGCTCGGCGCTCCCGGCGCCGGCGTCCTCGTCGTCGGGCCGCTCCTGCGGCCGGGTCCCGCCCATGGCCTGATGGTCCCACGGATCGGCCGCCCGCGCGGCCGATGGCGGGGTCAGGTCTGGCCGTCCCGCCAGGACGCGAGGTCGACCGGCCGGAGCCGTTCCGACGGCGTGAGACCCGGGATCCGGCCGCGCTTCGCGATCGGCCGGCCGTCGATCTCCTTGATGTCGCCGGTGAAGTCGATCGGCGCCGCGCCGCTGATGTACGAGCCGACGGCGAACGAGTCGACGGGCGCCGCGGCCTCCTGGAAATACCGGATGCGGTCGGGATTGAGCCCGCCGGACACGACGATCTTCACGTGCTGAAAGCCGGCCTGGTCGAGCCGCGCCCGGACCTCGTGGACGAGATCCGCGGTGACGCGCCCACGCTCCGCCGGTGTGTCGAGGCGGATGCCGTAGAGCCGGTCGCCGAGGGCGTGCGCGACGCGCAGCGCCTCCTCGGCCTCGTCCTTGAACGTGTCGACGAGAACGATGCGCGGCACGTCCTTGTCGAGGTCGCGGTCGAACGCCAGGGCGGCCTCGACCGTGTCGCCGAAGATCAGGACGAGCGAGTGCGGCATCGTGCCGGTCGGGCTGAGACCCGCGAGCCGCGCGCCGGCGGGCGTCGACGCCCCGACACAGCCGCCGACGATCGCCGCGTAGTCGAGCACGTCGGTGATGTCGGGGTGGACGTGGCGGGCGCCGAACGAGACGACGGGGTGCGGTGCGGCCGCCTCGACGCACTCACGCGCCGCGGTTGCCCAGCCCGTCGACTGGGCCAGCATCCCCAGGACGGCCGTCTCGTAGAGGCCGAACTTCCGGTAGCGCGCCCGGATCCGGAGAACGACCTCCTTCCGTGACACGAGGTCGCCGTCCGTGAGCGCCTCGAGGGTCGTCTCGCCCGCATCGGCCGAGGCGAGCACGTGACCGAGCAGGTTCTTCGCCTCGTCGACGCCGCACAGGACGGCGTCCTGGCGGGCGAAGATCTCCATCGTCACGAGCGGATTGAGCCCTTCTCGCTCGAGGATCGCGTTGGCCCGCGCGAAATAGACGTCGGCCGACTCGCCGGACATGATCTCGGGCGACGGACGGGGGCGGCTCTTCGCGCGCGGCGGACGGACGCTCACTTGAAGTCGTCTCCTCTCTCGCGCGCGCCCGATGGCGGGGGCGGGAGTGTAGCGTACGGCCCAGACCCGACGACGCTCGGCGGGACGGCGTCGCGTCGCCGGCGGCGGCGCGCGACGACCACGAGGCCGCCACCGAGCAGCAGGCCGGCGCCGGTGGCGCCGACCGCACCGACGACGCGCGTTCGGCCGAGCTCCGCCGCGCCGCCGATCCTGGCCTCGACATCGGCCGCGGCCGCGGTCGCGTCATCGAGCCGGTCCGCGCGGAACGCGCCGAGCGCGGATGCCCACGCCGCGTCCGGCTCGTTGCCGACGAGGCCGACGCTCGTGAAGAGGTCGCGCTCGGCATCGAGGGCCGCTCGCGCTTCGGCGAGCTCGTCGAGTGTCGCGACCTGCTTCTCGGCGAGGTCCTGGGCGGCGGCGAGATCGCTCTTCGCCGACTCGTAGGCGGTCTCGAGCGCGCCCGTCGGCGAGATGCCGAGCGCCGCGGTCCGCGCCTCGATCGCCTCGCGCGCCGCGATGACCCGCTCGGCGTCGTCGATCGCGGTCTCGGCGCGATCGAAGTCCCAGCCGGACAGCTTCGCCCGGATCGCGTATGGCGCGGCCCACGTATCGGCGGACTCGAGCAGCGCGGCGTAGGCCTTTCGCGCGGCTGCGCGGTCGTCGAGGAGCGGCACCTGGTGTGACTCGACGACCCAGAGCCGGAACAGGCGCTCCGCCTCCGTCGAGCCACCGACCTCCTCGAGCAGGTCGAGGAACCGGCGCCAGTCGTCGCTGCCCGCGTAGCGTTCCGGGGCCGGCTCGCCGCGATACGCGATCTGGTCTTCCTCCGCGGCCCGGAAGATCCTGCGCATGCCGTCGATTCCAACGTCGGCCACGAGTGCGCGCAGCAGCGTCCACGACGCGTTGTAGCCGTACGTCTCGCGCCGGTCCGTCTCCTCGTCGTCGATCCGGCCCGGATGCTCCCAGTCGTTCAGCGGCACGGCGTCGGGCGAGCGCGGCGTGACGGCGTCCGGGTAACCGCTCGCCTCGCCGAGCGCGGCAAGGACGATCGAGGCGTACTCGTCGGCGAGCCCCTCGTTGATCCAGCGGTGGTCGAAGAGATCGCCGTTGAACCAGGCGTGCGACGCCTCGTGGAGGATCGTCAGGTCGTCGAGGTCCTCGCCGATCTCGATGCGGTCGGACTCGGTGTAGTAGACGCCGGCATAGCCCTCGAGCAGCGGCGTGTGGACCTCGACCACGTCGACGTCGCCGTCGACCGGCCAGTCGAGTCCGATGTTCTCCTGGAGCTTGGGCAATCCCCGCTCGATGAGGTCGTGGACCTTGGTCCGCCACTCGGCGTCCTCGGGCCAGGCCCGAATGACGAGGTGCGCGCCGCCCGGGATCGCCACGCGGTCGCGCGTGAGCTTGTCGGGCCGCGCGGCATCGACCGTGACGAACCACGTGTCGGGATCGGCAATTGCGTCCGCCGTCAGCCGGATCTGCGTCGAGTTCGCGACCCGCTTGAGGGTTGCGCCGTTGACCGATTCCTCGAAGCCGGCCGGGATGACGATCGCGATGCTCGACCGCCCCGGGTCGCCCCAGGCCCAGGCATAGAACGACGAGAAGGCCTCCCCCACCCGGATGTCGCTGTCGGACCGCGGCGCGCCGGCCGGGAGGTCGAACGTGATCCGGATCCGCTGCGTCTCGCGATAGTCGAGGTTGCTCGCCAGGCGGAGGTTCAGGACCTTGTAGCTGTCTCGCGGCGTCGCGGTCGCGCTCAGGCGCCGGCCGCCGGACGTGGCACGGAGTGCGGTCGCCTCGGCCTGGATGCCGAAGCTCAGCCGGTTGTAGTAGTAGGACGTGATGATGTCACCGCGCCGCGTGTTCGGCTTCAGGTTTGTCGCGGTCACGTCCATCAGGACATGGACCGCGCCGTCCTCCGGATCGAGCGTGTAGGTCGCGGCGACGGTCAGCCGCAGCTCCTCCGCGGCCACCGCGCGCGGGACGGTCGCCGGGACGAACAGGAACGCGAGCGCCGCGACGAGGGCGAAGGCCGCGTCGCGCGCCGAGTGCCGCTCCCCTCTCATGGCGATCACGCCGGCGCCGGTGGCTCCGCGGCCGCGTCGGTCGAGCGATCGCGTCGTTCGTCGAGCCACGCCCGGGCCCGCGGCCAGCCGACGACGAGCGCGAGCAGGGCGAGGATCGCGGCCCCGATCGATGCGAGGAGCCGCCCGCGGCCGGTGTCGCCGGCACCCGACCATGCGACATACGCATCGGACGCCCCGTCGGCAGCGGCGGCGAGATCGCCCACCGCGAACGCCTCCCTGGCCGCAGCGAGGTCCGCCGCGGGATCCGCGCCGAACAGCCCGACCTGTTGGAGGGGATCGGTCGAGCGGGGGCGCGCCGCCTCGGCCGCCGCGATGGCGTCGATCGTCGCGGCCTCGGCGTCGGCCTCGGCTGTCGCCGCCGCGAACCCGGCGTCGCTCTCGAAGACGGTTTCGAGCCGCGCCGGCAGCCGGAGGCCGGCCGCGCCGGCAGCCGCCCGGAGCTCCTCGCGGCGCGCCAGGATCGCGTCGGCCTCGTCCATCAGCGTCGCTGCCCGATCGAACTGCCAGGCGGCGAGCGCGTCGGTGACGGCGGCGGGCAGCTGCCATGGGCCGGCGGCACGAACGACCGCGTCGTACCGCTCGCGGGCGGCTTGCCGCGCGTCGAGGAGAGCGACGTCCGCGTCGCGCACGACCCATGCGCGCCAGAGGTCGTCGTATTTCTGCCCGGTCCGCGCCTCGAGAAGGTCGAGCAGGCGCCGCCAATCGACCGGCTCGTTGCCGGCAGCGGCTGCGCCCCAGACCTCGCGGAGGCCGTCGAGGCCGGCCCGCTCGGCGATCTGCGTGGCGAGCGCGAACGACGCGGCGTAGGCGTATCCCTCGCCAGCTCGGCGTGCCGGATCGGTTGCGTCCGATGGCGACCAGGCGTTGAGCGGGATCCGGCCGCGGAGCAGCCCCTCGGCGAGCTCCGGTCGCACCACGGCCTCGTCGATGCGGCCCGCCACGGCCACCGCGTAGTACGACGCGAATGCCTCGTTGGCCCACCGGTCGGCGAGGAGCCGGCCGTTGAACCAGGCGTGGGCCGCTTCGTGGAGGACGACGAAGGAGTCGGCGTGCCACGCGACCTCGATGCGGCCCGCAGCGGGATCGAACGCGCCGGCATGACCGCCCTCGGGCCCGACCGACTCCTCGATCGCAAGCGGCGACGCGTACGGCCAGGCGAGGCCGATGAGCCCGCCGAGCTCGGGCAGCGCGCGCTCGACGAGGCCGCCGACCCGGCCCGCCCAGGCAGCGTCGTCGGGCCATGCACGGAGGTTGATCGCGGCCGGCCGGCCGTTGACGCTGGGCTGCAGTCGCTTCTCGAGTGGCGCGACCGGGCGCTCCGCGACGAACCAGGCCGAGAACGCGGTGGCATCCGGCAGGGGGCCGGTGTCGAAGACCGTGCGGCCGCCGGCGTCGGTCGTCGGCGCGGGCAGGTCGCCCGCCGCCAGCCGGACCTCGTAGCCCGCGGGCACGATCACGCGGACGGAGCTCCCGGCGACGCCGTTCGGGTAGCCGAAGGCCCACACCGGAAACGAGGCGAACGCCTGGCCCACGCGCACCGCGGTCGAGGTCCGCGCCGCATCTCCGACGTCGGGAAGTTCGAACGTGAGCGTCAGCCGGGCGGCCTTGCCTGCTGCGATCCGCTGGCCGAACGCGATCGCCAGCAGCTGATGGTCCGCGCGATTCCTCGTCACGCGAACCGTCGGCCTGCCGGTCGGCGAGCTGATCCGGATCGCGGTCGCTCCCGGTGGCACGGCCAGGAACGCCCGGTCGAAGTAATACCGCCGGGTCGCGGTGTCGCGAAGGTGGTTGCGCGCGACGAGGTCGACCCGCACGCGGACGACGTGATCGTCCGGTGCCACCTCGTACACGGCGTCGGCCAGGATCGTGAGATCGCTCGCGGCGACGGCCGGTGCGGCGAGCGGCGGCGCGACGAGGCCGGCGAGGGCCGCGGCGACGGCGACTCCGACGATCGGCAGCCGGCGTCCGGGTCGGCGGATCACGATCCGAGCAGCTCCCCGAGCCGGTCCGCGTAGCGCTCGAGAAGCCCGGGGTTCCTCGGCGCGCCCTCGCCGTAGCCCGCCGGCACCCGACCGCCGATCCAGAGCCAGCCGGCGGACTCGTCGAACAGCTCGTCCGCGACGGCGAGCAGGCGGGCGAGCGCGAGGCCCAGCGCGTCGGCGTCGGCGCGCTCCGGCGGCAGCTCGGTCGTCAGCACCGGTCGCTCGTCCTCCGCGATCGCGAACTTGACGAACGGCAGCTCGTCGTTCCAGCGGAGGAGCCGCCGGTACGACTTCCGGAAGGCGTCGTTGATCGGCGGCGCGTAGTGCGCCCAGCAGATGAGCCCGAGGTCGGGCTGGAGGATGACGGTCACGCGCAGGCCGCGCCGGCGGCGGCCATCGAGGACGAGGTCCCAGGCGACCGCGGCATCGCGATCGGCGCGCTCGACGGGCTCGAGGCCGAGCTCACGGAGCCAGCGCTCGACGGCGGCCGGGCCGAGCGCGGCCTCGAGCAGCGGACCCTGGTCGGTGCCGGGCGGGTCGAGCCCGAGCCCCGCCGCGGCGACCCGGGATGTGGGCATGGCGGCCAGTCTAGCCCGAGCGGCGGCTCCGGCCGCCTCAGCGACCGGCGCGACCGCGGCCTCCACGCCCGCCGCTGCCCGTGGCCCGGGCGGCCGTCGAGGCGCTTGCGACAGCCGAACTGTCGTCGACGGCGATCACCGGCATCCCGCCGGGCCCCGTGCGGCGGCCGTCGGATCGCTCGACCGACGCACCGCTCTTCACGACCTTCGAGGTGTAGTCGGACGTCCGGACGTCCCCGGCGATCTTCACGTTGCGGCCGACCCGGACGCCGCGCGGGATGACCGACCGCTTGCCGACGACGTTGATGCCGGTGTTGAGCCGCTCCGGCTCGCGCCGGTTGGGCGTGTCGAAGTCGCCGCCATCGCCCACGATCGCGCCCTGGCCGACGACGACCTCCTTGTCGAGGATCGAGCGGTCGACGACGGCCCCCGAGCGGATGACGGTGTCGAACATGACGATCGAATCCCGGACGACGGCGCCGACGTCGACGCGGACTCCCGGCGACAGGACGCTGTTCACGACCGTCCCGTTGATGACGCAGCCGTGGGACACGAGGCTCCGGTGGACCTGCGCCGTCGGGCCGATCTTGGCCGGCGCGCGCTCCTCCGACCTCGTATGGATGACCCACTCCTTGTCGTACAGGTCGAGCTCGGGCTGGTCCTGGAGGAGCGCCATGTTCGCTTCCCAGAAGGACTGGACGGTCCCGACGTCCTGCCAGTAGCCGTCGAAGCGGTAGCCGAACACCCGCGCGCCGCCGTCGAGCATCGCCGGGATGACGTGCCGGCCAAAATCGTCGCGGTCCTCGCCGATCCAGCGCCGCAGCGCTCGCTTCGAGAAGACATAGACGCCCATCGAGGCGAGGTCGCTCTTCGGCTGCTTGGGCTTCTCCTGCCACTCGACGATCCGGTCGGACTCGTCCATCGCCAGGATCCCCATGCGCGACGCCTCGGCAAGCGGCACCCGCCGGACGGCGATCGTGACGTCCGCCCGGTGGCGGCGATGGGCGGCGATGAACGGCTGGTAGTCCATCTTGTAGATGTGGTCGCCGGCGAGGATCAGGACCGTGTCGGATGCCTCGTGCTCGATGACGTTCATGTTCTGGAGCACGGCGTCCGCCGTCCCGCGGTACCACTCGGCGACCCGGCCGCGGGCGATGTACGGCTGGAGCAGCTTCACGCCGCCGCGGTTCCGGTCGAGGTCCCACGGGCGTCCGAGCCCGATGTGGTCGTTCAGGGAGCGCGGGTTGTACTGCGTCAGGACGACGACGTTGTCGATCTCGGAGTTGACGCAGTTCGACAGCGTGAAGTCGATGATCCGGTACTTGCCGCCGAACGGGACCGCGGGCTTGGCGCGGACGGACGACAGGATCGAGAGTCGCTCGCCTTCCCCGCCGGCGAGGATGACCGCGATGGTCCGCTTCATCGGGAGTTCCTTCCCCTGCCCTGCCGATGCCGCTGGAGCGGATGCTAGCACGCGTCCACGTCCGGCCCGTCGCGGCGGCCGGACGCCGCTCAGGCCATAGCTACAGGAAGAGGCGCGGGTTCACGAAGTCGCCGTTGAACTCGACCATCCAGTGGAGGTGCGGACCGGTCGTCCGGCCCGTCATGCCGTTGTAGGCGATGACCTGCCCGGCGCGGACGAACTGGCCGGCCTGGACGGTGGGTGGCCGGGTCGCGTTGTCGACGTGGCCGTACCAGGTCAGCAGGTTCTGGGAGTGGGCGATGATCACGATCCAGGCCTTCGGGTACGGGTCGTACGGGTTCGGGCCGGCGAAGACGACCGTGCCGCTGCCCGCCGCCCGGATCGGGGTGTACATCGGGGCGGCGATGTCGATGCCCTTGTGGAAGTGGGCGCAGTCGCCGTACGGCGGCTCCCAGGGGAAGCCCGTGCAGCCGTAGTTCTGGGTGACCGAGCCGGACATCGGCCAGCGCAGCGAGCCGTTGTACTGCGACGGGATCCGGCCGCGCTCGAACTGCTCCCGGACGAGGCGGTCGATCTTCGCGGCGAGCTGCCGCTGGGCTGCGGCGGCCGCGGCCATCGAGCGGCGGAGGGCCGCCGCGTTCTTGGCCATCCGCGAGTACGCGGCCTTCTGGCGGGCCAGCGCGCGGGCCGTCTCGCGTTCGAGCTTCTTGAGCTGCGCCTGGGCCTTCTTCAGGTCGGCGAGCTGCTTGTCGAGGTCGCGCTTCTGGGCCGCGGTCTCCTGGCGGAGGACGTTGGTCTCCTGGCGGGTCGCGACGACCGTCTGGTGGAGCGCGGCGAGCGTCTCCTGGTCCTGGATGATCTGCTGGGCCAGGGCCCGGTCCTGCTCGCCGATGTCGAGCTGGTAGCTGACCTCCGTCAGGACGTCGGCGAATGAGCCGCCGGAGAGGAAGGTCTCGAGGAGCGAGGTTCGATCGGTGTCGTAGGCGCCGCGGAGGCGGGCGCCGAGGAGCGCCCGGCGCTCACCCAGCTGCTGGCGCTTGGCCAGCTCGGCCGCCTCGACGCGGGCGAGCTCGAGGTCGAGGCCGGCGAGCTCCTTGACGAGCGCGTCGTACCTGGCCTTCACCTCGTCGACCCGCTTGACCATCTTGCCGATCCGGATCCGGATCGCCCCGAGGTCGGCGTTGATCCCGCGCAGGGCCCGGGCGGTCGCGGCGATGTCCGCCTTGAGGTCGCCCTGCATCGCGGTGAGGGCGGCGACCTGGCTCTTCTGCTTCGAGATCTGCTTGGCGAGCGCCTGCTGCTTGGCATAGGCGTCGTCGAGCTCGTCGCCCGCCACCCGAGTGGTCGGCGCGGCGAACACGCCGCTCAGGACCGGGATCAGCAGGAAAAGGAAGAGGATGCGGCGGCCGCGGCGGGGCTTGCGGGACGTCGCCAGCGGGGAGGCCCAGGGGGCCGGAGCAGGCTGGCGGGCGGGTCGCAGGCGCATCAGGCGGGGGAGGTCATCGTGCGAGCAAACTCCGTAATCGAGGCGCCGGCTGGTACCGGCACTCGTGCGGCTACGGCTACGCCCGCCGGCGACTCGCCGTCCGCAGGAGGGCTCCTGCCCTGGGGACGAGACCGGCTCGGACTGAAGAGTTGCAGCCGGTGACGGACGCTATCAGGGGGTGCCGGACGCCCGCATCCCCCGAACGTACCGAAGGCAACCTGTAACCATGTTCCCACCTTGCGGGGACCTTGCAGGTGGGGCCCGTTCGGGAACCCGGCCGAAAGGGCCCGAGGCCCCGTGCGCCTAGGTCCGGGCCGCGAGTCCCTCCGCGACGTCGACCGACTCGTAGTGCTCGACGTCGGCCCGGAACATCGCCGGGAGGTTCGTGTCGAGCGGTTTGGTGACGTCCGGTCCGGTCCAGGCCTGGATGTCCTCCCAGGACTGCCAGAGCGAGACGACGACGACCTCGACGCTGCCGCCCGCGAAGCGCCTGGCGACGTCGACCCGCAGCGGCCGCGGCCGCTTGCCCGGGTTCGCCAGCGTGTGGGTCACGAAGCGGAGGATCGGGCCTTCGTCACCGGTGGCGCCGCGGACTCGAAAGACCCGAAGGATCATCGGCGCCGATCATAGGCCCGGCATGTGCCGGCGCCCCTTGCAGGCGCGTATCAGTTGCGGCTCAGTTCCCGCAGGGCGCGACGTTCCGCCAGTTCGGTACGCTGTCGTTGACCGCCTGGGTGCCGGTCGACCCGTAGGCGAGCGTCAGCTGCCGGTTGGCGATCTCGCCGCACGCGCCGTCCTTCTCCACGTGGTCCCAGTCGCCGAGCGTGTACTTGTACTCGATCTGGGTCGTCTCCTTGCCCGTGAGCGAGATCGACCAATGGGTCGCGTCGACGCGGGAGAGCGTGACGCCGCCCGGGTCCCACTGCGGGAGTCCGCCGTCGAGCCGGTCGAGGAATCCCGCGATGTAGACCGATCGGCCGGTCGCGTCCGTCGTCGCGGGCACCGTCACGGTGAAGACGAGCGTCACGGTCCGGAGCTCCGCGCTGGCCGTGACCTCGGCTGAGGGCCCCGAGCGGTTGAACGAGGTGTCGAGCGAGCGGACGGCGTAGCGGTACGTCGCGCCCTCGGTGACATCGAGGTCGGTGAAGCCGGCGCTCGAGCTGAAGCCGACGACGGCAAGGCTCCCGCCCGAGCCCGGGCCGCGGAGGATCTCGTACCCATGGAGCGTCGGGTCGCCGGCGACCGCGGTCCAGGCCAGCTCGATGCCGGCCGGCGAGGCCGAGACGACGTGGAGGCCGGTCGGGACGGCGGGCGGCGTCGTGTCGGAGCTGGGGGTGACGGTGAGCGAGCCGGCCTGGGCCGGCGAGTAGCCGTTGCCGATCCCGTCGAGGTCGGCGTAGACCCAGTCCCGGCCGCCGGTGGTCGTGTACCGATAGGCGTAGTCGTACGTGCCGGCGGCCTCGGGCAGCATCGAGGCGACGAATTCGTCGTTGTTGCCGGCGTCGACGTTGAAGCCGGCGCCGACCCACGTCCAGGCCGGGTTGGCGGCCGGGTTCGAGCCGTCCGGCCCGAAGCCGAGCTGCGCCTCGAGGCTGGCGGTGGGTCCGGGCGCGTTCGTCTCGCCGTCGATCCAGACCTGGCCGTAGGCGTTGTCCGTCCGGTCGACGGCCGAGATCGTGTGCGTCATCGACGGCGGCCACTGGAGGTTGGCCCAGCCGATCGTCAGGTGCGGGATGCCGCTCGCCTCGTTCGACGGCCCGCTCGTGTTGCCGGCGGCGTCGAGCGATCGGACCGTGACGTAGTACGTGCGCGCGTTGTCGAGACCGCCGATCGTGAACGACGTTCCGGTCACCGTCGAGGTGTTGGCCTTCACGTAGCCGCCGCCCGACAGCGGGCTGACCCAGACGTCGTACGCGGCCGCGCCGGTTGCCGCGTTCCAGGCGACGGACAGCGAGCCGTCGCCCTCGCCGGTGACGCGGAGGTTCGCCGGAGCCGCCGGCGGCGTGCGGTCGATCGTGCCGGTCGAGAGGAGCAAGCCGGACAACGCCGGCAGCGTCACTCGCACCCGACCGTCGGCGACCGTGATCGACCCGAACGACGACGTCCCGACACCCAGCCGCCGGCTCAGCCGGGTGCCGTCGGCAAGGAAGCCTCCGACCGGGATGTCGAGGGTTTGCTGGCCGCCCGAGCGGTTGATGGCGACGATCGCCGCCGCCCGCCCGGTCCCGCGCCCGTACGCGACCGTGTCGGCGCCGTCGTCGGCGAGGAGCATTCGCAGGTCGCCGTCGGTCAGCGGACCGATCGCGTCGCGCAGCCGGGAGAGGGCGGCGTAATGGGCGAACAGCGTGAGATCCGGCGAGCCTCCGCGGTCGCGCCACGGGAACGTCCGGCGATCGTCCGGGTCGTCGTCACCGGTCATCCCGACCTCGTCGCCGTAGTACACGGTCGGCGCGCCTGGGACCGTGAACTGGATGAGCGAGGCGAGGCGGAGACGGCGCTTGCCGGCGGCGAGGTTGGCCGCGTTCTGCTCCTTGTCGGCGGTGGTCTCCGTCCCCGGCGTCAGCGTCCAGAGCAGGCGTTCGGTGTCGTGGCTGTCGAGCAGATTCATCAACGAGAAGTAGGCCGCGTCCGGGTAGTCCTCGCGCTGCGAGAGCATCCGGGCGGCGAACTCGCTCGGCTCCAAACCGTCGCCGCTGTCGGCGAAGCCCTTCGAGTCGAACGGCGCCGGCGCAAGCAGCCCGATCACGGCATCCCGGAACCGGTAGTTCATCGTCGTGTCGAGTCGATCGCCACGCAGCATCCGCAGCAGCGTGCTGTCCTTCTGCCACGTCTCGCTGATCGTCAGGGCGTTGGGATTCACGCCCTTGACGACGGCGCGGAAGGACTCCCAGTACCCGTCCGGGAACGACGGGTCGCCCGAGACGTCCATCCGCCAGCCGCCCGCCCCTGCGCGCAGCCAGCGCTTGGCGATGCTGTTCGGCGCGGTGAGGAAGTAGCGCTGGACGTCCTCGCGCGACTTGACGAGGACCGGGATCGAGTCGAAGCCGAACCAGCCCTCGTAGTTGGCCGATGCCGGGCCGCCGGTCCCGACGCACTTGCCGTTGCCCGCCCCGACCTCGGTGAAGACGAACCAGCCGCGATACGGCGACGTCAGCGATTCACAGGCACCGACCGCCGCGTAGTGGTGATACCGGTCGAACAGCGGGCTGTCGCTCGACATGTGGTTGAAGACCCCGTCGAGGATGATCCGGATGCCGCGGTCGCGGGCATGCCTGACGAGGTTGTCGAAGTCCGTCTGGGTCCCGAAGTACGGATCGACCTTCGTGTAGTCCTGCGTGTCGTACGAGTGGTTCGACCCGGCGTCGAAGATTGGGTTGAAGTAGATCGCCTTCACGCCGAGCGCGGCGAGGTAGTCGAGCTGCTGGTCGACGCCCCTCAGGTCGCCGCCCATGTAGTCGCGGCCGCGCGGCTGCTCCTTCGTCGGGCTGTCGGCGGGCGGCGTGGTGTCGAACCGCCACGGGCAGTTCGTGGCGCCGTCGGCGTAGTTCCGGCAGTAGCCCTCGGGCTTCGTTCCCCAGGGCAGCTCGAGGACCGGGTCGTCGTAGCGAACGTCGCCGGTGTCCGGATCGTTGCCGGCCCGGCCGTTGCGGAAGCGGTCCGGGAAGATCTGGTAGATGACCGCGTCCCTGGCCCATGCCGGCGCGGTGAAGCCCGGCACGTGCTGCATGAGCGCCCAGCTCTGGTCGACCGCGTCGTCGGTCGCCGCCCCGAGCCCGCCGTCGAGGGCGGGCGTGTCGTCCGCGTAGAAGTCGGTATCGGTTCCGTCCGTCACGATGAACCGGTACCAGAGGTTGTCCGGGTGGTCCGCGATCGAGTCCGGCAGCGTGACCTGCCAGAAGTCGCACAGCCGGTCCTCCTGGCCCGCCTCGTAGCAGCCGACGCCGCTCGCCGCAATCGCCATGGGCACGATCTGCTGGCCCCCGAGGCGGAGGCTGTAGAAGCGGGCACGCACGGACGTCACGTCGTCGTGGTAGGTCCGAAAGCGGATCGTCACCGGCGTGCCGGCCGGCACCGCGCCGCCCGGCGTCCGGTACAGCGGGTCGCGGGAGTCGTGCCGCAGGCCGTCCCACCAGATGTCGTTGTCGTGCGTCGGCCCGGCGCCGATCGAGGTGATCGTCAGGACGTGGCTCGCGCCGTCGTAGCTGAACGTCGTCGTCGCGCTCGCGGGCACCGTGAACGCGATGTTCGGCCCGTTCTGGACGCCGCCGGCGCCGTAGTTGAGGTCCCACGCCTCGTCGATCGCGACCTTCGCCTCGTAGCTCCCCGCCGGGATGCCGTCAGTGACGAAGACGTACGTGCCGTCTCCGTCGGGATCCTGGAGCCACGAGCGGAGACAGTCCGGCATCCAGTCGCCAGGGCACCCGATCTCGCTCTGGAAGCTGCCCGGCGCGACCGCGATCGTCGAGGTCCGGTTGTCGGTGATCCAGTGGGTCGCGTGCGAGTAGTAGAACCGCACGGAGCCGCCGGCGACAAGGTTCAGCGGGATGTTCGCGCCGCCGGGCGCGGCATTGAGCCCGTAGTTCTCGTCCCACGAGTCGTCGATCGTCGCCTTGTACTCCCAGGCGCCCGCCGGGACCGCGAACGTCCGCTGCCACACCGTGTCCGAGACGTCGTAGACGAGGTGCGTCGCGGCGCAGTCGGGCTGCCAGTCGCCCGGGCAGCCGAGCTCGCTCTGGAGGCTGCCGGCGACGGTGACGCTCGCCGGGTCGGGGGTATGGCTCGCCAGGGCGGGCGCGACCACGGCCGCGGGCAGGAGCGAGACGAGCATCGCGCCGGCTCCGGCGACCGCGGCGAGGCGGGCGCGAAGCGGCGAGCGGCGGCGGAACGTGGGCGCCAGACGCATCGACCGGAGCCTCCCTCGACCGGTGCACGCGGGCTTCGCCCAGCGTCGCCGCCGGTCACCGCCCTGTCAACGCCGCGGGGACGTTTAGTGGCGTTTAGTCGGGCGGGGTGGTGTCGTTTGGCAACACGCCGGGCGACCGCTCGCCTCTGCGCGGTGCGCGACGTCAGCGGAGGAGCACCGCCCACATCGCGCCGAGGATGAGGAACGGCCCGAACGGCACGTAGCTCCGCCGGCCGATCCGCCGGAGGGCGAGGAGCGCGACGAGGACGGCGCCCGCGAGGACCAGGCCGAAGAAGACGCCGGCCAGCGCTCGCAGCGCGCCCAGCATCAGGCCGGCACCGGCGAGGAGCTTGACGTCGCCGATGCCGAACGCCCCCGCGCCGTAGAGCAGCGACGGCAGGTACATGGCAAGCGGAATCCCGATGGCGGCCGCGATCGCGGGCGCGAGCTCACTCCCGACGAGCGGGTTGCGCGCGCTCAGGTCGTACACGAGCGCGACCGGGATGACCGGGAGCGTCGTGACGTCGGGCAGGAGCCGCTGGTCGAGGTCGGTCGCAAGCCCGACGATCAGCAGGGCGAACCAGCCGCCGAAGACCGCGAGGGCGAGCACGTCCTCGCCGAACCGAATCGGCAGCAGGCCGAACGACACCGCGCCGGTCGCGGCGACGACAACCGTGCGCCAGCCGGGGCGGCGGCCGGCGAGGTTCTCCTCGTCGTGCGCCGGCCAGCGGGTCGACAGCCGATCGGCCGCCAGCCCGAGGACGAGGCCGGCGACGGCGAACGCGATCGAGAGCGGTGACGGCACGGCGCGAGTCTACGGGCCGGGCACGAGCCGAATCGGTCCGCCGGGATCGGACGGGCTAGCTCGATCCGTTCTTCGCGCCGGCGAGCGCGAGCTCGACGAGCGTGGCATGGGCGGCGCCCGTCGCACCGCGCGGCGCGAAGGCGGTCGCCTTCCGGTAGTAGGCCGTGCCGGCGACGTCGAGATGGACCCATGGCTTCGTCACGAACTCGCGCAGGAACAGGCCGCTCTTGACGAGCGAGCCCTCGGCGGCACCGGCGTTCTGCAGGTCGCCGTACCAGCTCTCCATCTCCG
>DATBKB010000120.1:0-22496 GCA_036556145.1 Candidatus Limnocylindrales bacterium | reverse complement strand
AGCTGCCGCGTCGCCGACATCATCGGCTACGTCGCCGAGCGCTTGCCCTCGAAGTCGGGCGCGAAGCGGCCGGCCGAGCCGGCTCGCGCCTGATCGAACGACGGAGCGAGCCGCGCGCACGTGGACAAGCTGACCGTTCGTGACCTCGAGGCTCGCGACAAGCGGGTCTTCGTCCGTGTCGACTTCAACGTCCCGCTCGAGGACGGCAAGGTCACGGACGATTCGCGGATCCGGGCCTCGCTGCCGACGATCGTCTACCTCATGCAGCAGGGCGCGAAGGTGATCCTCGCGAGCCATCTCGGGCGGCCCGACGGCAAGGTCCAGGACGGCCTGCGGCTGCGGCCGGTCGGCGAGCGGCTCTCGCAGCTCCTCCGCCGAAACGTGCCCGTGACGGGTGACGCCCTCGGCGCGGGGACCGAGGACGCCGTCAAGCGCGTCCGGCCGGGCGAGGCACTCCTGCTCGAGAACCTCCGCTTCCACGCGGAGGAGGAGCGCAACGACCCGGGCTTCGCCGCGACGCTCGCCTCGTACGCCGAGGTCTACGTCAACGACGCGTTCGGGACGGCCCACCGGGCCCATGCCTCGACGGTCGGCGTGCCGAAGATCCTGCCGGCCTACGCGGGGCTGCTCATGGAGCGCGAGATCCGGGCCCTGTCGAAGCTCCTCGAGAACCCGGAGCATCCCTACGCCGCGATCGTCGGCGGCGCGAAGGTCTCGGGCAAGCTCAAGGTCCTCGACAACCTCCTGCGCCAGATCGACGTCCTGATCCTCGGCGGCGGGATGGCGAACACGTTCCTGCTCGCCCAGGGCAATTCGGTCGGCAAGAGCCTCGCCGAGCACGACATGCTCGACGAGGCGAAGCGCGTCCTCGCCGATGCCGAGAAGCGCGGTGTCCGGGTCGTCCTCCCGGTCGACGTCATCGTCGCCAAAGAGGTCACCCGGGGGACCGAGTACAAGACGCTACCTGCCGCGAAGATCCCGGCCTCGTGGCACATCGTCGACGTTGGCCGGCAGACGCTCGAGCTCATCGAGACCGCGCTGCGGGACGTTCGGACGGTCATCTGGAACGGCCCGATCGGCGTCTTCGAGATCCCGGTGTTCGGCGCCGGCACGCGGCACGTGGCCCGGATCCTCGCCGAGAAGGCCCAGGCCGGCGCGACGGTCGTCGTCGGCGGCGGCGATTCCGTGGCCGCGGTCCAGCAGCAGGGGTTGGCCTCGCAGATGACCCACATCTCGACGGGCGGCGGCGCCTCGCTCGAGTTCCTCGAGGGCAACGAGCTGCCCGGCATTGCCGTCCTCCTCGACCGCCCCGCGCCCGAGCCTGTCGCTGCTCCGGTGGTCGCCGAACCGGAGCCCGAGCCGGCGGCGCTCGCCGCGGCGGTCAGGGTCGCGGGACCCGCGGCTGAGCCGACGGCCCGGCGCGTCGGGCAGGCGGCGGCGAAGCGAGCCGCGGCGCGCCGCGCGCCCGCGGGGAAGGCCGCGAAGCGACCGACCCGACCTACCCGACCGGCACCGAAGCGCGCCCCGGTCCAGCCGGAGGCGAAACGCGCCGCGTCGCCGAAGCGCGGTGGCGCGGCCGCGAAGCGGGGCTCGTCCGGCTCGCCGGCGCGCTCGAGCGGTTCCGCCCGCGCGGCCGGCCGGAAGGCGCCGGCGCAAAAGGCATCAGCCGCCCGGAAGCCCGCAACCGCCCGCAAGACCAGCGCTGCCGGTCGCAAGCCCGCCGCCGCGAAGAAGCCGGCGCCCGCGGCCAGGAAGTCGACGTCTCGTTCGACCGCGAAGGGCGCGCCCAAGGGTTCGGCGACGAAGACGACAACGTCCAGGACGCCGAAGTCGACGCCCCGGAAGCGGACGACGCCGGCAAAGAAGCCGGCGACTGCGCGCAAGCCGGCCGCTCGCAAGTCCGCACCGGCCTCGTCGAGGCCGGCGGCGAAGTCATCCGCGCGGGGCGCGGCGAGGACGAGCTCGAAGCGGGCGGGTCGGCGGTCCGGCAGGCGGTGAGCGCCCAGGGCCTCGACACCGCGATCGACCTCGTCGACGCGCGGGAGATCCTCGACTCACGCGGCAACCCGACGGTCGAGGTCGACGTGCTCCTCGCCGACGGCTCGGTCGGTCGGGCTGCGGTCCCGTCCGGCGCCTCGACCGGTGCGCACGAAGCGGTCGAGCTCCGCGACGGCGACAAGGCCCGCTATGGCGGCAAGGGCGTGCTCAAGGCGGTCGCCAACGTCACCGAAATCATCGCGCCCGCACTCCGCGGCCTCGACGCCGCCGACCAACCGGGCATCGACGCGGCCCTGCGCGAGCTCGACGGGACGCCGAACAAGGGCAAGCTCGGCGCGAACGCGATCCTCGGCGTGTCGCTCGCGTCGGCGCATGCGGCCTCGGCGGCCCACGACCTGCCGCTCTACCGGTACCTCGGCGGGGTTGGCGCCCGGATCCTGCCGGCGCCAATGTTCAACATCCTCAACGGCGGCAAGCACGCCCAGGACTCCACGGACTTCCAGGAGTTCATGGTCATGCCGGTGGGTCTCGCGAACTACCGGGAGGCTCTCCGCGCGGGCGCCGAGATCTTCCATGCGCTCCGCGGGATCCTCCACGACGAGGGCCACGCCACCGGCCAGGGCGACGAGGGCGGTTTCGCGCCGTCGCTCGCCTCGAACGAGGCGGCGATCCAGGTCGTCGTTCGGGCCATCGAGAAGGCCGGCTACCGCCCGGGCGAGCAGGTAACGATCGCGCTCGATCCCGCGACGACCGAGCTCGTCGAGCCGGCCGCCAACGGCCGAACGGAGGACGTTCGCTACCGCCTCGCGAAGGAAGGGCGAACGCTCGACTCCGGCGAGCTCATCGACCTGTGGGCGGATTGGGTCAGCCGATACCCGATCGTGTCGATCGAGGACGGCCTGGCCGAAGACGACTGGGCCGGTTGGGCGGAGCTCACGCGGCGGCTCGGGGACCGGGTTCAGCTCGTCGGCGACGACCTGCTGGTCACGAACACCGAACGGATCGGGCGGGCCATCGAGGCTCACGCCGCGAACGCCGTGCTGATCAAGCTCAACCAGATCGGGACGCTGACCGAGACGATCGAGGCGATCGAGCTGGCGCGACGAGCCGGCTGGGCGGCCATCGTGTCGCACCGTTCCGGCGAGACCGAGGACACGACGATCGCCGACCTCGTCGTCGCGACCGGCACCGGTCAGATCAAGACCGGCGCGCCGTCACGCTCCGAGCGGGTCGCGAAATACAACCGGCTGCTGCGAATCGAGGGCGAGCTGGGCGACGAGGCGGAATACCTGGGCCGCGCGGCGCTGGCCGCCGGCGCCGGGTCGAGCGGAGCCCCAGCGGCGGCCGCGGGGTCCGCCAAGGCACGCGCCGGCGCACGGCGGTGAGCCGGATCGTCGACCGCGGCGCGGTCGTCGCGGCGTTCGTCGGGATCGGCGTCGCCGTGACGATCGGGGTCAGCCTGCTGCTCGTCATCCCGATCGAGCCGCTCTACTGGCTGCTGACGGTGCCCGCCGGCCTGCTCATCGGCTACTACGCGAACCAGCGGTCTGCCGCGGTCTCGGCGGCGTGGCACCGCGTCCTGGCGAACGCCCTGTTCGCAGGGGCGGTCACCGGGCTGGCGATGGCGGTGCTGTTGCTCGGCGTGAAAGCCCTGTTCTTCAGCGCCGACAACGGCTATCGCGACGAGGCGCTCGGCGGGCCGATTGCGTGCCAGACCGGCGCGGACTGCGTCTACCGGCGCTATCTCGACGCGAATCGGGGCGGCGAGCTGGCGGCGGCCGGCGTGACCGACGCGGCATCGTTCGCGAGCTTCTACTGGCAGCAGCAGCTCACCACGGCGGGCCTGCTCCTGGGCGTCA
This sequence comes from Candidatus Limnocylindrales bacterium, assembly GCA_036556145.1. Taxonomy (GTDB): domain Bacteria; phylum Chloroflexota; class Limnocylindria; order Limnocylindrales; family CSP1-4; genus JACDAV01. The sequence continues at coordinate 18,639 of DATBKB010000120.1, read as the reverse complement.
CGACAAGTGCGGCGGTCGTCGGTGGGGCGCTCTACCTGGCCTTTCGGCCGAAGCGGTCCGCCTCGGCAGCCGAACGCGGGGCACAGCCAGCGACCTGACGGCCCGCAGCCCGACGGCCCACGACCTGGGCGCGGGCGACTAGCGCTTCGAGGACTTCTTCGCGGCGCCGGCGCGAGACGGCTTCGCCGCGGGCTTCGCGGCGGCGCGGGCCGCCGGCTTGGCGGGGGTCGTCCCGGGCTTGCGAGCCGCGGTCTTCGACGTGCCGGCGCGCGCGCTCTCGGTGCGAGACGTTGCGCTTTCCGCCGCTCCACCTTGCGCGCGTGTCGTTCGGGTCAGGGCCGCGCGAGCCTTGCCGGCCGCGGTCTGGGCGCCCTTCGCCTTTTCCACCTTGCCCGCGGCAATGCGCGCCTTGGCCGCCTTGGCCGCCTGCGCCCGTCCGGTGGTCTTCGTCACGTGCGCCGCGGTCTGCTCGCGAACGCCTCCGAGTGCGGCGTTGACGTGGCGCACGAGTCGGGACTTTCGCCGCGCCGCCGCGTTCGGGTGGATCGCCCCGCTCTTCGCCGCCCGGTCGAGCGCGCTCAGGGCCTCGGCCAGCGTGGTCGTCGCGTCCGCGCCGTTCGACCGGTCGGTCGCGATGCGGAGCGTCTTCGCGACGAGCGACTTCGCGGCAGTCCGCCGCGGCTGGAGGACCCGGTGGCGGGCCGCCGACAGGCGAACCTGGCGGAGTCCCGATGGGGAGCGAGCGCCCTTCCACTTGCGGGGCGTCTTGGGCACGGGCAGAACCTCGGCATGATGTGACAGGTCGGAGCGAAGCCGGATGGTAGCAGAGGCCGCGTTCGGCCGACGCTCGGACGGCGATCGCGGGCGTGACTGGACCAACCCGAACCGCCACTGGTAGCTCGCTGCGCCCGACGGCGCACCCCACCGCTACACTCCCGCCTCGTGGCCATCCACCAGTCCCGCCTGCGTCTGGTCAGCCTCGCTCCGCAGCCTCGAGTCGCGCGCGCAGCGTCCGTAGGTCCGCCTGTGCCTGGCGCACCATCATCGGCAAGGCGAGTCGGGTCAGCAGTGCCCCGATCGGGCCGGTGAAGCCACCGTCCGCTCCACCGCTCACGCGCGACCCGTTGCCGTCGGGATCGACACGGACCCAGGACCGCACCTTGACAGGACCCTGGACGGCCCGCCACGCCGCGCTCCGCGGCGGATTCCATTCGACGATCTCGGCCTCGACCGTCCACTCGCGACCGAGGAGGCCGGCGGTCTGGCGGCCGCGACGCCCGACTCGCATCGGGCCGTCGTCAAGCCACTCGGTGCGCACGACGTTTTTCCGCCAGGCCGGGTTGTTCGCAGCGTCGGCGACGAACGCGAACACGTCCTCAGGGAGACGTTCGATGTGGATGCTCGCCTCGGCGTGCGCCATGCGGACCCTCCTCGCCTGGCCAGAGGTGGGTCAGCATACGGTCGGGCTGCTCGTCGCCGATCAGCCGTCCCACGTCTGTCCATGACCGTTTCGCAAGACCGGCTGCGCAACTGTCAACTGCGATCATCGACTCGACCGCGTCACAAGGCCTCCTTGAGAGCCTCGAGGAGCGTCGCCGGATCGCGGGTATCGAGTGGTTCGACGAAGGCGATCCGGTCGAACGATCGGTCGTCATGCCGGATGTCGCCCTCGATGTATCGGCGCCGGTCCGAGGCGGCGGAAGCGACTCCGATCGCCCATAGCGTCCCACAGGGGTCGCGAGCCACGACGTACCTCGTCTCGTCGATGACCTCGTCGATTTCGGTCCAACCCGTGGCCTCCAGCGACTGGAAGAGCCGATGCTCGCCGAGGCTGTGCGCGACGAAACGCCAGGCCTCTTCTTCGTCGGTGCCACGACCCCGGAACAGGCCGCCCGGCACAACGACCTCGGCGATGACGTTCGCCTCCCACGCGGCCCCGTCCATCACGCGCATGGTCCCATCCGGGCCCGCGAGCTCGGCAACAACGTCGCGCCAAGGCCGGTCCACAGCTCTCCTTCAGACAACGCGGAAATGATCCGTGATTAGGCAGGACCGTCTCCGGAACTTCTCGATCATCGCCCACATCGATCACGGCAAGTCGACGCTGGCCGACCGCCTGCTCGAGCTGACCCACACGATCGACGCCCGGCAGATGACGAGCCAGGTCCTCGACTCGATGGACCTCGAGCGGGAGAAGGGGATCACGATCAAGGCCCGGGCCGTCCGGCTCGAGTACGACGCCCGCGACGGGCACAAATACGGCCTGAACCTCATCGACACGCCGGGGCACGTCGACTTCACCTACGAGGTCAGCCACAGCCTCCACGCCTGCGAGGGCGCGATCCTGGTCATCGACGCCACGCAGGGCATCGAGGCCCAGACGCTGGCAAACGTCCACCTCGCCCTCCGCGAGGGCCTGACGCTTATCCCGGTCATCAACAAGATCGACCTCCCATCGGCCGACCCGGAGACCATCAAGGAGGAGCTCGAGAACGTCCTCGCGATCCCGCGCGAGGAGGTGCTCCTCGCCTCGGCCAAGGACGGGACCGGCGTGCCCGAGATCCTCGAGGCGATCGTCGAGCGAATCCCCGCGCCGAAGGGCGATCCCTCGATGCCGCTCCAGGGGCTGATCTTCGACAGCCACTACGACGCGTACAAGGGCGTCGTCGTCTACGTCCGGCTCGAGCAGGGGACGCTCCACGCGAACGACGAGATCCGGCTCATGGCGAGCCGCGCCGAGGCCGAGCCGCTCGAGCTCGGCGTCTTCCGACCGCAGCTCGTGCCGGTGAAGCAGCTCGTCGCCGGCGAGGTCGGCTACGTCGCCACGGGTCTGAAGAACGTCCGCGAGGCCCAGGTGGGCGACACGATCACGACCGTCGCCAACCCGGCGGCCGAGCCGCTGCCCGGCTACCAGCCGGCGAAGAGCCTCGTGTTCGCGGGCATCTACCCGGTCAGCGGCGAGGACTACCCGCTCCTCCGCGACGCGCTCGAGAAGCTCCACCTCAACGACGCGAGCTTCACCTACGAGCCGGAGAGCTCGGTCGCGCTCGGGTTCGGATTCCGCTGCGGCTTCCTCGGGCTGCTCCACATGGAGATCGTCCAGGAGCGCCTGGAGCGGGAGTTCGACCTGCAGCTCATCGCCTCGGCGCCGTCGGTCGAGTACCACGTCGTCCTCACCCACGGCCGGGGGACCGTGCCGGTCGACAACCCCTCCCTGCTGCCCGATCCGAGCGACATCGAGTCGATCGAGGAACCGTGGGTGAAGCTCAGCGTCGTCACGCCGAGCCAGTACATCGGGACGCTGCTCGACCTCTCGACGAATCGCCGCGGGACGTTCGCCAACATGGAGTACCTCGACCCGAACCGCGTCGTCCTTCACTTCGAGATGCCGCTCGCGGAGCTCATCGTCGACTACTACGACCAGCTCAAGAGCCGCAGCCAGGGCTACGCGTCGATGGACTACGAGGAGCTGGGCTACCGGCCGGCCGACCTCGCCCGCGTCGACATCCTCGTCAATGGCGAGCCGGTCGACGCGCTCTCGCTCATCGTCCACCGCGACAAGGCGCAGCCCGCCGGCCGGGCGCTCGTCGAGCGGCTCAAGGAGCTGATCCCGCGCCAGATGTTCGAGATTCCGATCCAGGCGGCGATCGGCTCGCACGTCATTGCGAGGGAAACCGTTCGCGCCATGCGCAAGAACGTGCTGGCCAAGTGCTACGGTGGCGACATCACCCGCAAGCGCAAGCTGCTCGAGAAACAGAAAGAGGGCAAGCAGCGGATGAAGCGGGTCGGCTCGGTCGAGATTCCGCAGGAGGCGTTTCTCGCGATGCTCCGGATGGGGGACTCGTGATCCCCGAGCCGCTCGGCAACCTCATCGTCGCGGGCCTCGCCCTGCTGCTCGTCATGCTGCGGCTCGACGCGGAGCGCTTTGGCGCCGCCGAGTACGACGAGGCGCGCGACGGGCATCTCCCGTCGCTCCGCCGCCGGATGGCCTGGTACATCCTGGGCGTGACCCTCGTCCTCGCGATGATCGTCATCCATCCGAGACCGCGCGAGGAGCTGTTCCTCGGCACCGGCGATCGGGTCGGAGCGCTCGTCGGCGGCTTCATCTTCGGCGTCATCGGCGCGGCGCAGGCGGTCGCGTTCGCCCGCCTCCGCTATCACCACTTCCGGCTGCCGAGCGTCCGGTCGTACCCCGGTGCGCTCGTCAACTCGATCGCGACCGCGTTCATCGACGAGGCGACGTTCCGCGGCGCGATCTTCGGCATCCTGCTGCTGACCGGCTTGAATGCGACCGTCGCGAACGTCGCGCAGGCGGTCCTCTACGCGATCGCCACCCGGCTCGCGGCGCCCGGGCGCGACCGGTACATGCTCGTGTTGACGTTGCTCATCGGCCTCGCCGGCGGCTACGTCACCGCGGCGACGGGCGGGATCGCGGCGGCGTTCCTCGGCCACGCGGTCACGCGGTTCTCCGTCTTCCTCTGCACGGGACACGCCGGCCAGGTGGCCCTGCGCGGCCGCGAGGTCGAGGACATCGAGCGGCGTCGCCGGCCCCCGCCCGGCTGGCGCCCCGTCGGCTCGCGCTGAGCCCGGCGCCGGTGTCGCCGTCGGTGTCGCCGTCGGTGTCGCCGTCGGTGTCCGCCCCCATCGCGCTCTACGTCCACGTCCCGTTCTGCGTCTCGCTCTGCCCGTACTGCGACTTCGTCGTCTATGCCGGCGCCGCGGCGCGTGGACCGCGGAGTCGAGTGGCCGCGTTCGTCGAAGCGCTCCTCGTCGAGCTGCGGCTCCGGGCGGACCGCCTGGACTCGACCGCACCCGGGCACCGCCCGCTCGAGTCGCTCTATCTCGGTGGCGGGACGCCGTCGCTGCTGCCGGCCGACGCGATCGCCGGCATCGTCGACACGGTGCGCGAGCGTTTCGGCCTCGCCGACGGGGCCGAAGTCACGCTCGAGGTCAACCCCGGACCGGACGAGCGCGGCGACGCGGCCGCCCAGCGGCGCGCCGGGATCACGCGACTGTCGATCGGGTCACAGAGCCTGGATCCCGCGGAGCTGCGGCGCCTCGGCCGGCGCCACCGCCCCGCCGATGTGGCCGATACCGTCGCGGCCGCACGCGACGGCGGCATCGGGTCCATCGGCCTCGACCTGCTCTACGACATTCCGGGTTCGACCGACGAGACCTGGGCAGCCACGCTCGAGGCGGCAATCGATCTTCGGCCCGACCATCTGTCGCTGTACGCGCTGACGCTCGACGACCCCGCGGCGGAAGGGTTGACCGGGCCGCTCGGCGATCACCTGCCGATTCCGGACGGCGCTCGTCGCTGGCGTGACCGCGCGCGACGGGAGCAGGACGAGGACCAGGCGGCGTCCCAGTACGGGCACGCGGCCGAACGCCTCGCCACCGCGGGCTTCCGCGGCTACGAGATCTCGAACTGGGCGCGCCCCGGGCACGAGAGCCGCCACAACCTCGCGTACTGGGAGCGGCGTCCCTTCGAGGCCGTTGGCCCGGGCGCCCATGCGTTCGACGGCGCGACGCGTCGGTGGAACGCCGCGCGCCTCGACGCCTGGCTCGACGCACTGCTCCCTGGCGCAGGGGGCACGCCGCGCCTCCCACCCGGCGGCTCGGAGCGCCTGACCGCGGCCGTGGCCGCCGCTGAACGCGTGATCCTCGGGCTCCGTCTCGATCGCGGCCTGCCGGCGCGATCGGCGGCCCGGCCGCCCCTCGATCGGGCCGCCGGATGGGCGCTCCAGCACGACCTGCTCGCCATCGTCGGCGACCGGATCGCGCTGACGACCCGCGGCCGGCTGCTCTCGAACGAGCTCTTCGCCCGCCTCGTCTGACACGCGACTGCAAGTCGCGCTCGTCGCAGTCCGCGCGTGCGACGTGCGACAGCGGCGCACCCTCGCCCTAGATGTCGATTCGTGCCCGCGCCATCGTCCGAGCGATCGCGATCCTCCTGCTCCTCTCCCTGCCGGTCGTCGCCGCCTGCGGGTCGGGGAACGGCAGCGCCGTGCCGACGGGTGCCGTCGCGGGCGCTTCGGGGATGCCGGGAGTCTCAGCGGGCGAGGCCTCGGGCATCGGCGGAAGCGGCGCACCGGGCGGCGGCGGCACACCGGGCGGAAGCGGCGCACCGGGCGAGCAGCCGGCCGCGACGGGCGGCGACGGCCACGCCGACACCTTCGACGAGATCCCCGCGCTCGTCCACGAGGTCGAGCCTTCGGTCGTCACGGTCATCCGGGACGGCGGCCTCGGCAGCGGCGTCGTCTGGAGCCAGGACACGATCGTCACGAACAACCATGTGGTCGAAGGCGTCACGGACGTCGTCGTGGCACTCGCCGACGGCACGCGCACGGACGGGAGGGTCCTCGCGACCGACCCCCTGAGCGATCTCGCGATCGTCCGTACCGAGCGGGCGGACCTGCCGGCCGCAACGTTTGCCGCCGCGCTCCCGGAAGTCGGCTCGCTCGCCGTGGCGATCGGCAGCCCGCTCGGGGTCGAGAACACGGCGACCGCCGGCATCGTGTCGGGGCTCGGCCGGTCGATCCCCGGCGCGGCGCAGTCCGCGCCGGCGCTCGTGGATCTCATCCAGACCGATGCGCCGATTTCGCCCGGGAACTCGGGCGGGGCGCTCGTCGGCCCTGACGGCTCGATCATCGGCATCAACGTCGCGTACATCCCGCCCGAGGCGAAGGCGGTTTCGATCGGGTTCGCGATCCCGGCCCCGACCGTCACCGACGTCGTCGGCCAGCTGCTCGAGGACGGGACCGTCGACCACGCGTTCCTGGGCATCCAGCAGGCGCCGATCACGCCGCAGATCGCCTCCCGGTTCGGTCTCGAGGGCGTGACGGGCGTCCTGATCGTCGACGTCGTCAGCGGCGGCCCGGCCGACAAGGCCGGGATCCGGCCGGGCGACGTCCTGCAGGGCATCGGCGACGACCGAATCGAGGCGTCGGAGGACGTCCTGACGGCTCTCCGCCATCACCGGCCGGGCGAAACCGTCGCGGTGCGGTTGCTCCGGGACGGCAAGGAGACGACCGTCCAGGCGACGCTGGCGAACCTGCCGGGCTGACGCTGTAACCACGTCCCGCCGCGTTGACACTCGTCACGGGCCGCTGCTACCATGCCCGCACGCCCGTTAGCACTCTCCCACCTAGAGTGCTAACCGCGACAGGAGCACGGTTTGGCGCGACGCACGCGACCCCCCGGCCCGCTGGACCTCCGATCCCAGGCGATCCTCCGGGCCGTCATCGAGGAATACGTCGTCTCGGCGAGCCCGGTCGGCTCGCAGGCGCTCGTCGAGCGCTACCGGCTGGGCGTCTCCAGCGCGACCGTCCGGCACATCCTGGCCGAGCTCGAATCGGCCGGGTTGCTGACGCATCCCCACACGTCCGCCGGGCGAATCCCGACCGACGCGGGGTACCGCTACTACGTCGAATCGATCGTCGAGAGCGTGCCGCTGCCGCAGGTCGAGCAGCTGATGATCCGCCACCAGTTCGGCCAGGTCGAGTTCGCGAGCGAGCAGTGGTTCCGCCTCGCGGCGACGACCCTCGCCTCGACGACGCGCGCGGCCGGGCTCGCCACGCCGGCCAAGCCGCTGGCGGCCCACCTCCGCCGGATCGACCTCGTCCTCGTCAACGAGCGCCTCGCGAGCGTCATCCTCGTCTTCCGCGAGGGGGCGATCAAGCAGGCCCTCGTCAGCCTCGAGGAGCCAACCGAGCAGGAGGCGCTGACCGCGGTGGCCGACCTCCTCAACGAGCGCCTCGTCGACCGGACCGCCACGGGCGCCGCCGCCGCCCTCGAGGCCGTCGACGCCGAGACGCCTTCCGGCCGGCTCGCCCGCCGGGTCGGCGAGCGGATCGTCCGCACGCTGCGCGAGTACGACGCGGCCGTCATCGAGGAAGTCTTCAGCGACGGCCTCCTCAACGTCATGGAGGCGCCGGAGTTCGCTCGCAGCGACAAGCTTCGGCGGGTCTTCTCGGCCCTCGAGAACCGCGCCTGGCTCGGCGAGCTCGTCGGCGCGGTGGCCGGCTCGAACCGCGTCCACGTCTTCATCGGCCGCGAGAACCAGCCGCTCGAGATGCGGGACGTGTCGCTCGTCCTCGCCCCGTACGGGCGCCCCGGCCGGGCGATCGGGGTCGTCGGCGTCCTCGGCCCGACGCGGATGCCGTATCCCCAGGCGATCGGCACGGTCCGCTTCGTCTCCGGGCTCATGAACGAGCTCGTGGATCACCTCTACGCCTGATCTCCCAACAGCAGATGACACGAAGAGAGACCCCAGCGATGCCCCACCGGACCCGCGCCCAGGAGCGCGCCGACGAGATCGACATCTCGCCGACGAAGCTCCTCGCCGACATCGAGACCCTCCAGGGCGAGCGCCAGGCCGCCCGGGCGCAGGCCGAGGAGTACCTCGGCCTGCTCCAGCGCGAACGCGCCGAGTTCGCCAACTACCGGCGCCGCACGGCCGAGGAGCGCGAGCGCGAGCTCGGGCTCGCCGGTGAGGACCTCATCCGCAAGGTCCTCGGGATCGCCGACGACTTCGACCGGGCGATCGAGGCACGGCCGGCGGGTCTCGCCGGCAACGCCTGGGTCGACGGCATCGCGGCGATCGACCGCAAGCTCAGCGCGCTGCTCGAGAGCGAGGGCGTGACGGCGGTCTCGGCCGCGCCCGGCGCGCCGTTCGATCCGCGCGAGCACGAGGCGATCGCCCACGTCGCGGCGCCGGGGCGCCGGGACGGCGAGATCGTCGAGGAGGTCCGGCGCGGCTACAAGCTCCGCGACCGGGTCATCCGGCCGGCACTCGTCGCGGTCGCCCGCGGCGGGACGCCCGAGACCGGCGACGCAACCGACACCGACACCACGAACGACTGACAGGAGCCACGAAGCACATGGGCAAGATCATCGGCATCGACCTCGGCACGACGAACTCCGTCGTGGCCGTCATGGAGGGCGGCGAGCCGACCGTCATCGCCTCGGCCGAGGGCGGCCGAACGGTCCCGTCGGTCGTCGCGTTCACGAAGACGGGGGAGCGGCTCGTCGGCCAGCTGGCCAAGCGCCAGGCCGTCACGAACCCGCGCAACACCGTCTACTCGATCAAGCGGTTCATGGGCCGTCGCTGGGACGACCCGGAGGTGAAGCGCTCGAAGGATCTCGTCCCCTACGCGGTCGAGAAGGATCCGCGGAGCGACGGCGTCGTCGTGAAGATCGACGACCGCACGTACACGCCGCCGGAGATCAGCGCGATGATCCTCCAGAAGCTCAAGACGGACGCCGAGGCGTACCTCGGCGAGAAGATCACCGACGCGGTCATCACGGTGCCCGCGTACTTCGACGACACCCAGCGCCAGGCGACGAAGGACGCGGGCCGCATCGCCGGCCTCGACGTCAAGCGAATCATCAACGAGCCCACGGCGTCGGCGCTCGCATACGGCCTCGACAAGAAGAAGGACGAGAAGATCGCCGTCTACGACCTGGGCGGCGGCACGTTCGACATCTCGATCCTCGAGCTCGGTGAGGGCGTCTTCGAGGTCAAGGCGACCAACGGCGACACCCACCTGGGCGGCGACGACTTCGACCAGCGGGTGATCGAGTGGCTCCTGGCCGAGTTCAAGAAGGACCAGGGAATCGACCTGGCGAAGGACCAGCAGGCCCTCCAGCGGCTCAAGGAAGCCGCCGAGAAGGCGAAGATCGAGCTCTCGTCGACGGCCTCGACCGAGATCAACCTGCCCTACATCACGGCCGACGCCTCCGGGCCGAAGCACCTCGTGATGACGCTGTCGCGGGCGAAGCTCGAAGACCTCGTCGCGGACCTCGTCGAGAAGACAAAGGCACCGGTCGTCGCCGCGCTGAAGGACGCCGGCCTCAAGGCGGCCGACATCGACGAGGTCATCCTCGTCGGCGGCCAGACCCGGATGCCGGCGGTCGTCGAGGCGGTCAAGTCGATGTTCGGCGGCAAGGAGCCGCACAAGGGCGTCAACCCGGACGAGGTCGTCGCGATCGGCGCCGCGATCCAGGCCGGCGTCCTCGGCGGCGAGGTCAAGGACGTCCTGCTCCTCGACGTGACGCCGCTGTCGCTCGGGATCGAGACCCTCGGTGGGGTCATGACCCGGCTCATCGATCGGAACACGACGATCCCCACGTCGAAGTCGCAGGTGTTCTCGACGGCCTCGGACAACCAGAGCCAGGTCGAGATCCACGTCCTCCAGGGCGAGCGCGATTTCGCGGCCGACAACAAGACGCTCGGCCGGTTCATCCTCGACGGGATCCCGCCGGCCCCCCGTGGCATTCCCCAGATCGAGGTCACGTTCGACATCGACGCGAACGGCATCCTCGACGTCAAGGCCAAGGACCGGGCGACCTCGAAGGAGCAGCAGGTCCGGATCACGGCGTCCTCGATGCTCTCGAAGGACGACGTCGACAAGATGGTCCGCGACGCGGAGACGCATGCCGACGAGGACAGGAAGCGGCGCGAGGAGGTCGAGACCCGCAACCAGGCCGAGGCCCTGACGTTCCAGGCGGAGCGGACGGTCCGCGACCTGGGCGACAAGGTCTCGTCCGAGGACAAGGTGGAGGTCGAGAACAAGGTCGCCTCGCTGCGCGAGGCGCTCAAGGGCTCCGACGTCGAGTCGATCCGGACGGGGATGAACTCCCTTGCCGAGACGCTCCAGCGCATCTCGACGGCGGCCTACCAGGCCGCGGCCTCGTCGGCCGGCTCGAACGGGTCGGGCGACGGCTCCGCCGGCGAGGGCGCGGGTGCCGGCGAGGGCGCCGGCGCCGGGACGGCCGGAGGCACGGGCTCCGAGAGCGGTTCGCCCGAGGAGCCGGTCGAGGGCGAGTACAAGGAGGTCTGACCTTCGGTCGCTCGCCCGGGCGATCCACGCGTCGTGCCGGGCCAGGTTCCTTCACCCGACCGCGCGGTGGTCGTTACGCGGGGCGTTCCCCTCGCGTGACCAGCTGACGGTCACGCGGCGGGTTCGCACTCGGTGTTCCACGCTCAACCCGGACCGGTCGGACCCGTTGACGCCGCGTAACGACCATGTGGCGGTCACCTGAGGGGATCCAGAGCCCGGACCAACCGTGTCTCGGGTCCGGGTTGGCGAGCCATCGACGGGCCGCCCAGCCGCGAACCGGGAATGCCGCGTCGAACACCGCGCGGTGCTCGGTGAGCCTGCGACGAGCCAGGCTCTCGTCGCCGATGACGAGAAGTCTCGCGACGGCGACCGGCCGCCAGCCACGATCCGCCGCGAACCGCCGGGCGTGGCGCACCTTGCGGTCGAGCGTGGCCAGCATCCCGCCCAGCTCCGGTAGCACGGACTTGACCTCCACGACCAGCACGACTCCGGTCGCCTGGTGGTACGCGAGCACGTCCACCGAGCCGCGCTCTCCATAGACGTTGAAGGTGGCTTCCGTGACGCACAGCCATCCGTGCCGGGTGAGCTCGGCAACGACCACGTCGACGACCGCTGCGTGGCGGGCGTCGATCAGCCGGTCGAGCTGCTCGCCCTGCCAGTCAAGCCGGGCGACGAGTCGCGCGCCGAGAGCTCCCGCGATCCTGGCGAGCGTGACGACGGGCAGCCGGTCGCCGAGGCCCTGCTCGACGCGAGCGACGACGGACCGGGAGACGCCCGCGGCCGAGGCGAGGTCCTCCTGGCGCCAGCCGCGGCGCTGGCGGAGCACGCGGATGCCGCGGCCGAGACGGATCGCGTCCATGGAGTCGAGGATGGACCGCCACCCTCGACGCGCCGTTACGAGCGGCTTGTCCGGGCCTTGACGGCCAAGGCGGCGGCAGGTGGCCGTCGGGCGTGCCACCGCCGCGCCTGGTGAGGTCGCAAGTCGCCTGTAACGGTGATGTGGCCAGGGTGACAGCGAGGGCCCGCCTTCCGGGCTAGCGTGGTCCCATGCCCTCTCGTCAGCCACGCCACAAGCGCGCCCGCCGGCTCGGGGTCGACGTCTACGGGACGGGTGGGCAGCAGCTCGAGCGGCGAATGGGAACGCCGCCCGGGGGGCGCCGCGGCATGCGCCGGCGAAAGCCGAGCATTTACGCCGAGCAGCTCACCGAGAAGCAGAAGGTCCGGGCGACCTACGGCCTGGGCGAGCGCCAGCTGCGGACGCTCTTCGAGGAGGCGAGCCGCCTCGAGGGCCCGCATGGCGAGAACGCGCTGCTCCTCCTCGAGCGCCGCCTCGACAACGTCGTCTACCGGCTCGGCTGGGCGCGGAGCCGGCCGATGGCACGGCAGCTCGTCTCTCACGGCCACGTCCGCGTCGACGGGGAGCGCGTCACTGTCCCGTCGTACCGGGTCGAGCCGGGCATGGTCGTCGAGCTATCGGCGGACGTCGCGCGGTCGCCGGTCGTCGCCGGGGAGCTCGGCGCGGGCCGACCGCTCCCGGCCTGGCTCGAGCGGACCACCGAGCGAACGGATGCGACGGCCGGCCAGCCGCTCCGCGGCCGCGTCACCCGGGTCCCGGCACGGGCCGACGTCGACGCCCCCGTCGACGAATCGCTCGTCGTGGCGTTCTACGCGCGCTGAGACCCGGCCCTGAGCCGCCGCCTGAGACCTATCGCCCCACGAACAGCGGCACGCTCGGAGCAACCGCCGCGAGCAGCAGGACGATGGCGTACGCCGCGAGCAGCGCCAGGCCCACGAAGAGGTGGAGCTGGATGTTCACGCCCATGACCGCCATGAGGCCGTACGGGTTGTCGTAGTTCGGCTCGAGGCCGCGGCCGACGCGCAGCGCGAGCGGGATCGTGAGCAGCACGAGCAGCGCCGGGATCGGCAGGATCCCGAGCAGCACTCCGACCACGACCACCGCGTACGCGGCCACGACCGCCGCGCGGTAACCGAAGATGACCGCCGCGCGCGAGAAGCGCACCGGCAGCGTCCGCTTGCCGGCCCGCGCGTCGCCGCGGCGATCGGGGATCTCGTTGACGTACAAGATCAGCGCCACGAGCAGCGCGACGGGGATCGAGGCGACGAACGGCTCCCATGACAGCGCGCCCTGCGTCTGCACGACATATGCACCCAGGAGCATGAGCGGCCCGAAACCGAGTGCCACCGCGACCTCGCCGAGCCCGCGGTAGACCAGCCTCAGCGGTGGAGCGGTGTAGCCGAGCCCGATGACGAACCCGACGACGCCGATGACGAGCAGCGCCGGCGACCCGCGCAGCGCGAGCAGGACCAGGCCGATCGCCGCGCCGGCGAGGTAGAGGGCCGTCGCCAGCGCGGCCATGCCGCGGAACGAGACGAGGCCGTACTGGATGACTCGCGAACCGCCGCTGAACTTCGTCGGCGTGACGTTCATGTCGTCGGCGCCCTGGGCCGTGTCGAAGACGTCGTTCGAGACGTTGATCGCGAGCTGGACGAAGCACGCCCCGATCACCGTCAGGATCGCCGACACGAGGTCGAACGCGCCGTCACTCGCCGCGATCGCGATCCCGAGCAGCACTGGGACGACGGTCGCGGACAGGAACGGCAGCCGCGTGGTGCGAAGGACCAGTGGCCCGAACCCAAGCCGCGGCTTGACCGGCGTGCCCCGCTCACGGGACAGCGCGTCGAAGTACTTGCGCGACTGGCCGATCGAGCGCTCGGAGTACTCGAAGAACGGGACCTCGGCTTCGTCCCAGCCCCATGCCCGCTCGCCGCGGACGGTGAGCCGGCCATCCGAGGCCGACGCGCGGCCCCACACCGTGACGTGCCGCCGCTCGTCGTAGCCGAAGCCCGGCTGCGGTCGGATATGCGTGCCGGTGAGCGACACGTCGCGGTCGAGCGGGATCCGCAGCCCGGCCGGCGCCGCGAAACCGACCGTGCCGGCGCCGGCGTCCACGGCCGCGTCCACGGCCACGCTCACGGGATAGCCCTGATCGTCGACCCAGGTCAGGATCGCGTACGGGAACGTGGCGAGCTTCTCGAGCCCCGTCCGGGCGTCGAGATCCGGCGTCCGCCGGCCTTCGGCCACGGTAGCCATCACGCCGCCTCCTTCCGAACGTCGGTCACGACCGGCGCCTTGGCCGCCGAGCCATCGACCCAGTAGAGCGCGCGCCGGGGCGTGACCTCGATGAGCGACCGCTCGAAGAACAGCGGCAGCGCCACGCGCTGCTTGAGGAACCACACGATCGCGGGCTCCTTCTTCGACCAGATCGGCAGGAGGCGCTCCCAACCGCCGTGGGGATCCTCCTCGATGACCCGGGCGTCGCCCTGGATCGTTGCCCGGTCGGTCCGTCCGCCGACCGCGATCGGATCGGTGACCGAGATCGATACCTTCGGGTTGCCCTTGATGTGCTCCAGCTTCCGGCTGAACAGCGTCGAGGACGTCAGGTAGATCTTCTCGCCGTCGTAGAGCGGGATCAGGGGATAGGTGACGGGTCGGCCGCGACCGTCGATGACCGTCAGCTCGCCGACGAGGGCGGCCTCGAGGAGGCGCTCGACCGGCTCGGGCAGGGTTGCCATGGCAGGGCTCCGTGAGATTTACTGCTACCGGAGCATAGCACGTTTCCACGCGCGTGCAACCCCGCCTACCGGACAGCTTCGGGCATGACCCTGCGGTACCATGCCGCCCCATGCCCGACCCCGGTTCGTCCGAGCCCTCGCTCATCCATGCCCGCGGCCTGACCAAGAAGTTCGGCGACCTGGTCGCGGTGGATTCGGTCGACTTCGACGTCGCACCGGGCGAGGCGTTCGGCTTCCTGGGCCCGAACGGGGCCGGCAAGACCTCGACGATGCGGATGATCGGCTGCGTCTCGCCGGTCACCTCCGGCACGCTCCGGGTGCTCGGCCTGGACCCCGTCACCGACGGGCCGTCGATCCGGGCGCGGATCGGCGTCGTGCCGCAGTCGGACACGCTCGACATGGAGCTCCGCGTCCGGGAGAACCTCATCATCTACGGTCGCTACTTCGACCTGTCGCACCGGGAGGCCGGACGCCGCGCCGACGACCTGCTGAAGTTCGTCCAGCTCGACGAGCGCGCCCAGGACCGGGTCGAGCCGCTGTCCGGGGGGATGAAGCGGCGCCTGACGATCGCGCGATCGCTCATCAACGAGCCGGACCTGCTGCTGCTCGACGAGCCGACCACCGGGCTCGACCCGCAGGCCCGACACCTCCTCTGGGACAAGCTCTACCGGCTCAAGCAGCAGGGCGTGACGCTTGTGCTCACGACCCACTACATGGACGAAGCGGAGCAGTTGTGCGACCGCCTCGTCGTCATGGACAAGGCCCGGATCGTGGCCGAGGGATCGCCGCGCCAGCTGATCGAGCGCTACTCCACCCGCGAGGTCCTCGAGCTCCGGTTTCCACCGGGCGTCCAGGAGACGCTCGACGGCCTGTTCGAGGGGTTGGCGGAGCGGATCGAGCGGCTTCCCGACCGCGTGCTCCTCTACACGACCGACGGCGAAGCGGCCTCGCTCGAGGCTCACCGCCGGGGCCTCCAGCCCGAAAGCGCCCTCGTCCGCCGCTCGACGCTCGAGGACGTCTTCCTGCGGCTGACCGGTCGGTCGTTGATCGAGTGATGGCCGACAGCGCCGTCGCCGGCCGCGTCCGCACCGCGACACCTCGGCCGTTCGAACGACCGGCCATCGGAGGCGTCCTGGCCGTGCTCGAGTACTGCGCCCGCGTGTACCGACGGAACTGGCGCGGGACGCTGTTCATGACGTTCATCTCGCCCATCCTCTTCCTCGGGGCGATGGGATTCGGCCTCGGGAGCTTCGTCGACGCCGCCGCGCCCGGGGCCGCGACCGGCATCCCCGGTGTGGCCTACGCCGCCTTCCTCGCGCCCGGCCTCCTCGCTGCCACGTGTATGCAGACGGGTGGATTCGAGGCCACGTACCCGGTCATGGGTCGGATCGTCTGGGACAAGGTCTACCACGCGATGCTGGCGACGCCGATCACCGTCCGGGACATCGTCGCCGGGCAGATCGCGTGGTTCGCCGTTCGGCTCGCGCTCGTCGCCGGCGCGTACTGCGTCGTCATCCTCGCCTTCGGCCTCGCTCCTGGTGGCCCGATGGCACTGCTGACGATCCCGGTCGGGATCCTGACCGGCCTCTGCTTCTCGACGTGGATCGCCGCCTTCTCGGCGACCCAGAAGACGGACAACGGATTCGCCGTGATCTTCAGGTTCGGGCTGACCCCGCTCTTCCTCTTCTCGGGGACGTTCTTCCCGGTGGAGCGCCTGCCGGCGTTCCTGCAGCCCGTCGCCTTCCTCACCCCCACCTACCACGGCGTGACCCTGACGCGGGAGCTGAGCCTCGGCATCGCCGAGCCCGGGTCGTCGCTCGTCCACCTCGCGTTCCTGGTCGTCGTCATCGCGATGGGTTGCTGGGCGAGTCTCGTGACCTTCCGACGGGCGCTGGTGAATTGAGACGCGGCTCGTGACCCTGCTCGCGCGGATCGCGCCACTCCCCCTGGTCTCGTCACGACGCGCCGCGCGCCTCGTCGAGCGCAACGTGATGAGTTACCGGCGACAGTGGATCGTCCTGTTCTCGGGCTTCTTCGAGCCGGTGTTCTACCTGCTGGCGATCGGGTACGGCCTCGGCTCCCTGGTCCCCGGCGTGACGGGCCCGGACGGGACGCAGATCTCGTACGGGCTGTTCGTGGCGCCCGCGCTGCTCGCCAGCTCGGCGATGAACGGCGCGATCTACGACAGCACGTTCAACGTGTTCTTCAAGCTCCGCTATGCCAAGACGTACGACGCCGTCCTGGCGACGCCGCTCGGGGTGGGCGACGTCGCGCTCGGCGAAGTGACGTGGGCCCTGATTCGGGGGACGCTGTACGCGATCGGCTTCGTGGTGGTGATGGTCGCGTTCGGCCTCGCCGCGTCGCCGTGGACGATCCTCGCCCTGCCGGCGGCGATGCTCATCGGCTTCGGGTTCGCCGCCGTGGGCATGGCCGCCACGACGTTCATGCGCCAGTGGACGGACTTCGATTACATCATCATGGTGACGCTGCCCCTGTTCCTCTTCTCGGCGACCTTCTACCCGATCGAGGCCTACCCCGAGGGGCTCCGGGCCATCGTCGCCGCGACGCCCCTCTACCACGGCGTGGCGTTGCTCCGGGCGCTGACCACGGGCGCGGTCGACGCGGGCCTGCTCGTCCACGTCGCCTACCTGCTCGTCATGGGGCTGATCGGGCTCGCGATCGTGTCGCGGCGGCTCGACAAGCTGCTCCTCAAATAGCCGAGGTCTCGGCGGCAACGGCGCTCGCGGCGATCAACGCCGAGGTCGTCGAGTGCCGGCGCTGCCCGCGCCTCGTCGCGTGGCGAGAGCTCGTCGCCCGCGAAAAGGTCGCCCGCTACCGCGACGAGCCGTACTGGGGACGGCCGGTCCCCGGCTTCGGCGACCCCGAGGCCCGGATCCTCATCGTCGGCCTCGCGCCGGCGGCCCACGGCGGCAACCGGACCGGCCGGGTCTTCACCGGCGACGCCTCGGGCGACTTCCTGTGGCGGGCGCTTTACAACGTGGGCCTCGCCAGCGCTCCGACCGGCCGGCGGGCCGATGACGGCCTGCGTCTGTTCGGCGTCTACATCACGGCCGCGGTGAAGTGCGCGCCGCCGGCCAACAAGCCGACGATCGACGAGCGCGACAACTGCTTCCCGTACCTCGTCCGCGAGCTGCGGGCGCTCGACGCGCGAGTGATCGTCGCGCTCGGCGCATTCGGTTGGGACGCCGCGTTCCGGGGGCTCGCGGCGCTGGGCTACGAGACGCGGCCGCGGCCGCGGTTCGGCCATGGTGCGGAGGCGCGGATCGGGCCGTATACGGTGGTCGCCTCGTACCACCCGAGCCAGCAGAACACGTTCACCGGCAAGCTCAACGACGCGATGATGGGCGCAGTCCTGCGGCAGGCGAAGGAGCTCGCGGCCGCGGCCTCGAATCAGGCGAGCCGTACGTGCGGTCGAGGTATCGGTCGAGCCGGTCGAAGACGACGCCGTCCAGCTCCCGGGCCGTCGCGATGAAGCGCTCGAGCATCCGCATCCGGTGGCCGCGTCCGATGCACTCCGGATGGACGGTCACCATGAGCAGTCCGCCCGGCTCGTGGTCCCAGGTCCAGCGCAGCTCCTCCGTCCAGATCTCGAGCACCTTCGACGGTGCCGAGAGGCCGTCGCGTGACGGTCCGGGCTCGAAGTGGGGCCAGTCGTCGAGCGCCCAGTAGACGGGGATCTCGAGCAGCGCGCTCTCTCGACCCCACTCCGTCCCCGCCTCGATCGAGTGGCGGTCGCCGTGACGCACCCGGTACGGCCGGACATCGCCGGCCATGAGCGACGAGTCGTACCGGTAGCCGGCCGTGTCCACGAGCTCGAGCGTATCCCGCCCGAGCGACCAGTACGGCGCCCGGAAGCCGGCGGGCGGCGTCCCGGCCACCTCGGCCACGGCATCCCGGGACCGTTCGAGGATGTCGCGCTGCTGGTCTGCGGACAGCTCCGCGAAGTCCTCGTGGTACCAGCCGTGCGTCCCCAGCTCGTGACCGCCGTCGACAACGGCCCGGACCGAGGCGGGGAACGTCGCGACGGTGTGGCCCGGCACGAACCAGGTCGTCGGGATCGACTCCCGGGCGAAGAGCTCGAGCAGCCGCGGCGCACCCACCGATGGGCCGAACTCACCGTGCGACAGCTTCACCGGCGAGTCGCCCCGGCGGACGCCATCGGAGATGGCGTCGTGGTCGA
>DATBKB010000119.1:0-26218 GCA_036556145.1 Candidatus Limnocylindrales bacterium | reverse complement strand
GGGTGGCGAGGCGCTCTCGTAGTCCCTGGGTGACTGGATGCGCACCCGCGCCCCGACCGAGGGATGCCGCGGGGCCCCGGGACGGAACGAGCCGAGCTCAGTCCTCGTCCGGGCGAAAGATGTGGGCCGCCGTACAGGCGTTGCAGATCGGGGTGGCCGAGTCGAGGTCGCCGAGGGGGACCGGCACGCGGCGCTCGGGGTAGAGGCACTCCACGTCGAAGACCCGCTCGGAGGCCGCCTCGACGTGGATGATCCGGCGGAACGTGCAGCGGCGGATCCGATGCGGCGCGAGCCGGTACGCATCGGGATCGGGAGCGACGACCGGGAGCGGGAGCGCCATGCTGGGCCTTCGCCTCGACCTGACCGGCCTGAACCGGACGTTGGCGGCGCAGACTAGCACCGGCCGGAGACGCCCGGCAAGGATCAAAACGTACTAGACTCCGCGGCGGTCCACCCAGCGGGCACACACGGAGGACCAGCGTGGACGAGCCTCGAGAGGGGGCCGCCGCGACGTTCGAGGCGGGATCGGGGGCGCCGGGCCGGCGCCGCCATGCCGAGACGTGCCCGTTCCTCCGGGCCGACCGGGCCGGCGTCCTCGCGGCGCCCATCGAGGCACCCGACCCGGCCAACCGCTGCATCGCCCGCGGCGGCGCCATGCCCCAGTCGCTCCGGCAGCAGCAGGCCGCCTGCCTGACGCTCGAGCACGCAAGTTGCCCTCGGTTCCTCCTGGCCGACCCGAATCGCCCGGTCGAGCCGGTCGTCATGGCCGCCCGACCCGGCGACGCTCAGCCGGCGACGGAGCGCGCGGCAGCGACCGTTGTGCGGACCGCCGTGCGCCGGCGACAGCCGCCACGCGATCCACCGAGCCGGGCGATCGCCGCAGCCCTCCTCATCCTCGCCGCCTCGGCCACGGCTTCGTTCGGGCTGGTCGTGGCCCGCGGCGGGCTCGTGATGCCGCTGGCGCCGTCCGCCGCGGTCGCCGCAGCGACCGGTGGGCCCAGCCCAACGCTCGTGGCGGCGTCATTGCCGTCACGGTCTTCGACGGCTTCGCCCTCAGCGACGCCCACACCGAGCCCGACGCCGTCACCGACGCCGACGCCGACCCCGACGGCCGTACCGACGCCCACGCCACGCCCGACGCCCCGGCCAACGCCGCGAAGCGATCGATACGACTACCTCGAGCCGTGCCCGACGAAACCGAATTGCTGGATCTACACGATCCGATCCGGCGACGCGCTCTCGAGCCTGGCCAACTACTTCGGCCATCCGCTCGCGACGATCTACCGCCTCAACCCGTGGACGAAGACCCGCGGGATCCATCCTGGCGATCAGCTGATCCTGCCGCCGCCGACCCGCTGAGTCGCCGTACGGCGATCAGGAGGGCCGTCAACACGAGCGCCGCGGCGAGCACACGAAGCGGGTCCGCGCGCGTCGGGCGGGGGAGCATCGAAACCGTGTCCGTGGCCGGCGTAGCGGTCACCGTGAAGTCCGCGACCCAGACCATCGAGCGCCCTCCGCTGGTCGGCGCGCAGGAGGGGCACCACAGCACGAGGGCGTAGCCGCCGGGGGCGATCGCCGGCACGGTGAACTCGATGGTCCCGTTCCGGGCCTCGTCGACGACGAGCTCGCCGATCGACACGAGCCGGGCGTCGTCGCGGGCCGTCACGAAGTCGGCCGCCGACCGGGCGACGAGGTAGGCGGGCAGCGGTTCGAGCTGCGTCGAGAAGGCGGCCTCGCCGCCGGTCCGCCCGGAGATCCGCGCCCCGGCCGGCGCGGCCGCCGGATCGAGCACGACCCAGAGCGAGGCCGCGGCGGGACCGGCCGCGACCGCGATCGCGATGAGGGCGGCAAGCGCCGAGACCAACGTCGTAGCCCGTCGTCGCATCACGGCGACCGTACACCGACCTGCCGTCCGCGGTTCCTGCCCGGTCCTCCCGGCCGGTCTCCGGTCCGTGGGCGAAATCGTTGTTGACGCCGCCCCGCGAGACGCTATGATGCCGCGAAGTGGCACGGAGTGGTGAGAAGTGGGGAACTCGGAGCGCCCCACCTCCGCCCCCGACGCCGGCCCAGGCAGCACCAGCGGCGGCGATCGGGGAGCCGGTTCGCCGACCCGATGACAAGGGAAGACCCCCCAGGTGTTCACCGGCGAGTACCGGCATTCGGTGGACGAGAAGGGACGGATCGCCGTCCCCGCGAAGTTCCGCACGCAGCTCGAGTCCGGCGCGGTCATCTCGCGCTGGCTCGACTCGTGCCTCGCGATCCACACCCGGTCCGGCTGGGACGCCCTCGCCGACAAGGTCGCCGGCCTTCCCATCACCGACTCCAATTCGCGCCTCTTCCAGCGCTACGTCTTCGCCGGCGCGTTCGAGGCCGAGCTCGACAAGCAGGGACGAGTTGTCGTCCCGGCCTACCTGCGCGAATGGGCCGACCTCGAGGGCGAGGCCGTCGTCGTCGGGTCGCGCGATCACGCCGAGATCTGGTCCCCGGCCCGGTGGGACAGCTACCGGACCGCCCTCGAGAGCCCGGACGAGCTTGCCCGGGCGCTCGAAGGGCTCGGGATCTAGGCCACTCCCATGCGCTTCCAGGGTCCGCTCGGGATCCGTACGTCGTCGGTGGAGGAGAGATGAAGGATGGGCACCTCCCGGTGCTGGTGGACGAGGTCGTGACGATGCTCGCCCCGGCCCCGGGCAGCCTTCAGATCGACGCCACGGTCGGCGGCGGTGGGCACACCGAGCGGATCCTGGAGGCGACCGACCCTGATGGCCGCCTCCTCGGACTCGACGCCGATGGGGCGGCCATCGCCAGGGTGGGTCGTCTCCTCGCTCGCTTCGGCGACCGACTGACCCTCCGGCAGGCGAACTTCCGCGAGCTCGCTCGGGTCGCCCCGGAGGCCGGTTTCGACTCGGTCGACGGACTCCTCTTCGATCTCGGGCTCTCGAGCTTCCAGCTCGCCGACACGGAGCGGGGCTTCGGCTTCCGCGCCGGCGGGCCGCTCGACATGCGGTTCGACACGAGCCGTGGCGTGCCCGCGGCCGAGCTTCTCGCGACGCTCGATGCGAACGAGCTGACGGCGCTCTTCCGGCGCTACGGCGAGGAGCCGCAGGCGGCCCGGATCGCCCGCGCGATCGTCCAGGCGCGCGGCTCGTCGCCGATTCGAAGCGCCGAGGACCTCGCGACGCTCGTCGAGCGCGTCGCGCCGCGAACACCGCCCGGACGTCGCCGGATCCATCCCGCGACCCGGGTCTTCCAGGCGCTCCGGATCGCGGTGAACGAAGAGCTCGAGGCGCTCGAAGCCGGGCTCGCCGCGGCGGTCGACCTGCTCCGTCCGGGCGGCCGGCTCGTCGTGCTGAGCTACCACTCGCTCGAGGACCGCATCGTCAAGCGCTTCATCCAGGCCGAGCGACGCGGCTGCGTCTGCCCGCCCGAAGTGCCGGTCTGCGTCTGCGGCCGCAACCCGCGGCTGCGGCTCGTGACCAAGCCGTCGCTGACCCCCAGTCCCGAGGAGATCGCTGCCAACCCGCGGGCTCGCAGCGCCCGGCTGCGCGCCGCCGAGCGGCTCGCCGCCTGAGCCGCCCGAGTCGCCCCCGAGCCACCGAGTCGCCTCCGAGTCGTCCCGCCGCCCAACGCATCCACCGAGTCGAGGAGGACACGTGAGCAAGCGCAACCAGTCCAGCCGGCGCAAGGCGTACGGACGCCGCCAGCACGAGCTGCGCGAGCGCACCGATCGCTACGTCATGCCGGAGCTCCTCGACGCCTCGTGGCTCGAATCGCCGCAGCCGGCGGCTGACGGCTCCTGGTTCCTCGATGCCCGCCGGTCGCGGGTCGCCCTCGGCGACTGATGGCCGTCTACCAGGGCGCCAGGCGCGCCCCTTCATCGCTCTTCCTGCCGCCCCGCCCGCGCCTCGTCGACGCGCCGTCACCCCTCCCACGGCGCAAGATCCGAGGCGCGGTGCGGGCGCGGCGCCGGTCGGGGCGCGTCGGCTTCCTCATCGGCGGGATCGTCCTCGCGTTCCTCCTGGCGTTCTTCTCGCTCGCCCAGACCGTCCGCGTGTCCGCGACGAGCTACGACATCGACCGGCTGCTGACCGAGCGCGAGCGTCTCGAGGCCCGGATCCAGCAGCTCCAGTCGGACCTGAACCGGCTCGGCCGTGAACCGGCGATCCGGAAGCAGGCGCTCGACGCGGGCCTCGGGCAGCTGGCGGAACCGCTCGTCCTTCCCGGTCGATAGGGGCACGGATCGACCGATGCCCGGCCGAACCGACTCGCGTGGCCGGCTCGTCGTCCTCGTCGCGGTCTTCGCGATCGTGGCGGCCGCGCTCATCGGCCGGCTCGCCTGGTGGCAGCTGGTCCGGCGCGACGACCTCGCGGCCCAGGCGTTTCGGCAGACCTCCGTCCGCTCCGAGGTCCCGAGCCGGCGCGGCGCGATTTACGACCGGACGGGCGTCGTCGTCCTTGCGACGACGGTCGAGCGCGATCGGTTGGTGGCCGCGCCGGACCGGCTGACCGCCACTGGTCGCAAGGCGGTCGTGCGAGAGCTCACCGCGATCCTGCGCCTCGACGAGGCGGCCGCGACGGCACTCGATGAGAAGCTCAGGGCCGACCGGCCGTACGTCATCCTCGCCCGCGGCCTCGACCCGGCGGTGTCCGAGCAGATTCGGCAGTCGATCGTTGCCGGCCGCCTGGCGAACGTCTCGCTCGAGCCGGAGCAGGTTCGGAGCTATCCGCAGCGTGGCGGCGGCCCCGACTCGTCGCTCGCGGCCCACCTCCTGGGCTTCGTCAATCGCGAGGGCATCGGGCAATACGGCGTCGAGCAGTTCTACCAGCGGCAGCTTGCCGGCCAGCCCCGGATCGCCTACGCGCAGAAGGACTCCCGCGGCCGTCCGGTTCCCGAGACCGAGATGGTCGACCAACCGGGCGTTCCCGGCACCGACCTCCGGCTCACGATCGACGCCGGCCTCCAGCTCGCGGTCGAGCAGGAGGTCCTCGCCGCGTGGGTCGCCGACCGGGCCGCGAGCGTCTCCGCGGTCGTCATCGACCCGTGGACCGGCGAGATCTACGCGTCGGCCTCCTATCCCTCGTACGACGCGAACGACTACGCCGCGATCGCCGCCGGCGACCCGGCCCGCTTCGTCGACCCGATCGTGAGCCACGTTTATGAGCCCGGATCCGTCTTCAAGATGCTCACGGTCATCGCCGGGCTCGAGCACCGGACCGTGGGCCCGGACACCCGCGTCCGGGACGTCCCGAAGCTGGTGCTCGACGGGGGACGCACCCACATCGACAACGCCGACCACAAGGGCAAGGGCTGGATCTCGTTCGCCGACGCCATCGCCTACTCGCGGAACGTCGTCGCGGCGAAGGTCGCGCTGGGCCTCGGTGCGACGACGTCCGAAGCCGCGACCGACCTCGTGGCGGTCTGGCGCCGGCTCGGGTTCGGCGCGCCGACGGGGATCGACGTCGCCGGCGAGGTGCCGGGGATCGTCCGCGACCCCGCGCTCACGACGTGGCGCCAGATCGATCTCGCGAACGCCTCGTTCGGGCAGGGCGTGGCCGTGACGCCCATCCAGCTCGCCACCGCGTACTCGGCGATGGTCAACGGCGGCCGGCTCATCCGGCCGTACGTGGTGAAGGCCGTGGGCGAAGAGGAGGCTGCCGCACGCCCGGCCGCCGATGCCATGGAGCCGTCGTTGTCGCCGACCCTCATCTCGATGATGCGGCACGTCGTCCACGAGGTGCCGTTCTATCGGGACCGCACGCTCATCCCCGGCTACGACGTCGGAGGCAAGACCGGCACGGCCCAGATCTGGGATGCCGAGACCGGCGGCTGGAAGCGCCTGCTCTACAACTATTCGTTCGTCGGGTACATCGGTCGCGAGGTCGGTCGGCCCGACCTCGTCGTCGCCATCCGGATCAACGAGGCGCGGCCGACGGTCGCCAACATCGGCCGGCTCGAGATCCCGGTCATGTCGTTCGAGCTCTTCCGCCGGATCGCCCACAACGCGATCGCGACGCCGGGGCTGCTGAGCGAGCGGCCGGTGCTGCCCTTCGATCAGCCGACACCCGACGAGCCGGCGTCGGTCGCCGCCGCCGATCGAGCGGGTTCCGACGCGGACGTCGATCCCGAGGCCGCATCCGTATCCGACACCCAGGGCGTCGGCGACCAGTGAGCGCCGCCTGTGCCACACTCCGCCCCGTGACCGATCAGCGCGTGCCTGGCGGCGCCGCGCCCGGCGGGGCGGCGCCCGCGCTGACGGCCGACGAGCTCGCGGCGATCACCGGCGGGCGCCTGCTTGCCCGCTCCGACCGCCCGATTCGCGGCGCGGCCGTCGATTCGCGAATCGTCGAGCCGGGTCAGCTCTTCGTCGCGCTGCCGGGCGAGCGCACCGACGGCCATGCGTTCCTCGCCGACGCCGCGGCACGCGGCGCGGCGGGCCTGATCGTCACGCGACCGCCCGGCGACCTCGCCGCGCTTCGTGACGTCACGATCCTCTACGTTGCCGACGGGCTGGCGGCGCTCCACGCGGTGGCAGCCGCGTGGCGGACGCGGTTCGACCCGCTCGTCGTGGGCGTCACGGGCAGCATCGCCAAGACCTCGACGAAGGAGGCCATCGCGGCGGTACTCGGCGAGCGGTTTCGGACCCTGAAGAACGAGGGCAACCTCAACAACGAGATCGGGCTGCCGCTGACGGTCCTCCGCCTCGGGCCGGAGCACGAGGCGGCCGTCCTCGAGATGGGCATGTACGTCGGCGGCGAGATCGCCGACCTCGCCCGGATCGGCCGGCCGCGGATCGGCGTCGTGACCGCAGTCCAGCCCGTGCACCTGTCGCGGATCGGGACGATCGAGGCGATCGAGCGCGCCAAGGGCGAGCTCGTCGAGGCGCTGCCACGTGACGGCCGGGCGATCCTCAACGCCGACGACAAGCGGGTCCGACGGATGTCCTCGAGGACCGACGCGGCGACGACGACCTACGGCTTCGCCGACGACGCCGACGTCGGCGCGGAGCGCATCGAATCCGCGGGCGCGTCCGGCATGCGGTTCGTGTTGCGCGCCCCGGTCGGTCGACAACCGGTCGCGATCCCGACGCTGGGCCGGCTGGCGATCCACAACGCGCTCGCCGGTGCCGCGGTGGGCGTCGCCGCCGGGCTCAGCCTCGACGAGATCGCCGGCGGTCTCGGTCGAGGCTGGTCCGCCCCGCATCGCACCGAGCTCGTCCGCGCGGGAGGCGTGACGATCGTCGACGACTCGTACAACGCCTCGCCCGGGTCCGTGACGGCCGCCCTCGAGCTGCTCGCCGGGCTGCCCGGCCGGCGCGTGGCCGTGCTCGGCGAGATGCTCGAGCTCGGCGATGCCCACGAGACCGGTCACCGGGCCGTCGGCGGAGCCGCCGCGAACGTTGTCGAGCTGCTTGTCGTCGTCGGTGACGGCGCTCGACAGATCGCCGCCGGGGCTCGCGACGCCGGCCTCGCGCCGGATCGGGTCATCAGGGTCGCCAACCGGGACGCCGCCCTCGATGCGCTCCGGCCGCGGCTCCGCGACGGCGACGTCGTCCTCGTCAAGGCGTCCCGTGGCGTCGCCCTCGACCTGCTCGTCGACGCGCTTCGCGGGGAGCTCTCGGGAGCCGCGACGAGATGACGCTCCAGCTCATCCAGGGCCTGCTGCTCGCCTTTGCGATCGTCGTGATCCTCATGCCGCCATACATCCGGTTGCTGCGGTTCATCGGCATGGGCAAGAAGATTCGTGAAGAGGGCCCGGAGACCCACCTCGTGAAGCAGGGGACGCCGACGATGGGCGGCCTGCTCGTCATCGGCGTCGTCATTGCGCTGTACTTCGTCCTGCGTGGCCCCCCGACGGGTGGGGTCATCCCGCCGCTCGCGGCCCTCGGGTTCGTCGGGCTGCTCGGCGCCGCGGACGACTATTTCAACGCCCGCAGCGGGGAGGGGATCCGGGCGCGCCAGAAGATGCTGTGGCTGATCGTGGTCGGCGGCGCCGCGGCCTTCTTCATCCAGTCGACATACGGCATCGACCAGGTCTCGGTCCCGTTCGTCGGCCCGGTCTTCGTCGACCGCTGGGTCTACGTCGCGTTCGCCGCGCTGGCGATCGTCGCGGCGGCGAACGGCGTGAACATCACCGACGGCCTCGACGGCCTCGCCGGCGGCACGCTCGTCTTCGCGTTCGTCGCCTTCCTCCTCATCGCGCTGCTCAACGTCGTGCCGCTGCCGGGCGGCGGCCAGGGCAACCAGCCGAGCATCGCGTTCCTGTGCGCGCTCATCATCGGCGCGCTGCTCGGCTTCCTCTGGTTCAACGTTCACCCCGCCCAGGTGATCATGGGCGACTCCGGGTCGCTGTCCCTCGGTGCGACGCTCGCGGTCATCGCCCTCGTCACGGGGCAGATCCTCGTGCTGCCGCTCATCGGGCTGATCTTCGTCGTCGAGACGGCGTCGGTGATGATCCAGGTCGCGTACTTCAAGCTCACCGGCGGGAAGCGGATCTTCCGGATGTCGCCGATCCACCACCACTTCGAGCTCGGTGGCTGGGACGAGGAGAAGATCACGCTCCGCTTCTGGATCGTCGCGATCCTCGCGGGGCTCCTCGGGGTCACGCTGTTCCTGTCCTCGATCCCCGGAATCCTCGTGACGATCGCCACGTCGGTCGGGGCATGGTGACGATGACGTCAGTCCGCCCGATCGACCCCGATGCCTTGACGCTCGCCGCCGTCCGCGACGGCGCCCTGCGCGGCGTCCCGGTCGCGGTGCTCGGGTTTGCCCGGAGCGGCACGGCGCTCGCGAGGTTCCTTGTCGACGCCGGCGCGGTCGTGACGATCTACGACGGCCGTCCGCGGGAGGAGCTCGCCAAGGCCGTCGAGTCGCTCGAAGGCCGCCCGGTCCGCTTGCTTGCCGGTCCGGCGGTCGACCCGAGCGAGGCATGGCGGCAAGCCGCCCTCGTGACGACGTCTCCATCCATCAACCCGGACTTCCCGACGACCGAGCCGCGGCTGCGGGCGGCGCTCCGCGCGCTCGTCGACGCGCGGGCTGCCGGCGACCGCGATGCGCCGGCGCTCGTCTCCGAGCCCGACCTCTT
Organism: Candidatus Limnocylindrales bacterium; assembly: GCA_036556145.1. Taxonomy (GTDB): domain Bacteria; phylum Chloroflexota; class Limnocylindria; order Limnocylindrales; family CSP1-4; genus JACDAV01. The sequence goes on along the minus strand of DATBKB010000119.1, from coordinate 17,139 downwards.
CCTGCGACTGTGTCCCGCACCGACGGTCGGGGTGACCGGGACGAAGGGCAAGACGACGACCTCGGCGCTCACCGCGGCGATCCTCGCCGCGGATCCGGATCACCCCGCCGTCCTCGGCGGCAACATCGGCATCCCGATCGTCGAGCGACTCTTCGAGCTCACGCCCCGGCATCGCGTCGTGTACGAGCTGTCCGAGCTGCAGATCCCGACGCTCTCCCGCGGCACGACCGTCGCGGCCTACACGAACGTCACGTCCGACCACCTCGACCGGCACGGATCGCTCGACGGGTACCGGCGGGTGAAGCGTCGCCTGGCCGAGCTCGTCGACCCGGCCGGCGCGCTCGTCCTCAACGGGGACGACCCGGTCGTCGCCTCGTATGCCCGGCTTGGCACCGCTCGCGCCGTCGTGTATCGCCTCGACCCGCCGTCGCCGGGCGAGGTCGGGATCGACGGCGGCTGGATCGTCGCCCGCGACATCGAGCCTCTGCGCGTTGCCGGAGCCGGCATCCCGGCGGACGAGGGCCGGGTCCTGCCGATCGGCGAGCTCGACATCCCGGGCCGGCACAACGTCTCGAACGCGCTTGCGGCCGTGGCGGTCGGGCGGCTGTTCGGGCTGCCGGCCGAAGCGATTCGCCGGGCCGCGGCCGGCTTCCGCGGCGTCGAGCATCGGCTCGAGACGGTCGCGACGGTCGACGGCGTCCGGTTCGTCAACGACTCGCAGGGCACGCAGCCCGATGCGGTCATCGCGGCGCTCCGGGCGTTCGACGGGCCGGTCGTCCTCATCGCCGGCGGCCGCGACAAGGGGATCGAGCTGGCCGAGCTCGCCGGGGTCGTCGCCGAGCGCGCGACCGCTGCCGTCCTCATCGGCGAGAGCGGCCCGCAGCTCGAGCGACTGTTCCGCGGCGCCGGACTCGCCCGGACGGAACGGGCCTCGACCCTCGACGAAGCGGTGTCGCGAGCCGACGCGCTTGCCCGGTCGGCGGGCTCCGACTCGACGGTCCTGCTGAGCCCGGCGGCGGCGAGCTTCGACATGTTCGAGGACTACGCCGCCCGTGGACGGGCGTTCAAGGCCGCGGTCGCGCGCCTCGCGGCCACCCGAGCCGGCGAGGCACGGCGATGACGGCCGCCCGGTCGCTCCCCGGTGTGAGACGACCGACCCCTCGCACGGGCGGCCGGAAGGTCGAGCGGCGTGCGTCCGCGCGCCCGACCGCCGCGGCGAAGGCGTCCGCGAAGCGGACGCTGCGACGCGAGGCCCACCAGCCCGACTACGCGATTCTCGTCGCGACGGTCGCGCTCGCCGCGACCGGGATCCTCATGGTGTTCTCGTCGTCGGCGATGGAGGCGTACCAGCGCCAGGACGACACGTTCGCGATCGTCGGGCCGCAGATCCAGTGGGCGCTGCTCGGCCTCGTCGCAATGGCGATCACGATGCGGATCGACTACCGGTACCTGCGCCTCGTCTCGGTTCCCGGGTACGTCGTGGCGCTCGTCCTCCTCGGCCTGGTCCTCGTGCTGCCCGAGCGAGGCGTCCTGCACTCGATCGTTGTGGGAGGGTCGGCTCGCTGGATCCAGCTGGGCTCGGTGCCGGCGATCCACCCGGCGGAGTTCGCGAAGCTCGCGCTCATCGTCTACCTCGCCCACTGGATGGCGAGGCGGGGGATCGCGATCCGCAGCTTCTGGCGGGGAACCGTCCCGTTCCTCGTGATCGTCGCGCCGGTCGTCGCCCTGATCTTCAAGGAGCCCGACCTCGGGACGACGATCGTCGTCGCGGCCACGGCGCTGACGATCGTCTTCGCGGCCGGGGCGAACCTCATCCATCTCGGCGTATTGATGTCCGGCGGCCTGGCGGCCCTCGTCGTCGCCGGACTGCGCGGCTACCAGTCGGACCGGATCCGGATCTGGCTCGACCCGTGGGTCGACGCTCTCGGCGCCGGCTTCCAGACCGTCCAGGGGCTCCTCGCGCTCGGGACCGGCGGGATCGGCGGGACGGGGCTCGGCCAGAGCCGGATCTTCGTCCCGAACGCCTTCAACGACTTCATCTTCGCCGAGATCGGCCAGGAGTTCGGCCTCATCGGCGCGGTCACGATCGTCGTGCTGTTCGGGCTCCTCGGCTATGCCGGCGTGCGGACGGCGCTGCGTGCGCCGGACACGTTCGGGGCGCTGCTCGCAGCCGGGATCACGGCCTGGCTCTGCGTCCAGGCCTTCATCAACATGGCGGTCGTCGTGACGCTCGTGCCGGTCACGGGCATCACGCTGCCGTTCATCAGCGCGGGTGGCTCATCGCTCATCATCAGCTTCGCAGCGGTCGGGATCCTGCTCTCGATCTCCCGCGAGACCGTCGAACGAGGATCATGGAACGATGCGCCTGCTGATCGCGGGCGGGGGCACGGGCGGACACATCTACCCGGCACTCGCCGTCGCTCGAGCGCTCCAGTCCCGGCCGGGCGACGCGCCTGAGATCGGCTGGCTCGGCGGCCATCGCGGCCTCGAGGCCTCGCTGGTCCGGGCAGCCGGCATCCCGTTCCGCCGGCTCGCGTTGCGGTCGCTCCGGACCGTCGACCGGGACGTCCATCTCGTCCTCGATCCCGCCCGGCTGCTCGCCTCGGTCCCGCAGGCGGCGGCCATCCTCGCCCGCGACCGCCCGGCGGCGATCTTCACGACCGGCGGCTACGTGTCGATCCCGACGCTGCTCGCCGCCGCGCCCCTCGGCATTCCGACGCTGCTCTGGGAGGGCAACGTCGTCCCGGGTCGGAGCGTTCGTGTGACCGCGCGCCTTGCGGCGGCGGTCGCGGTCTCGTTCTCGGCAACGTGCGAGGCGCTCGGCCGCCCGCGCTGCTTCGTCACCGGCACGCCCATCCGGGAGATCGGCGCGATCGACCGCGCTGCCGGACGCGCCCGGCTCGGGATCCCGGCCGATGCGAAGGTGCTGCTCGTCTTCGGCGGCTCGCAGGCCGTGCGGCGGTTCAACGCGGCCGTCGCGGCCGCTCTGGCGGAGCTCGTCGAGCGGGCCTGGGTCATCCACGTCACGGGCGACGCGGGCTACGCGGCCGCGCTCGCCGGCCGTGAGGCACTGCGGCTCGAGCACCGCGAGCGATACCGGCCGCATCCGTTCCTGCGAGACGAGATGCTGCCGGCGCTCGCGTCCGCCGACCTCGTCATCGGTCGAGCCGGCTCGAGCACCCTCGCCGAGGTGACCGCCCTCGGCGTGCCCATGGTCGTCGTCCCGTATCCGCACGCCGCGGGCCACCAGCGGGCGAACGCCAAGGTCCTCGCCGATGCCGGTGCGGCCAGGCTCATCGAAGACGAGGAGTTCGACGCGACGGCACTGCTCGACGCGGCGACGATTCTCGACGACGCCCCCGCGCACGATCGGATGTCGTCCGCTGCTCGCCGGCTCGGCCGGCCCGGCGCGGCGGCCGCGGTGGCCGACCTCGTCATGGCCCTCGCCGAGCGCCGCGCCCTCCCGGACCCGGCCTTCGTCGAGCGGCGGTCGAGGGGGGCCGCATGACCGGGACCGTGCCCGCCGCCTTCGACGCGCTCGCGATCGGTGGCGAGATCCAGCGCCGGATCGGGGCCAAGACGTCACGCGACGAGCCGCTCGCACGGTTCACGACGATGCGGGTCGGCGGCCCGGCGGACCTCTTCGTCGTCGCCCACAACCGGATGGAGCTCCGCGCGCTCATCCGCTTCGCGCGCTCGCGGGGCCTGCCGCACACCGTGCTCGGGCGGGGAAGCGACGTCGTCATCAGCGACCGCGGGATTCGCGGTCTCGTCATCCAGGACCGGGCCGAGGGATCGCGGGTCGAGGACGAGCGGTACGTCGCCGAGGCCGGCGTCCCGATGGCGCGCGCCGCGACCGAGACGCAGAAGGCCGGCCTGACCGGCCTCGAGTTCGGCCTCGCGATCCCGGGCACGGTCGGTGGCGCGGTCTGGGCGAACGCCGGCGCCCACGAGTCCGATGTCGCCGCCGTCCTCGAATCGGCCGAGGTCCTGCTCGCGGACGGCACCGAGGCCACGGTCCCCACGGCCGACCTCGAGCTGTCCTACCGCGACAGCCGCCTCAAGCACACGCCGCCCGGCGCGGCGGCGGAATGGGTCCTTGCGGCAACGTTTCGCCTCGCCCCGGCCGACGCCGAGACGATCAAGGGTCGCCTCGACGAGATCCGGCGCTGGCGCCAGGCCCACCAGCCGCTCGGCCTGCCGTCCGCGGGCAGCGTGTTCCGCAACCCGCGGGGCGACTCCGCGGGCCGCCTCATCGATGCCGCCGGCCTCAAGGGCCGCCGCATCGGTGGCGCCGTGGTGAGCGAGAAGCACGCGAACTTCATCGTGAACGACAGCAAAGGCCGGGCCGAGGACGTTCGCCGTCTCGGGGACGAGGTCCGGGACGAGATCGAGCGCCGCCACGGCATCCGGCTCGAGTACGAGATCGAGTTCCTCGGCGACTGGACCGGCTGGCCGTGGCCGGCCGGCGGTGACAACCGGGCCGGCGAGGTCGACCGATGACGGCGACGAGCCATCCGCCCGTCGTCGTCCTGTTCGGCGGACCGTCCGCCGAGCACGACGTCTCCATCGTTTCCGGCACGGCGATCGCCGAGACGCTGGCCGGCGCGGACCACTCGGTCACCCAGCTCTACGTCGACCTCGACGGCGGATGGTGGCGATTGCCGGACGACCACCGCCGCGACGGTCGGCCCGGGTTGGCGTACGACGACCCTCGCGCCCTCGGCGGCACGGGTCCCGACGCCGCGGGCGCGGCGCTCGACAAGCTCGCCTCGATGAGCCCCACGCCAGTCGTATTCGTCGCCCTCCACGGCCCGTGGGGGGAGGACGGCCGGGTCCAGGCGCTGCTCGAAACCGCGGGCGTCGCCTACACCGGCTCGGGGGTGGCCGCGTCCGCGATCGGGATGGACAAGGCGCTGTTCAAGCGGATGGCCCAGGGCGTGGGCCTGCCGGTCGTCGAGTGGCGCGAGATCCGGGCGACGCAGTGGGCGCGCGACCGCGACGCGGTCCTCGGCGAGCTCGAGGCGTTCGCCGCCGGCAACGCCGACGCCCGGCTGATGATCAAGCCGAGCCGCCTCGGCTCGTCGGTCGGGATGACGCTCGCCCACACGTCCGAGGAGCGCGCGCCCGCGATCGACCTCGCGCTTCGCTACGACACCGTCGTCCTCGCCGAGCGGTACCTCGCCCGTGCCCGCGATATCGAGGTCTCGGTCATCGGCAACGACCCCTCGCGCCTCGAGCTCTACGGCCCGGGCGAGGTCGTGGCCGGCAACGAGTTCTACGACTTCGACGCGAAGTACACGCCGGGCCGCTCGGAGACCTCGACGAAGGCGGAGGTGCCCGAGGCGATGCGCGCGACGATCCTCAAGATCGCCCGGGACGCGTACCGGGTCATCGGGGCCGAGGGCTTCGCCCGCGTCGATTTCCTCGTCCAGGACGACCGGGTCTTCCTCTCCGAGATCAACACGATCCCCGGATTCACGCCGATCAGCCTCTTCCCGACGATGCCGGCCGCGGGCGGCCTCGACTTCCTCGCGGTCTGCGAGCGGATCCTCGACCTCGCGATCGAGCGCCACGCCGGCCGCGTCGGCGGCCGGCTCCGCCCGACCGACCTGCCGCGGTGACCGCGCGGGTCGCCCGCCGCCTCGGCGGCCAGGCACGCCGGACGAAGCCGGTACGGCGGGCGTCGGCCGGCCTGTCGGCGACGCGCGCGGGGGCCGCCCTCGCCGCGTTGCTCGCCGCCGGCGCGATCTACGGGGTGGGCGCCTCGGCGGCGTTCGGGTTCCAGCACCTGGCGATCGAGGGCACCCGGTTCACGAGCGAGGCCGACCTGCGACGGATGCTCGGCGTGGCCGACGGCACGAACCTGTTCCTGCTCTCGACCGAGGCCGTCGAGGCCAGGATCGGCTCGCTGACGACGGTTGCGGCGGTCGACGTCGAGGTCAGGCTCCCGGACACGATCCGGATCGCCGTGACGGATCGCCAGGCGGTCATGACGTGGCGGGTCGGCGAGCGGGCCTTTCTCGCCGACGCCGCCGGGGTGCTGTTCGCCGAGGTCGGCGCCGCGGACGCCGGCGCCTCCGCCGTGCCGTCGATCGACGATCGTCGCGCGGCCTCGGCCGCGCTCGGTGTCGGCAGCGTGCTCGCACCCGTCGACCTGGGTGCAGCGACGCGCCTGGGGTCGCTCGAGCCGGCGCAGCTCGGCTCGACGGCCGTCTCGTTCGGGGTCGCCATCACCGACGAGCACGGCTTCGTGCTCCGCGCCGAGCCAGACGGCTGGACCGCGATCTTCGGCTTCTACACGCCGAGCCTCCGCACGCCCGACCTCGTCCCCGGCCAGGTCTACCTCCTCTCCAGCCTCCTGCAGGGCCGCGAGACCCAGATCCAGCAGGTCATCCTTGCCAGCGACACCGACGGCACGTACGTCCCACGGGCGACCGCCGCCCCGTGAGCACGCTCGCTCGGCACGGCTCCAACGCCGCCGCGCCCGGCAGCCGCCCCGGCGTGTCGGGTAGCCTTGCCCAAACGCAGCGGAGTGAGGGCAGCGCGTGGTCCTACCCCTGGCGGGCCTGCTTGTCGGCGTCCTCCTCGGGCTCATCCTCAACGTCAATGTCAGCTTCGAGTTCAGCCGCTACTCGGCCGTCGCGATCCTCGCGGCCCTCGACTCGGTCCTCGGCGCCGTGCGGGCCGAGCTCGACGGCGTCTACAACAACCGGATCTTCATCAGCGGCTTCGTCACCAACGCGATCGTCGCGGTCATCCTCACGTTCATCGGCGATCGGCTCAGCCTGGATCTCTACCTCGTGGCGCTGATCAACTTCGGGTTCCGGATCTTCAACAACGTGGCCCTCATCCGGCGCCACTTCATCTAGGCACTGCATCGAGGAGACGCGAGGCAGGTGGAGCGAGAAGCGGTCCTCGTCGGGATCGACGTCGGCACGACGAAGGTCTGCGCCCTCATCGGCGAGGTCAGCCGGGACGGGCGGCTGACGATCATGGGCCACGGCACCGTGCCGGCATCGGGCCTGAAGAAGGGCGTCGTCGTCAACATCGACCAGACGGTTCGCTCGATCGCCGACGCGGTCGAACGCGCCGAGCGGCTGTCGGGCTGGAAGATCGACCGGGCCTTCGTCGGCGTCGGCGGCCAGCACGTCGAGAGCCTCAACTCGACGGGCCAGGTCGCGGTCTCGGCCCACCACCGGGAGGTCACGCGCGAGGACGTCAACCGGGCGATCGAGGTCGCCCGGGCGGTGCAGATCCCGTCGAACCGGGAGGTCCTCCACGTCGAGCGGCGTGGCTTCATCGTCGACGGGCAGGAGGGCGTCAAGGACCCGATCGGGATGAGCGCGCTCCGGCTCGAGGTCGAGACCCACATCGTCACCGCGAGCGGGACGGCGGTCCAGAACCTGTCGAAGTGCGTCGCCCACGCCGGGGTGAAGATCGACGAGCTCGTCGCCGCCTCGCTCGCCTCGGCCGAGGCGGTCCTCACGGACATGGAGAAGGAGCTCGGCGTGGCCGTCGCAGACGTCGGCGCCGGCACGATCGATCTCGCCCTCTTCACCGACGGCTCGCCCTTCCACACCGCCGTCCTTCCGATCGGCGGCAACAACGTGACGAACGACGTCGCGATCGGATTGAAGACGAGCCTCCCGGTCGCGGAGGAGCTCAAGGTCCGCCACGGGACCTGCGACCTGCGGGCGGTCGGGGGCGACGAGGAGATCAGCGTCGCGGTCCTCGGCGAGGATGCCGGCCGGACGGTGAGCCGGCGCGAGGTCTGCGAGATCATCGAGGCGCGGATGCGCGAGACGTTCGAGCTGCTCCGCAACGAGATGCGCTCGGCGCCGGGGATGCTGCCCGCGGGGATCATCCTCACCGGCGGCGCGGCGCAGCTCGCGGGCGTCGCCGAGCTCGGGCGAGAGGTCCTCGGCATGCCGGTCCGCATCGCCGGCCCGAGCGGCATCGGCGGCCTCGTCGACACGCTCCTCACGCCGGCCTACTCGACGTCGGTCGGGCTGCTCCAGTGGGGCGCGACGAGTCTCGCCTCCGGCGAGCCGATGCGGTACGAGTCCGCGCCGGCGCTCGGCGTTCTCGGCCGGCTGCGGGACGCGGTCCGCGCCATCTTCCCCTGAAGACGACCGAGGTCCAGGTTCGGACGGGTCACCGCCGCGGCGTCTTCGACGTGACCGGCGAGTGCGAACGGTTCGTCGCCGGCGAGGGCGACGGCATCCTCCTCGTGTTCGTGCCCCACGCGACGGCGGGCGTCGTCGTGATGGAGCTCGGCTCGGGCTCCGATGACGACCTCGTCGCGGCGCTCGACCGCCTGCTGCCCCGCGACGACCGGTGGACGCATCGCCACGGCTCGACGGGCCACGGGGCCGACCACCTCGTCCCGCTGTTCGCGGGGCCCTCGCTCGCCGTGCCCGTCGTCGGCGGTCGTCTCGCGCTCGGGACGTGGCAGTCGATCGCGCTCCTCGACCCGAACGCCGACAACCCCACCCGGACGCTGCGGCTCAGCTACCTCGCCGGGTAGGCGTCGCGGTCCGCCGTCGGCGCACCGATCGGGCTCCGGGGCGGCCCGGGGCCACGCCGAGGCCGATGAGCGCCGTGCCGAGGACGGCCGCGATCGCGAGCGCGAGAGGCAGCCGATCGATGCCCGCCGGCCAGCCGGCCGTGCCGGCGAGGTCGGTGCGGGGAAGGGTGGCCCGTGGCCGTGGACGGGGCGTCCCGGGGATCGCCGGCCCGACGGTTCGCGTCGGCCGCGGGGTGGCAGCCGGCGAGGGGGTCGCCGGCGCCGGTGACGCGGGCGTGGCCGAGGGCGTCGGCGACGAGGGCGTCGGCGACGAGGTCGCGGTCGGCGAGGGCGTCGGGCAGCTCGTGACCGTCGACGGCATCGCCGTCAGGGCGATCTCGACCGATTCGGTCGCGACGACGTCGATGACGACGCCGCTCCACGACGTCGTCACCGTGCACTCGCCGGCGACCTCGATCGCGTCCAGCGCGACCGACACGGACAGGTGCACGGTCGGCCCATCCTCCTCGCCGCGCGCCACGCCGTCGAAGGCGGCGATCCCGTCCGAGAACGTCCTCTCGGTCAGGACCTGGATCGGCGGGTCGTCCGGGAAGTCGGTGATCGCCGCGGTCAGCGTGACCGTCGCACCGGCCAGCGGCAGGCCGGTCTCCGGCCCGTCGCCCTGGGTGACCGTCACCGTGACCTGACCGTCGAATGCCACGCCCTCTGGCGGAGCCGCGGCGACGGTCGGCGTGATCAACGCCGCGGCCACGACCGCGAGGGCGAGGCTCCTGGCGCGCCGGAGCCGCGGGCCGGAGCCGAGCATCCGGTGTGCGGCGGGGACCATGCCGCGGGCGACCTCCAGCGAGGGCTCGTTCAGCCAGCCGCTCCGCTCGGCGGCGGAGCGGAGCATAGGCGAGGCGCTCCGAGCCTGTCCACGCATCACCGCCCGCGCGGATTCGGAGCCATCGGGGCCATGGCCCGGTGCTAGACTCCGGCCAGCCCCGAGGGGCCCGACGCTGCCGGGTGCCCGAGCCACTCCCGGGGCTCCGCGCTCGACGCTGCAACGAGGGTCTCCGCAGAGCCCACAAGGAGAGGCGCATGGCCTTGCGATCCGATTCCGAGAACTTCGCGCTGATCCGCGTCATCGGCGTCGGTGGCGGCGGGAGCAACGCCGTCAACCGGATGATCCGGGCCGAGATGATGGGCGTCGAGTTCATCGCCTGCAACACGGACGCCCAGGCGCTCCTCCAGTCGGACGCGCCGCACAAGATCCGCATCGGCGACAAGATCACGCGCGGTCTCGGTGCGGGCGGCGACGCCAACATCGGCCAGCGGGCGGCGGAGGAGGACTCGGAGAAGATCGCCCAGGCCCTCGCCGACTCGGACATGGTGTTCATCACCGCCGGGCTCGGCGGCGGGACCGGCTCGGGCGCCGCGCCCATCGTCGCGGAGCTCGCGAAGGAAGCGGGCGCGCTGACGATCGGCGTGGTGACCAAGCCATTCAGCTTCGAGGGCGCCCGGCGGAAGATGGTCGCCGAGAAAGCCGCGGAAGAGCTGAAGGTCAAGGTCGACACGCTCATCACGATTCCGAACGACCGGCTCAAGGACGTCGTCGAGAAGAACACCTCGATCCTCGACGCGTTCAAGGTCGTCGACGACGTCCTCCGCCAGGGCGTCCAGGGCATCAGCGACATCATCACGATGCCGGGCCTCATCAACCTCGACTTCGCGGACGTCCGCGCGATCATGCGCGACGCGGGATCGGCGCTCATGGGCATCGGCCGGGCCGGCGGCGACAACCGCGCGGTCGAGGCGGCGCGCCAGGCGATCGCGAGCCCGCTGCTCGAGGTCAACATCGCCGGTGCGCAGGGCATCCTCTTCAACATCACCGGCTCGTCGAACCTCAGCCTCTACGAGGTGACCGAGGCGGCCGAGGAGATCAAGGCGGCGGCCGATCCCGAGGCGAACATCATCTTCGGCACGAGCTTCAACGACCGGCTCGGCGACGAGGTGATGATCACGGTCATCGCCACCGGCTTCGACGGCAAGGCCCGGCGCGAGCACCATCGGCGCGAGTCGTTCGCCGTGCAGCCCGGCGAGTCGATCGCCCGTGCCCCACGTGAGCGCGACTACATGGCCGAGCTGGAGCGGCAGCGGACGCAGACCGGTGGCACGGGTTCCGGCTCGAGCTCCGATGGCGGTTCGCGGCCGGATGCGGACGAGATCGCGGCAGTCGCGGCGCCGGTGCGCACGGAGCGCTCGGTCGGCGAGGCGCCCTCGAAGCGCCCGGCCTACGACGCCGACGACCTCGAGATCCCCTCGTTCCTCCGGCGCAAGTAGGGTTCGCGGCCGCAGCGATCCGTCCCCGCGCCGCCGATTCGCCCATTCGCCCGTTCGCCGGGCGCCGTTCGCCGTTCGTGCCGTAGGGCGGCACGACGCCACGGTCTCCGCCCGCGGGCGCTGATGGACGAGATTCGTGCGGCCCACGACCGCGTCCTCGAGCGCATCGCCAAGGCGTGCGCGAGGGTCGGGCGCGACCCGGCCGGCGTGCAGCTGGTGGCCGTCTCCAAGACCGTCCCCGCCCTGCGACTTCGCGACGCCATCGAGGCCGGTATCACGACCTTCGGCGAGAACCGGGTCCAGGAGGCGGACGGCAAGGTCGCGGCGGTGCCCGGCGCGACATGGCACCTCGTCGGGCCGTTGCAGTCGAACAAGGCCCGCCGCGCGCTCGAGATCTTCGACGCGATCCAGACCGTCCACTCGGTCGCTCTGGCCGAGCGGCTCGACGCCCAACTCGCGACCGCCGGCCGCCGGGATTACCCCGTGCTTCTCCAGGTCAACGTCGACCGCGACCCGGCGAAGGCCGGCCTCGCGCCCGAGGCCGTCGAGAGCGCAATCGAGGCGGTGACCCGGACCGACCGGCTGCGCCTCCGCGGCCTGATGACGGTCGGCCGGCTCGTCGACGAACCCGAGGCCGCCCGCGCCACGTTCGTCGCCCTGCGTCGCCTCGCCGAGGACCTCCGCGGCCGCTGGCCGGGGCTCGGGGACGACCTCTCGATGGGCATGACCGACGACTTCGAAGTCGCGATCGAGGAGGGCGCCACGATCGTCCGGATCGGCCGGGCGATCTTCGGCGAGCGGCCGCGAGCGGCCGATCGGTGAGGGCGATCCGAGGCCAGAGCCCCGACTGCTAGACTCGTTTCCGTGGACCTCGGCATGTTCGCCCGGACGTTCATCGAGCTGCTGCTGCTCGCCCTGTTCGTCCTCGTGTTCGCCCGGGTCCTGCTGTCGTGGATCGACCCGCAGGGGCGCAGCCAGGCGACGGCGTTCATCGTCCAGGCGACCGAGCCGCTGCTCGCGCCGGTTCGTCGGGCCCTCCCACAGACGGGCATGATCGACTTCTCCCCGACGATCGTCCTGCTCGTCCTCTTCGCGCTGATGCGCGTCTTCTGAGTCCTGGCCGACACCGAGGTTCGCTTCGCCGTTCGACTTACCCCGCGGGGCGGATCCGACCTTGTCGAGGGCGTCGTCGACGGTGTCCTCCGGGCGCGAGTCGCCGCGCCCGCGATCGAGGGGGCGGCGAACCAGGCCTTGCTGCGGCTGCTGGCCGACGAGCTCGGCGTGGCGCGGCGGTCCGTGCGGCTCGTGGCGGGCGCCGCCGGCCGGCAGAAGCTCGTCGTCGTCGAGGGCATCGGACGGGCCGAGGTCCTCGCTCGCTGGCCGGGCCTTCGGGTATGATCCGACGCCTCGGCGCGGGGGCGATTGGCTCAGTGGTTAGAGCACGCGGTTCACATCCGCGGGGTCGCTGGTTCGAATCCAGCATCGCCCACCACCCTCCTGTTTCCACGGAGCGTCCCGGCGCGCCCTGAAAGCCGCGTGCAAGTGAGAGCCCCGCACGTGGTGGACGCCGAGCAGGCGGTCCGGTCTAGCTTCCAGGTCGATGCCGGCATCCGCCGGCTGTCGATGGGAGGCCGCCATGACCGGTGAACGCGAGCGATCCGCGCCGGAGATGACGCCGATGGTCGACCCGGCCGAGAAGACCCAGCCGGCCGAGGGTGGCCGCGATGAGGCCGGCTCGGCGCCCGGCTTCGTGCCCGGCCCAGGGACGCACGTCGAGGGCGTCGCCAGTGGGGGCACGGCAGACGATCGGACGACGGAGTCCGGCGAGACAGCCGAGCGCGGCTGAGGCGCCTTGCAACGGGGGAGCGACGTCGCGGCGCCCAGCACCGGGATCGACGCGACCCGGGCGCTGCGACGGTTCGGTCGAACTACTCGATTCGGAGGCCGCCGGTGAGTCGCTTCCTGCTCGGCTTCATCATCGGGATCATCGTCGTCGTCTTTCTCGTGGTCCAGTGCGCGCAGGCGCTGTTCTGACCGCGGAGCCCGTCCCGACGCCCTCCGAGGCCAGCCGCCGCAGGACCGCCTGGAGGATGCCGCCGTGCCGGTAGTAGTCGACCTCGATCGGGCCGTCGAGTCGGGCGACGACCTCGAATCGCCACTCGCGCCCTGAGGCGTCGTCGCGGGCGCGGACCGCCAGCCGCTGCCGCGGCGAGAGGCTCGACGAGAGCCCCTCGATCGTGAGCGTCTCCCGACCGGTCAGGCCGACCGAGCCGGCACTCTCGCCGGGCGCGAACTGGAGTGGCAAGATCCCCATCCCGACGAGGTTCGAGCGATGGATCCGCTCGAACGTCTCGGCGATCACCGCCCGGACGCCGAGGAGCGCCGGGCCCTTCGCCGCCCAGTCGCGCGAGGAGCCCGAGCCGTATTCGCGGCCCGCCACGACGACGAGCGGCACGCCCTCCGCCCGATAGCGCATCGCCGCGTCGTAGATGAACTGCACCTCGCCGTCCGGAAGGTGGACCGTGTACGGGCCCTCCTTGTCCGGCACCATGAGGTTCCGCAGGCGGATGTTGCCGAACGTGCCGCGCATCATCACCTCGTGATGACCGCGCCGCGCGCCGTACGAGTTGAACTCGAGCGGCGTGACGCCGTGGGCCTGGAGCCACTGCCCGGCGGGTGACGCGGGTGCGATCGAGCCGGCCGGCGAGATGTGGTCGGTCGTGACCGAGTCGCCGAGAACCGCGAGGATCCGGGCGCCGGCGATGTCCGCGACCGGGCCCGGCTCCGCGGCCAGTCCGTCGAAGAACGGCGGCCGCGCGATGTACGTCGAGGCCGGGTCCCACGCGTAGCGGTCGCCGGCCGGAATCGGCAGCGCGCGCCAGCGCTCATCGCCCTCGAACACGACGGCGTAGGTCCTGCGGAAGAGCTCGGGCTCGATGGACGACCCGATGACGGACCGGATCTCCTCGCCGCTCGGCCAGAGCTCGGCGAGCATGACCGGCCGGCCGCCGTCGTCGAATCCGACGGGCTCGCTCGTCAGGTCGATGTCGACGCGGCCGGCGAGGGCGAAGGCGACGACGAGCGGCGGCGAGGCGAGGTAGCTCGCCCGCGCGAGCGGGTGGATCCGGCCCTCGAAGTTGCGGTTGCCGGAGAGGACCGCGGCGACGACAAGATCGTTCGCCTCGATTGCCGCCGCGATCGGCTCGTCGAGCGGACCGGAGTTGCCGATGCACGTCGTGCAGCCGTAGCCGGCGAGCGCGAACCCGAGCTGCTCGAGCGGCGCCATCAGCCCGGCCGACTCGAGGTAGCCGGTCACGGCCTTCGAGCCCGGCGCGAGCGAGGTCTTGACCGTCGGCGAGACGCTCAAGCCGCGAGCGACGGCGTTCCGGGCGAGCAGCCCGGCCCCGATCATCACCGTGGGGTTCGAGGTGTTCGTGCACGAGGTGATCGCGGCGATCGCGACCGAGCCGGTCCGGATCTCCGCCGAGTGACCGTCGACCTGGACGCGGACCGGCCGGTACCACTCCCGGGTCCCTGTCGAGCGCGGTCCGACGGGTGCCGCGGGGACCGGCTCGTCCGGGCCGTCGCGGAGCGCGTAGGAGGGCGGGTCGCTCGCCGGGAACGACTCGGCCGAGGCGAGCTCGACGGTGCCGCCGTCGGGTGGCGTCTCCGCCGCGGACTCTGCCGCTCGATCGGCGCCGCGCTGGAGGCCAGCCGGGAAGTTCGTCCGGAAGTTGTCGCGGAGCGCCGTGAGCGGCACGCGGTCCTGGGGCCGCCGCGGGCCGGCGACGGACGGCACGACCGTCGCGAGGTCGAGCTCGAGCAGCTCGTCGAAATCGAGGCGCACGCCGGTCTCGCGCCAGAGGCCCTGCACCTTCGCGTACCGCTCGACGAGCGCGACGCGCTCGGGGCTTCGACCGGTGAGGCGAAGGTACGCGAGTGTCTCGTCGTCGATGGGGAAGAGCGTCGCGGTCGCCCCGAACTCGGGGCTCATGTTGCTGATCGTCGCCCGGTCGGCGAGGCTCAGGCCGGCGAGCCCGTCGCCGGTGAACTCGACGTACGCCCCGACGACCCCGTGGCCGCGAAGCATCTCGGTCACGACGAGGACAAGGTCGGTCGCCGTCGAACCCCGGGGCAGCTCGCCGTGCAGCCGCACGCCCACGATCCGGGGCATCGGCTGGTAGATCGGCTGGCCGAGGAGGACCGCCTCGGCCTCGATCCCGCCGACACCGAACCCGAGCACGCCGAGGCCGTTGACCATCGTCGTGTGCGAGTCGGTCCCGACGAGCGTGTCGGGGAACGCGACGCGCCCGCCGTCGTCCGGTCGGTCGGCGACCACCGTCGCGAGGAACTCGAGGTTGACCTGGTGGACGATGCCGGTCCCGGGTGGCACGACGCTCAGGTCGCGGAAGGCCGTCTGCGCCCAGCGCAGCAGCTGGTAGCGCTCGCCGTTCCGCTCGTACTCCCGCTCGACGTTGAACTGGAAGGCGCGCGCGTTGCCGAACATGTCCACCTGGACCGAGTGGTCGATGACGAGGTCCGCCGGCACGAGCGGGTTGACCCGACCCGGGTCGCCGCCGAGGTCCGCCATCGCGTCGCGCATCGCGGCGAGGTCGACGATGGCCGGAACGCCGGTGAAGTCCTGGAGGATGACGCGGGCCGGCATGAACGGGACCTCGGCCTCCGCCGGCTGGCCCGCGCGCCAGGAAGCGAGCGTCTCGACCTCCTCGGCCCGGACGACCCCGCGGCCGGCGTGACGGAGGACGTTCTCGAGGAGGATCCGGAGCGTCACCGGCGCCCGCTCGAGGGAGGCGTCGGGGATGGCGTCGAGGCGGTAGACGTCGGGCAGCCCCGGCCCGAGCGGGGCGCGAGCGGCGAACGGATCGGCGCCGGGAAGGGGCACTCAGAGGGTCCTTGGCGGTCGGTACACTCGTTCGATGGAAGAGTACCGCGGAGTCTCGCGGCGGCTCAGCGACCGCCTCGGCAGCTGATGCGGGTGCCGCGCCGGTGAGAGCCTGGCCCGAGGAGGAGGCGCCGCGCGGCGGCGAGCCCGCGAATGGCGCCGGAGCGCCGGCCCGCGGCGCCGGGCACGACGCCGATCGCGATGACACCGAGGCGGCGGTCCGGGCCGCCGGGATCGACCTCGATCCCGTGCCGCCGGGCGGTCATCGTCACGGCGACGTCGTCCACGAGCATGCCCACGGTCATCCCCACGTCCGGTCCGAGCCGGGCGAGCCGCCGGTCATCGGGATCGTCGGCGCCGGCGCCGTCGGGACCGCCCTCGGGGTCGCGCTGACCCGGGCCGGCTGGCCGGTGGCGGCCGTCGCCAGCCGCGACGCGGGCCGGCGGGAGCGCTTCCGCCAGCTCGTGGCCGGGACCCGTGCCTTCGCCGAGCCGAACGCCCTCCTCGACGAGGTCGAGCTCGTCATCCTGGCCGTCCCGGACGACGCCGTCGCGCGGGTCGCCGGGTCGCTCCGGCTCTACAGCGGCCAGGCGATGGTCCACACGAGCGGTGCCCTCGGCGCCGAGGTCCTCGCCCCGGCGATGGCGGCCGGGACCCAGATCGGGGCGTTCCACCCGCTCGTCGCCTTCGCCGACACGGAGCGGGCGGTGGCGGCCCTCCACGGGGCGACCATCGCCATCGAGGGCGACGACGAGCTGGCCGCGCTCCTTGCCCGGATGGCCGAGGCAATCGGCGCCCAGCCGGTCCGGCTCGCCCCCGGGTCGAAGGCCGCCTACCACGCCGCCGCCGTGCTCGCCGCCGGCGGCTTCGTCGCGCTCCTCGACGCCATTGCCGAGCTGGGTCGCGTGGCGGGCCTCGACGAGGCCGGCTCCCTGGCGATCTACGGGCCCCTCGTGGAGCAGACGCTGGGCAACGCCCGGGCCCTCGGAATCCGGGCTGCCCTGACCGGGCCGATCACGCGCGGCGATCGGGGGACGCTCGAGGCACACCTGGCCTCCCTGCGGGCCCACGCGCCCGGCGTCCTGGACCTCTACCGGGCCGCGGCGGCTCGCGAAATCGACCTCGCGGAAGAGCGGCGCGCGTTGTCACCGGAGGCCGCTCAAGTGCTCCGGACGTCACTTGCAACGGGTCGCTGAGGCAGTACCATTGGGCCCCATGGAGCACAGCATCGCCGCGAAGTACGCGGCGCGTCCGGCGGCCCGTTTTGTGCGACCGTCGAGCCGCGCGCGACAGCGGCGACTGGGCCTCAAGGGGAGCAGCACGTTCCGGCCCACGACCGGCCAGGCGATGGTCCACACGAGCGGTGCCCTCGGCGCCGAGGTCC
>DATBKB010000118.1:0-15700 GCA_036556145.1 Candidatus Limnocylindrales bacterium | reverse complement strand
GAGGCACCGCGAGGTGGAGGAAGTCCGGATGACGCTGCCGAACCTCCACCATTGGCTCGTCGACCTCTCACCGTTCGGTCAGCCGAACGACGGCGAGGTCTTCGTCGCAACGAAGGAGCCGCACGGCCTGATCGAGGCGACGATCCGCCGAAGCGGCTGAGCGGCCGCGCGCCGCCTCTTCTCGTGGGGTGGCACGCCCGACCGGTAGCGAGCCGCGGGGAGCCGCCGCGCGCCAGGTGTGCCGTGGGGCGGCACGCACCGCGCCGCGCCGTGACACGCTAGCTGTCACAGCCCCGGTGGATGCTTCCGGCCATGGAAGCACGCCGACTCGTCCCGCTCCCGACGCCGACCGAGCTGCCCACCCGCATCCGCCTCGACGGGGACCGGGTCGTGGTCGACCGCCTCACGCTGTCGGACCCGGCCCTCGCCGCCTGGCTCGCCGAGCGGCCGGCCGACGAGCTGCCCGCCATCGTCGAGCGGGCGCTCCGGATCGGGCTCCTCGCCCTCCAGGACACCGCCGTGACCGTCAACGTCGACGTCGTCCGGGCCGAGTTCGAGCACCTCCTCGTCCAGGCCGAGCAGGTCAATGAGCGGGCCGCGACGGCGCTCGAGCAGACGCTGCGGACGAACTTCGCCGACGGCGACGGCCGCCTGCCGCGGACGCTCGAGAAGTTCCTCGGCGACCGGGGCGCGCTCCGGGCGATGGTCGACGAGCTGTTCGACGAGCAGAAGCGCGACAGCGCGATCGGCCGCATCCGCGGGATGCTCGAGACGTACTTCGACGGCGACGCGTCGAAGCTCGCGACGCTCCTCGACCCGACCCGCATGGGCTCGCCGATCTACCAGTTCCGGCAGGAGATGACCGCCGGCTTCAAGGCGGTCGAGGAGCGGCTCGTCGCGATCGAGGCCGCGGCGACGGCGCGCGGCGCGGAGCGCGCGAAGTCGGCCGCGAAGGGCGCGGACTTCGAGGACCTGCTCGAGGGCCTGCTCGGCGACATCGCCCGCGGCGGCGGCGACCTCATCGACCGCACCGTCGACGAGGCGGGCGCAACGATGCGCTCGAAGAAGGGCGACTTCGTCCTGACGATCAACCCGTCCCTGGCGCGCGGCGCGGAGCTGCGAGTCGTCGTCGAAGCCAAGGACCGCAAGGTCTCGGGCCGGGAGATGCGGGAGGAGCTCCGTGAGGCGAAGACCAATCGCAGCGCCGCTGTCGCGCTCGTCGTCTTCACGCCGGCCCACGCGCCGAGCGGCATCGCCCCGTTCGACGTCCGCGCCGGCGACGTCTACTGCGTCCTCGATCCCGCCGCCCCGGACGCGGCCGGTCTCGAGGCCGCGGTTCGACTTGCCCGGCTGCTCGCCCTCAACACGATGCGCGAAACCGAGGCAGACCTCGACCACGAGGCCCTTGCCGAGGCGCTCGCCGGCATCCGGGAGCAGATCGACTCGATCAAGACGCTCAAGTCGCAGCTCACGTCGATCAGCGGCGCGGCCGGCGCGGTGTCGGTCGGGCTCGACCGGCTCCGGGACAACGTCATCGCCCGCGTGGTCGCCGCCGAGAGCGAGCTGGCGGCCGCGAATCGCGCCTCCGCCTGACGCCGAATCGGGACCTCTGGGCCCCGTCCAGAGTGCCGCGGACCGCACTTCGTCGACCCATTGAGAGCACGGGCCGGACCATCGGTACGGAAGCGGCTGGAACCCGTCGGCTACTGCTCAACGTGACCATCCGGTGGGTTGTCGGCGGGCACCGCCGGCCCGAGCCTTCTGCTCGATGCGTTCGCGAGTCGTCCCCGCCCTTCTGGCCGCCCTGCTCGCCGTCTCGGCGGCCCCCGTCCAGGCCCAGTCGCCGGACGATTCGAAGCCCCTGCAGCCAGGTGCTCGCCACGCCGGCGGACTCGACGCGGCCGGCCGGTACATCGTCCTGACGGCCCGCGGCGCGGACACGAAAGTCGTCCGCAACCGCCACATGAAGGCCGAGAACGTCAAGCCGGAGCGCTTCTACGGTCGCGCGATCCGCGGCTTCTCGGCCTCGCTCTCGAAGGACCAGCTCGCGGCCCTGCGCGCCGATCCCCAGATCGCGGCAATCGTCCCCGACGAGATCGTCGAGCTCGCCGGCCAGGTCACGCCGACCGGCGTCACCCGGATCGGTGGCACCCGCTCGGTCATCGCGAAGATCGACGGCAAGGACCAGCGGGTGGATGCAGACGTCGCGATCGTCGACACCGGGATCGCCTCGCACGCCGACCTGAACGTCGCCGGCGGCATCAACTGCACCACGTCCGACCGCGACGCGTGGGGCGACCAGCACGGGCACGGCACGCATGTCGCCGGCACCGTCGGCGCGCTCGACAACGGCATCGGCGTCGTGGGGGTCGCACCGGGCGTCCGGCTGTGGTCGGTCCGGATTCTCAACGCCGAGGGCTTCGGCTACCTGTCCTGGTACATCTGCGGGCTCGACTGGATCGCCGCGCAGCGCGACCCGAGCGACCCGGATCGGCCGCTCTTCGAGGCGGCCAACATGAGCGTCGCGAAGTGGGGCAAGGACGACCTCAACTGCGGCTACACGAACGACGACGTCCTCCACCAGGCCATCTGCCGTGTCGTCGCCTCGGGCGTGACCGTCGCCGTCGCCGCCGGCAACGACTCCGGCAGCGCCGCGGCCCGCGTTCCGGCCGCGTACAACGAGGTCATCACGGTCTCGGCGCTCGCCGACACCGACGGCAAGGCCGGCGGGCGGGGCGGTCCGCGCTGCTTCTCGTGGGGCACCTACGACCACGACGACACGTTCGCCGACTTCAGCAATCTCGGCTCCGACGTCGACATCATCGCGCCCGGCAAGTGCATCTGGTCGACGATGCCGGGCAATCGCTATGCCTACATGTCGGGGACGTCGATGGCCACCCCGGCGGTGGCCGGCGCGATCGCCCTGTACAGGGCCTCGCGGCCGTGGGTCTCGCCCGGCATGGTCAAGGGCGCGCTCCAGTTCCTCGGCACGTACGGCTACTACACCTCGACCGACCCGGATGGCAACCCCGAGAAGCTGCTCGACGTGTCGCGGATGGGTCCCGGCGGCGACTACACGATCAACATGAACGCGCCGCTGCCACTCGGCGAGGCGGGTGGCACCGTCGCGATCCCGGTCCGGATCGAGCGGACGCCGACCCACTTCGAGACCATCGAGCTGTCGGCGACGACGCCGCCCGGCTTCCCGGTCGTCCTCGACCGCTTCAGCGTCACCGGCTGGACCGCCGAGAGCGCGCTCGTCACCGTGACGGTGCCCCCGTCGACGCCGGCCGGGTCATACCCGGTCACGGTCGTCGGCCGCGAGGGGTCGCGATCCCGCTCCGACACCGTCAACGTCGTCGTCGAGAACGACCCACCGACGGCCTTCGCGCCGAGCGCTGCGCCGGCCTACAAAGTGTCCCTCGGCGGCACGACCGCGCCGCTCCGCATTCAGTGGGCCAAGGCGACGGATGCGGCGAGCGCGATCGCCGCGTACGAGCTCCAATACTCGCTCGACTACGGCGCCTGGACGCCGGCCGGCACGCTCGCCGGGTCGGCGACGGAGACGGTGCGGCAGGTTGCCCTCAGCCACAACCACCGGTTCCGCATCCGGGCCAGGGACGCCGCGGGCAACTGGAGCGCGTGGGTCGAGAGCGTGCCGCTCGGCCTTGGGGTGGTCGACGACAGCTCGACGTCGATGCGCTGGTCGTCGGGCTGGTTCCGCTACACGACGAGCGCCGCGTACGCCGGCACGACCCGTTACTCGATGAGCCGCGGCGCCTGGATGCGGGTGTCGAAGACGGCGAAGATCCTCGCCTTCGTCGCGCCGGTGGGCCCGACCCGCGGCAGCGCCTCGATCTACGTCAATGGCGTCTACCAGGCCACGGTCAGCCTCTACTCGTCGACGAGCGCCGGCCGGCGGGTCCTGTGGGTCAAGGACTTCGGGGTCGACGGGGCGAAGACCATCGAGATCCGGGTCGCCGGCACGTCCGGCCGGCCGCGGGTCGACGTCGACGCGATCCTGGTCGGGCGCTAGCCCCGAAGCCGAACCGAGCCGAACCGCAAGGCGAGGGCAACGCCCCGGCCCCCGCCCGCGGGACCGGGTCTTGCATCGGGGCGCTATCGTTAGCCGTCCGCCCTCCCGGGAAGAGGGCGCCACACGAGGACTTGCCGTGGCGCGCGCGATGTGGAAGGGGGCCATCCAGTTCGGGCTGGTGACGATCCCCGTCAAGCTCTATCTCGCCACCGAATCGAAGTACGGCGTGAGCTTCAACATGCTCCACGAGAAGGATCTGTCGCGGATCCAGATGAAGGTCTGGTGCCCGGTCGACGAGAAGATCATCCAGCGGAACGAGACCGTGAAGGGCTACGAGTACGCCCCTGACAAGTACGTCGTCATCACCGACGAGGACCTCGAGAAGGTCCCCCTGAAGACGGTCCGGACGATCGAGATCGAGCAGTTCACGAAGCCGGACCAGGAAGACGGCGCGGTGAAGTTCGTCAAGCAGGCCTACAACATCGAGCCCGACAAGATCGGCCGGAAGGCCTTCTACCTCCTCAAGCAGGTCCTCGAGGACGAGGAGCTCACGGCGATCTGCAAGGTGGTCATCAAGGACCGCGAGGCGCTCGCGGCGCTCGATCCCTTCGGCAAGACCTTGCTGCTGTCGACGCTGCACTGGCCGGACGAGATCCGCTCGATGGGTGAGCTCGAGCTGCCCGAGGAGGAGTTCGACTTCAAGCCCGCCGAGAAGACGATGGCGAAGCAGCTCGTCGCGGCGATGACCGGCGAGTTCAAGCCGGAGAAGTACAAGGACGAGTACCGCGACGCGCTCATGAAGATCATCGAGCAGAAGGTCGAGGGCAAGGAGGTCGTCGAGCCCGAGCCGGAGGAAGAGAGCGGCAAGCTCATCGACCTCATGGCGGCGCTCGAGGCCTCGGTCAACCAGGCGAAGAGCGCCCGAGCCGGCAAGAAGCCGCTCTCGGTCGCCGAGGCGAAGAAGGAACGTGCCGGCCGCCCGGAGCGGGCCAAGGGCGGCGCGGCGCGCAAGCCCGCCCGGACGGCCGCGCGCGGGCGGGGCCGCAAGGACGAGGATCTCGAGGAGGCCCGACCGGCGCGACGTCGCCGGAGCGCCTGACGCCGATCGGGGTCGCCGCGCCGCTGCGCTAGCCTGACGGCATGCCCCTCGAGCGCTACAAGGCCAAGCGCGACTTCTCGAAGACGCCCGAGCCGGCCGGCGCCCCCGACGCGAAGGGGACAGGCAGGTTCGTCGTCCAGCGTCATCGGGCGACCCGGCTCCACTACGACTTCCGCCTCGAGGTCGATGGCGTCCTCGCGAGCTGGGCCATCCCGAAAGGCCCCACCCGCGACCCGTCGATTCGCCGGATGGCTGTCCACGTCGAGGACCATCCGATCGAGTACTTCGACTTCGAGGGCGTCATCCCGAAGGGCCAGTACGGCGCTGGCGACGTCATCGTCTGGGACTGGGGCACGTTCGAGCCCGAGGACGAGACGCCCGATCCGGTCAAGGCGATCGAGGACGGCGAGCTGAAGTTCGAGCTGCACGGCGAGAAGCTCTGCGGCCGATTCACGCTCGTCCGGACGAGCCGGCGGCCCGGCTCGGCACCGAGCTCGGCCTTCGAGGACGACGAGGGTGAGCAGTGGCTGCTCATCAAGAAGCGCGACGCCTGCGCGGTCCCGGGCTGGGACCCGGAGGCCCATCCGCGGTCTGTCAAGACCGGTCGCACGAACGACGAGGTCAAGGCGAATCGCGACGCCGTGTGGACGAGCAGCGCACCCGCCGCCGAGGCGGAGATCGACCTGGCCGGCGCGGAGACCGTGAAGATGCCCGACTACATCGAGCCGATGGCCGCCACGCTCGCCGATCCGAAACCCTTCGACGACCCCGACTGGCTGTTCGAGATCAAGTGGGATGGCTACCGGGTCGAGTCCGTCATCCGCGACGGCAAGGTTCGCCTGTGGACCCGCCGCGGGAACGAGGCCGAGACGTACTTCGGCCAGCTCCTGAGCCCGCCGTCGTGGATCGACGCGCGTGAGGCGATCGTCGACGGCGAGGTCGTCGCAGTCGACGAGCACGGCGTGCCCGATTTCGGGCTGTTGCAGGAACGGATCTCCGCGATTCGGGCCGGCCGGGCGGAAGGTGCCCGCGGCCTCGTCTACCAGGCCTTCGACCTGCTGTACCTCGACGGCAGGTTGCTCGTGAAGGTCCCGCTCGAGGATCGGAAGAGGCTCCTCAAGACGGTCCTGCGGGAAAGCAGCCGCGTCCGATTCGCCTCGCACCTCGTCGGCGAGGGCGTGGCATTCCATGCCGCCGCGAAGCGGATGCAGGTCGAGGGCATCATCGCCAAGCACCGCCGCTCGCGTTACGAGCCGGGCCGTCGCTCCACGACGTGGCTGAAGATCAAGATCCGTCCCGAGCAGGAGCTCGTCGTCGGCGGCTGGACGCCGGGGGAGGGCAACGCGAAGGACCTCGGCGCGCTCGTCGTGGGCGTGTACGAGGGGAGCAAGCTCAAATACGCGGGCAAGGTTGGGTCGGGCTTCAACAGCCGGACGCGGGCGGAGCTGCGGAAGCGCCTGGAGGGGCTGACGACGGAGAAGTGCCCCTACGATCCGTGCCCTGAACGGAAGGGCGAGCTACGGACGGCTCGATGGGTCAAGCCGAAGCTCGTGATCCGCGCCGAGCTGGGCGGCTGGACCCGTGAGGGCTACGTTCGGCAGACGTCGTTCAAGGGGATCGATCCCGACAAGGACCCCAAGACGGTGGTCCGTGAGCGATCGATGTCGACCGGCGACGCCGAGCGAGCCGCCGAGAAGGAGGTCGCTCGAGCCGACGCCGCGGCCGCCGACTCGCCGGCCCGACCCGCCCAGCGCAAGTCCTCTCGGAATCGCAGTACGAAATCGGAAGACCGCTCGGGGGCGCCGGCCATGGTCCAGAAACGTCGTACGCAATCGAAGCGGTCTGCGCCGGGCGCCGGGCTCCCGACCGAGGGCCCGGACGGCAAGCCGTGGGTCGCGACGAAGGACGAGCTCGCCGCGCTCGACGCGCTCGGCGTCGAGGGGGTCTGGCGCGTCGGCGGCGAGGAGCTCAAGCTCACGAACCTCAACAAGACGCTCTTCCCGGGCAAGGAGGAGGGCGACCCGCCGATCACGAAGCGCGAGCTCATCCGCTACTTCGCGCGGATCGGGCCGGCCATGCTGCCCCACCTCCTGGACCGGCCGCTCAACCTCCACCGCTACCCGAACGGGGTCGGTGGGCCCGGCTTCTGGCAGAAGGACATCCCCTCCACGGCGCCGAAGTGGCTGACGATCTGTCACGAGGTCGGCTTCGAGGAGCGCGAGGACCGCAAGGCCAACGACCACCTCCTCGCGGATCGGGTCGCGACGCTCTGCTGGCTCGGCAACCAGGCCGCGTTCGAAATCCACGCCTGGACGTCCACGATCCATGACCCGTGGAAGCCGACCTTCGCGCTCATCGATATCGACCCCGGCGAGAAGACGACGTGGGAGGAGACGGTCCACATCGCCCGGCTCTTCCGGACCGCGTTCGAGCACCTGAAGGTGCGCGCGTACCCGAAGCTCACCGGCCGGCGCGGCATCCAGGCCTGGATCCCGATCGTCCGCGGCAAGTACACCTACGAGGACACGAGCCGCTGGGTCCAGCAGGTGTCGATGGCCGTGGGCCGGATGGTTCCGGACCTCGTCTCGTGGGAGTGGGCGAAGGCAAAGCGCGGCGGCAAGGCCAGACTCGACTACACCCAGAACGAGCCCATCAAGACGCTCGTGGCGCCGTACGCGGTACGGCCGGCCCCGGGGGCGCCCGTGTCGGCGCCCATCAGCTGGGACGAGCTCGACGACCCCGACCTGCGGCCGAACCGCTGGACCATCCGCGACGTCGTCGAGCGGGTCGAGAAGGTGGGCGACCTGTTCGCGCCGGCCCAAACCGACGCCCAGGAGCTGCCGCCGGTCTAGTCGCTACACCGGCCTCGGGCCCGGGGCCCACGCGCGGGGCTCCTGCGCCTCGTACGGGGCGAGGAAGAAGCCGCGAAGCGGCTCGCCGGTCGACGATTCGAAGGCCGTCGCACGGCCGCCCGAAAGCAGCATCCGCGCCTCGACGTCGTCGCGATCCGGCCAGTTCGGGTCGTAGATCCGCAGCACGACCCGGCTCGGCTCGACGCGATAGCCGTAGGCGAGCACCTGGTGGTTGAGCGTCAGCCTGAACGGGTTGATCGACTCGCCGCGGACGAGCCCGACCATCGCCAGGCGGCTCGCGTCGATCTCGCGTCGGATCGCCGGCCACTCGTCGTCGAGGACGATCTCGCCGAGAGACCGACGCCGCAGCAACCGGCTCCACCAGGTCGCCCTTGTCGGGTGGAGCGCGGCCAGCTCGTAGAAGCGCAGCGGCAGCCGGAACCAGTCGAGCGACTGGACCTGGCGCCGAACGAGCGCGCGGAACTGCCGTGAGCCGTTCGCGGGCGCGGTCGTGTCGGGCGGCGGATCGATCCGGCGGTCGAAGAGGTCCCGGATCGTCAGCGCCATCCCGCCGCACAGCCCGAACGCGGCATCGCCGATCCCGATCCAGCGCGGGTCGAGCGGCCCGAACTTCACGGTCGGCCCGGGCTCGAAGCGATTCGCGAAGTGGAAGCCGTGTCGGCTCGGCCGGAAGTCGAGGACGGCGTTGGTCATCGGCCCGGCGGCCGCCGTCGGGCCGCCCCCGACTCGCCCGGTCATCGGCCCCCGTCGGCCCCGAGGCCGCCATCCGCCGCGACCCCGAGGTCCGCGTCGAGCAGCAGCGCGGCGATCTCGCGCGCGTTCGTCGAGCCGTAGTTCGCGTAGCAGTTGTTCATGAGGACGTGCGTGTCCTTCGCCTGCGACGCGGCCTCCCTGATCCGGGGCACCCACTCCTCGAGCTGCTCGCGGTCGTACAGGTAGCGGAACCGCTCCACCGTCGGGATGCCCTTCGCCTCCCACGTCTCGGCGCGCCGGCCGTGGAAGCGCACGACCGCGAGGCGCTTCGACGTCGTGGCGGCGATCGCCGGCATGCTCGACTTGTAGCCCTGCGGGCCATCGACCATGACGACCGGCAGGTCGTGCTCCTCGAGGAAGCGGAGCGTCCGCTCAATGTTCTTCTCGTTGAACCACGACGAGCTGCGGAACTCGACCGCGGCGGTCACGTCCCCCAGCCGCTCCTTCGCCTCGACGATCGCGTCGCGATTCTCGGACGAGGTGAAGAACCAGCGCGGGTACTGGAGCAGGACGCTCCCGAGCTGGCCCGATTCGCGCAGCGGCTCGACCCCGTCGAGGAACCACTCCCAGACGCCGGCCTTGAGCTCCTCCGGCAGGTCCTTGGCATAGATGCGCGACTTCGCCTGGAGCTCGGCCGGGAGCGCGTCGCGGAGGTCCTTCGGCAGCCGGCGCGTCTCGGTCGGTTGGCCGGTCATGAGCGCATGCGCCTTGACGTCGAACGTGAAGTCCGGCGGCGTGCGCTCGACCCACAGCTCCGACGTCCGGCGCGACGGCAGCGCGTAGTACGTGGCGTCGACCTCGACGAGCGGGAAGCGGCTCGCATAGAAGTTGAGACGCTCCTCGGCCGAGTCGGCGCCGTCGGGATAGAAGACCCCGGACGCGGTCATCGTCGGGTCGGTCCAGGACGCCGTCCCGACGCGGATCGTGCCGCCCGACGGCGCGGGGATCGGCTCGACCGCGGCCTCGTCGATGCCCTTCAGCCGCTTCGCCGCCGCGTCCGGCCCGGGGTCGTGGACCGGATCGGTCGCGCCGAACTTCGACGGTCCGAGCAGCTCCTCGCGAGGCAGCGAGGCGAGGGCAGCGCGGCGGGGCACGTCAGCCGACCCCGGCGGTGACCGCGCTCTCGAGCCCGGGTTTGACCTCGGTGACGAAGCGCTCGATGGTCTCGGCGTCGAACGGCGCGGGCTGGTCGATGTAGATGTGGCGGAACCCGAGCTCGACGTACGGCCTGAACTCCTCGATGAATGCCTCCGACGTCGTCGTTCGCGTCGGGCCGCGGCCCCAGCCGGGGTTGTGCTTGCTCATCGCGTCGGCGACCTTGCGCGCTTCGGCCTCCGACCTGCGGATGACGACCGAGCCGGAGCTGAGCGTCCGCTCGATCTCGCTCTCGTCACGGCCGACCTCCTCGCACCACCGCCGGAGGACCGAGTCCTTGTGGCGGACGAACTCGACCGAATCGCACGAGATGTTCCAGCCGTCGGCGAAGCGGGCGGTCGTCCGCAGCGTCTTCTTCTCGCCGCCCCCGCCGATGAGGATCGGCAGGCGCTTCTGGAGCGGCGGCGGGTCGTTGCGCGCGTTCTTCGCGTTGTACCTCGGCCCTCGGGCGGTGGCCGGCTTGCCGTCGAGCATCGTCCGCATGAGCTCGACAGCCTCGTCGAGCCAGTCGAGCCGCTGCCCGAAGCCCGAACCGAAATCGATGCCGAGGGCCTTGTGCTCGGTCTCGAACCAGGCGCCGCCGATGCCGAGGACGGCGCGGCCGTCGGAGAGGTGATCGAGGGCCGTGATCATCTTCACGACGAGGGCGGGGTTGCGGAACGTGTTCGCGCCGACCATGAGGCCGAGCGTCGCCTTCTTCGTCACCGCCGCCCAGCCGGCGAGGGTCATGTAGCCCTCGAGGATCGGCCCGTTGGGCGACCCGACGATCGGATAGAGGTGGTCCCAGGTCCACAGCGAGTCGTAGCCGAGCCCGTCGGCGAGCGCCGCGTGATCGCGCAGGCTCGGCCAGTCCGTGTACTGGTTCCAGAGCAGGACGCCGGCCTTGATCGGGGCAGCAGGCACGAGACAAACCTCCGTCGAGAGGCGCCAGCGTAGCCCCGAAGCCGATTGCATGCGCTCGGCCCCTTGCTGCCCAGACATGCACCCGTGGATTGGCAGGCGGGTGCGTGGCATGGCCTTTGCCCAGACATGCACCCGAGGATTGGTAGGTGGGTGCCTCGGCCCCGAAGCCGGTCTCTTGAGCACTCCGATGCACCCCAGCAGGCATACGAAGCGAGCGGTCCGCACGCCGCAGCGCCTGCGACTCGCCGAAGATCCCGCGGGTGCATAAGTGGGGACGAACCGGGCGTGAAGCCTGCCTCGGCATGCTCCCGACGTGGACGACGTTCAGGTTGGCGCTCGCATCCGCGCGATTCGCGTGCGACTCGGGCTGCGGCAGATCGACGTGGCGCAAGCGGCGAGGGTGTCGCAGCCAACGATCTCGCGGATGGAGCGCGGCCACCTGGGCCGGCTGTCGCTCGAGACGGTACGAGCCATCGCGGCCGTGCTCGAGATCCGCATCGATCTGGTCCCGCGGTGGCGCGGCGGCGACCTCGAGCGCGCGGTCAACGCGAGGCACGCCGCGCTCCACGAGGCCGTCGCTCGGAGGTTCGGGGACTGGCCGGAGTGGGCGCTGAGCCCCGAGGTGTCGTTCTCGATCTACGGCGAGCGCGGCGTGATCGACATCCTGGCTTGGCATGCGCGGAGCCGCGCGCTCCTCGTGATCGAGTTGAAGTCGGACATCGTCGATCCACAGGAACTCGTCGCCAGCATTGATCGGAAGCGGCGGCTCGCGGTCAAAGTCGGCGCGGAGCGAGGTCTGTCGGTTCGCACCGTCGGAGCCTGGGTCATCGTGGCGGATGGGACGACGAACCGGCGGCGGGTCGGCATGCATGCGGCGTTTCTCGCGACCGCCTTCCGCGCCGACGGCACGGGGATGCGGGCCTGGCTTCGGGATCCGTCGAGTCCCATTGCGGGCCTCTCGTTCATGCCGATCGGGACGGCCGGACGCCGCCTCGGCGCTCGGCAACGGGTCCGAAGACCTACGAGGCGGCCTCGACGGTGACGCGGATGATCGCCGGCTTCACGCCCTTGGCCGCGAGCGAGCCGAGGTCCGGGTCGATGATGTCGACGACCAGGAGGTACTCGCCCGGCGTGGTGGGCGCGGTGCCGATCAGTCGCGCCGGGGCCGTGCCGCCGCCCGCCAGACCCGCGGGGAGCAGCACCCGCATGTCGGCTGCCGGCGAGTCGCCGCCGGCCGCGAGGGTCACCCAATGGCCGACGAGCGTCGCGCGCCGCGCCGGTTCGCTGTCGCGCGGCGTGCCGCCGTTGATGCCGGCGCGGCCCCAGACCTTCGCACCGAGGTTCACGACGCCCGCCTTGACCTCGAACCGCTCGCCGGCGACCGCCTTCGCGGTCGACGGGACGAGGTACTCGGCGGCGACCTCGCCGCTGATTCGGATGAACAGGCCGGGCAGGAGCGCCTGGGTCGCCGCGTCGAACGCGACGCCGGTGCGGTCGTGGAGCGTGAGCGCCAGGCGGTAGCGCCCCGGCTGCTCCGGGAGCTTGAGCTTGACGACGATGCGGGTCGGGCCTGCGGTCGCCTTCACCGGCTCGACGACCGATCCCAGTCGCTCCGGCTCGACGAGCGACACCCGGATCTCCTCCTCTTCCTTCGCGGGTTGGGGCGCGCCCGCGGGCGGCCCGCTCGCGCGCGGCTTCGGCGACTCGAGCGCGGCGGGCGGCGCGGCGAACGGATCGCCGGAGAGATCGGCCGGCGGCGTTGGCTTGGGCGGCTTGGCCGGCTCGGCCGATGCAGCCGGCTCCGCTGATGCCGCGGGCCTGGCCGATGCTTCGGGCCTGGCCGATGCAGCCGGCTCAGCCGATGGACTCGGCTCGACCACCGGGGGCGCGGGCTCGACCTGCGGGTCGCCCGGCGGGGATTCGGCGGGCTGCTCCGCCGCCACGTCGATCGGATCCCAGCGAACGCCGACCGTGATCGCGGGCACGCGCGCGGAGCGCTCGGCCGTGAAGGGGATCCACAGCGTCGCGTCGCCGCCCGTGAGGAGCCGACCCTTGAGGTACGGCGTCGTGAGCGTCACGCCGGTCCCGACGAGCGTCGGCTCGGCCGGCTCGGTGGCGATCGGGGGAAGCGCCGCGGCCGCCGTCGCGCCGGCAGTGATGTCGCCGGCGCGCAGTCCGGTTCGGGCGACGAGCGACCGGAAGAAGCCGCCGTCGGCGCGATCGGGGTCCATCGCCGCGACGAAGCCCGGGCTGCGGACGCTCTGGAAACGGAATGTGTGGCCGTTGCGGCTCGGGGACGCGTTCCAGATCTTCTCGACCGAGCGCTTGCCGGCCAGGATCTGCCCGACGTACCACGCCGGCGACAGCTCGCCGTCGGCGATCACCGCCGATGCACCGGACTTGATGAACCCGGCCGCGTAGTTGTCGACTCGCTGGCGGGCGTCGGCCTCGGTGCCCTCCGGGAGGCCCGGCTCGGTGTTGCCGCTCGCGTAGCACAGGTGGCCGAGCACCACGACGGCGTTCTTCGCGAGCTTCACTTCGGCGGCGATGCGGCCCTCACCGAAGTACTGGTGGACATCGTCGCCCGCGCCGGCGAAGGGATTGAGCCCGAAGCCGTTCTGCGTCGGCGGGTAGAGCTCGCTGCGATACGGGCTCGGCCAGCCGTTGCCGTGGCCGAGGTAGACGACCACCGAGGCACCCTGGAGCGCCTGTCGGACGACCGGCCAGGTCGCGTTCGGGGTGAATACCCGGGTGACGTTGGGCGTGAACCGCTCCGCCTCGCGCGCTGCGGCCTCGCCGCGGGCGAGGTACCGACCGGTTGCCTCGCCGACCGGTCCGACGATGACCACGACCTTGGGAGCTGGGCGTTCGGCGCCGAGGGCAGCGGCGGGCAGCACCACGCTGAGCGCGAAGAGCAGCGCCAGTACCCGGGGCGCGAAACGCATCACGCGAACAGTCACTCCCCCCTCTCACTCGACGGCGAGGCCGCCTAGACTAGCGCACCGCCCTTATCTGCCCGTTGTGTCGATCCTCCCCGGCCGCCATTACGTGGTGCCGAGAGTCGACACGCGGGCCGGCCAACCGCCTCCCGGCGGCCGCTGGAACGAGCGTGACAGGTCGGTCGCCGGCGTGGTATCGGGTGCGCGACGGGTGGCCTCATCGGGTCTCGCATCGCGGCGCCACCTCGCGGGCGAACCGCTCCGCGGCGGCGACCACGCCCTGCGGATCCCGCGGACCGAGCCAGAGCGCGAGGTGCGTGACCCCGACGGCGGCCCAGGCCCGGACCTCGGCCGCGATCTGCTCCGGGTTACCGCGCATCGCGTAGCCCTCGCCCTTCGCCTCGTCGAAGCGAACGCGGACACGGGCGGTCAGTGCGGGAGCCGGCCGACCCGCCGCTTCGGCCGCCGCCCGGACGACCGACGCCCGTTCGGCAAATTTCGAAGGGCCGACGGCGCTCGAGTGGTACGCGTCCGCCAGGCGCCCCGCCCGCTCGAGCGCCGGCTTCGAGCCCCCGCCGACGTAGATCGGCAGCGCGGCGCCCTGGGCCGGCAGCGGCTCGAAGACGAAGTCGTCGAAGGCGTGGAAGCGGCCACGGAAGGGCTCGGTCGAGCCGGACCAGAGGTGCCGCCACAGCCGGATCGTCTCGTCGAGGTACGCGCCGCGGACCTTGAAGCGATCGGCCATGCCCATGTTCGCGAACTCGGCCCGGTTCCAGCCGACGCCCACGCCCGCGATGACGCGGCCGCCCGACAGGTCGTCGAGCGTCGCGAGCTCCTTCGCGAGCACGATCGCGTTCCGCGGCGGGACCACGATGACGCTCGTCCCGAGCTTGATCTTCTCGTGCCGCCCGGCGACCCAGGCGAGCGTCAGGATCGCTTCGTAGATCCGGCCGTACTCGCTGGTGTTGGCGCGGTCCACGAGGACGTGGTCCGTCGTCCAGCACGTCGACCAGCCGAGCTGCTCGGCGACCTCGGCCGCGGCGTCGATGCCCTCGCGGCTCGACCCGGGCCGGAAGTTCGGCAGCGCGATCCCGAAGTCCACGCCGCGATCGTAGCGGCCTTCTCTTCGGCGGCTCCGTGTTGGCCGGTCCGGCCTGTTTCCTCAGAGGAACGTAACGTCGGAGGAAGCCTGCCCCCGGCCCCTTCTTTCGACGCCTGTTTCGCCACGCGAAAGGCGCGTCGACGGAAGCCCACGCCGACGGACGTTGCTTGCCCCTGGAGAAACAAGCCGGCGCTGTCAGCCCCTTGGCGGAGGGGCACGGCCATGGCAGGGTTCCGACATGGGCGTCCGGACGGTTCTCGCCATCGCCTGCGCCGCCGTGCTCCTTGCCGGCTGTGCTCAGATGCCCGGTGCCCAAACGCCCGTGAACACGTGGCCGTCCGAGCCCGAGCTATTGCCGCCGGCCGTCCCGCCGGCGGCCAACCGGCAGGCCAGCTGCGCGGGCCCCGCCTTCGACGCGGCCGTGCTCGACGGCCCGGCCGGCGCCGAGAAGCGTGCCGGCCCGGAGTACGACGCGCTGCGCGCGAGCATCGAGATGTTCGGTACCGAGTTCCCGCAGGCCCGCGACCTGACGTGGCGGCTCGTGGCCCGCAACGAGGACCTGATCGCGTTCCTCGCCAACGTCGATGCGGAATTCGGCTGGCTCGAGATCGACGTCGAGCGGGCGGGGCCCGGCTGGCGGCCTCAGGGGATCACCCAGTGCCAGCTCAACGTCGCATTCCGAGCCGAATTCGGGCTGGCGTTCTGGACGCTCGACCCGCGTTACCCGCCGCCGACCCGTGTCACCACCGCACTGAACATCCTGGTCTCCGAACGGGCGTGCGCGAGCGGACGTCCCACCACCGGCCGGATGCTGCCCCCGGTCATCGAGCTCCAACCCGA
>DATBKB010000117.1:0-21072 GCA_036556145.1 Candidatus Limnocylindrales bacterium | reverse complement strand
CGCTCGCGCGAGGCGCTCCTTGTTCTCGGCCATCAGCTGGCCGAAGCGGTAGAGGATCTCGCCGCGCTTCGGGGCCGGCATCGCCCGCCAGACCGGGAAGGCCTGCTCCGCGGCGCGGACGGCCAGGGCGACGTCCGCGGCGGTGCCCTGCTGGAAGCGGCCGATGACGTCGCGCGTGTCAGCCGGGTTGACGCTCTCGAACGTGCCGCCGCCGTGCGACTCGATCCATTCGCCGCCGATGAAGTGGCGGAACGTCGGCGGCGTGTCGGCGGTTCGAGCGTCCGGCTTCCGGGTCGCGGTATCCGTCATGGCGTCCGAGTGTAGGTCAGGCGCGCCGGGCCCTGAGGGCGGCCGCCAGCGACGGAAGGATCCAGACGAGGAGCCAGACTCGCCAGGCGAGGCCGACCAGCAGCACGTCCCAACGGAAGGTATCCGGCCGCAGAAGGTACACGGCGAGCAGGACGAGCGGGACCGACGCGAGGATTCGGACGACCCGCCAGGCGAGCAGCCCGTCCTCGTCGGTCGCGCTGTCCCGGAATCCGGCTTCGATGGCGAGTCCGAGAAGGATCGTCGCCACGGCGATCGCGACGTCGAGGGGACCGAGCGGTGACGGGAGCGCCTCTGCCTGGAAGAACGAGGCGAGGATCGGGAAGGCAGTCGAGACGGCGAAGAGAACGAGGAAGGCCGACCCGGCTCGCGAGCCGAGCCAGCTCGTCACACGCGCTCGAAGGCCATCGCCACGGAGCCGCCGCCGCCGAGGCACAGCGTCGCGAGGCCGTACCGACCCTCGCGGCGGCGCAGCTCGTGGAGGAGCGTCGCGACGATGCGTGCGCCGCTCGCGCCGATCGGGTGGCCGAGCGCGATCGCGCCACCGTTGACGTTGACCTTCGACCAGTCGAAGCCGAGCTCGCGGCCGTCGGCGAGCACCTGCGATGCGAACGCCTCGTTGATCTCGATGAGGTCGAAGGCCTCGAGCGGCATCTCGATCCGGTTGAGCAGCTTCTTCACGCCCTCCACCGGGGCGAGGAACAACCAGCGCGGCTCGACCTCGGCCTGGGCGTAGCCGACGATCCGCGCGAGCGGCTGGAGTCGGTGGCGCTCGACGGCACGCTCCGAGGCGACGATCGTCGCGGCCGCGCCGTCGGTGATCCCGGGGGCGTTGCCCGCGGTGACCGTTCCGGTCGTGGCGGTGCCGCGATCGTCGCCGCTCGGGAGGTCGAAGACCGGCTTGAGCTTGGCGAGCGCCTCGGCGCTCGTGTCGCGTCGAGGGCCCTCGTCGGTCGTAACGACGGTCTCGCGGCCCTTCGCGTCCCTCGTCGTGACCGGCGCGATCTCGGCCTCGAAGCGACCGCCGTCGATGGCCGCGACGGCCTTCTGGTGGCTGGCGAGGGCGAACGCGTCCTGGTCGGCGCGGCTGACGCTCTTGCCGATCGCGACGCGTTCCGCATGGGTGCCCATGTGGCACTCCTCGACCGCGCACAGCAGCCCGTCGCGGATCGTCGCGTCCTCGATTGTGCCGTCGCCGAGCCGGTAGCCGAAGCGCGCCTTCGGCAGCAGGTACGGCGCGAGGTTCATGTTCTCCATACCGCCCGCGACGACGACCTCGGCATCGCCGGCACGGATCTCCGCGGCGGCGAGCATGATCGACTTGAGCCCCGAGCCGCACACGCGATTGATCGTCGTGGCGCTGGTCGTCACCGGCAGCCCGGCCTTCAGCGCCGCCTGCCGTGCCGGTGCCTGCCCGACGCCGGCCTGGAGCACCTGGCCCATGAGGACCTCGTCGATCGGGACGTCCTTCGGCAGCCCGGACCGGTCGATGGCCGCCCGGATCGCGACCGCTCCGAGCTCGGTGGCCGGCGTCTCGGCAAAGGCGCCGCCGAACTTGCCGATCGGCGTCCGGGCCGCGCTCACCAGGTAGACGCCGCCGTTGCGCGAGTCCATGGCCCGAATCTACACCGGCCCGGCGAACCTCCCGGATCCTCCGATGGCGCCCGATCCTCTCGCAGGGCGTCGAAGCGCAGCGAGGGTACGATACGTCCGTGGATCGGCCGAAGGCAGGTGCAAGTGCCCCCGCCGCGCCTCCCCAATCACCGCTCGCGAGTGCGGCCACGCTCGCCGACGGTGAGCGACTCCAGGCCGAGCTCATCCAGGCGCAGAAGATGGAGGCGATCGGCCAGCTCGTCTCGGGCGTCGCCCACGAGCTCAACAACCCGCTGGCCGCCATCGTCGCCTTCAGCCAGCTGATCCGGATGGACTCACGCCTCCCGGCCGACCTCCGTCACGACGCCGACCTGCTCGTCCAGGAAGCCGAGCGCACGCGGCGCATCGTCCAGAACCTCCTCGACTTTGCGCGGCAACGACCGCCCGAGCGTCACCTGACGCCGCTCCGCCCGCTCATCAAGAGCGTCCTCGACCTCCAGGCGTACTCGATCCATGCGGGTCGGATCGAGGTCGAGCTCGACATCGAGCCGGACGTTCCGGCCGTCCCCGTCGATCGGGCACAGCTCCAGCAGGTCCTCCTCAACCTCACGATCAATGCGATCCAGGCCATCGGCACCGATGGCCGCGGCCGCCTCGCGATCCGCGTCGGCACCGGGATGCGGGACGACGGCGAACGGGTCGCGCGCATCGAGATCGCCGACGACGGACCGGGCGTCCCGCCGGAGCACCGCGATCGCCTCTTCGTGCCGTTCTTCACGACCCGCGAGGAGCGTGAGGGAACGGGCCTCGGCCTCCCGGTCGCGTCCGGGATCGTCGCCGCGCACGGCGGCACGCTGCGGTTCGAGCCTGGACCCGGAGGTCGAGGCGCGACGTTCATCGTCGAGCTGCCGGTCTCGGCGCCCGTCGACGACCGGGCCGCGGCCCACGAACGCCCGAAGCCCGGCGGCGCGCGGACGCGGGCGAAGGTCCCCACCTCGAACGGGCCGCGACCACGTGTCCTCGTCCTGGACGACGAACCGTCGATCCGCCGGTTCCTCGAGAAGGCACTCGAGAAGGCCGGCTACGAGGCGGTCCTCGCCGCCGACGGTCGCGAGGCCCTGGCGAAGCTCGGCGAGGAGCCCGTGGCGGCCGTGTTCTGCGACCACCGGATGAGCGGCATGAGCGGCACCCAGGTCTTCGAGGCGATCACCGCGATCCGGCCCGAGCTCGCTCGCCGCTTCGTGTTCATGAGCGGCGACGTCCTGAACGCCGAGCTGCGCGACTTTGCCGAGACCCGCGACATCCGGCTGCTGGCGAAGCCGTTCGACGTGGCGAGCGTCGGGCGGACCGTCGAGGAATTGCTCGCGTCGACGGGGGGTCAGCCCCGGGGATAGGCATGGAAGCCGCGGCCGGTCTTCTGGCCGAGCCGGCCGGCAGCCACCAGGTCCTCCAGGATTCTCGGCGGGCGGAAGCGCTCGTCCCCGAGGCCCTCGTACAGCACGCGCATGATCCCGAGGCAGACGTCGAGGCCGATGAAGTCGGCGAGCTCGAGCGGCCCCATCGGATGGTTGAGCCCGACCTTCGCGCCCGTGTCGATGTCCTCGGCCGTGCCGAGTCCCTCCTCGAGGCCGCGCATCGCCTCGGCGAGGAACGGCATGAGGATCCGGTTGACGATGAACCCTGGCCGGTCGGCCGACGCGATGACCTGCTTGCCGAGCTCCGTCGCCGCCTGCCGCACGGCGGCCTCGGTCTGGTCGGATGTCGCCGAGCCCCGGATGACCTCGACGAGCGGCATGACCGGCACGGGGCTGAAGAAGTGCATCCCGATGAAGCGTTGCCGGCGCGCGGGCGACACGGCATCGGCCAGGCGGTCGATCGAGATCGAGCTGGTGTTCGTCGCGAAGATCGCGTCCGCCCGCGCGCGAGCGTCGAGGTCCGACCAGAGTGCGGTCTTGACGCCGACGTCCTCGAACACCGCTTCGACGACGAGGCCCGCGTCGGCGACGCGTCCGGCGTCGTCCGTTGGCTCGATGCGCGACACCGTCGCATCGCGCGTCCCCTGGTCGAGGCGACCCTTGGCGACGGCTCGGTCGAGGTTGCCCGCGATGCGATCGCGGCCCGACGTGGCGCGGCCGAGATCCGGCTCGTAGAGCACGACGTCGCGGCCGATCGCCGCGAAGACCTGGGCGATCCCGTGGCCCATCAGCCCCGCGCCCGCGACGAAGACGCGACCCGCGACCCGGTCGCGGTCCGCGACCGAGTCGCCTCTCGCGGTCACCGGCCGCCTCGAATGAGCGCCGCGAGCAACCTGTCGGCCGCCGCGTAGGGATCGAGTCGATGGTCGGCGACCGCCTCGAGGGCCTCGTCGCTCATCGCCGCGCGATCGCCGTCGCGAAGCGATTCGCGCAGCCGGTCGGCGAGGATCGCCCACACCTGGGCTTCGGCTCGCGTCCGTCGTGCCGCGGCGGAACGGCCCTCCCGACCGGCGGCACGATGGCGGTCCAGCGCTGCGAGCAGCCCTGGTAAGCCGGCGCCGGTCGTCGCCGTCGTGATCATCACGTCCGGTCGCTTCGGCTCGCGCCGTGTCGATTCGGAGCCCTCTCCGGACCCGCCACCGGCGGCGGCCACGCGCGGCGCCGCGACGAGCATCGCCCGCAGCTGCGACGCGGTTCGCTGCGCACCAGGTCGGTCGCCCTTGTTGACGACAACGATGTCGGCGACCTCGAGGAGACCCGCCTTGATCGCCTGGACCTCGTCACCCATCTCCGGCGCCTCGAGGACGACGGTCGTATCTGCCGCCGCCGCGACCTCGACCTCGCTCTGTCCCGTGCCGACCGTCTCGATGAGGATCAGGTCGAAGCCGACGGCGTCGAGCACGGCCGCCGCCGCGCCGGTCGTCGAGGCGAGCCCGCCCGCGTGACCGCGGGCCGCCATCGAGCGGATGAAGACGTCCGGGTCCGAGGCGTACGACTGCATGCGAACCCGGTCGCCGAGCAGCGCGCCGCCGGTGATCGGCGACGAGGGGTCGACCGCGATGACGGCGACGGCCCGCCGCGCCTCGCGGACGAGGGCGATGAGCGACGCGACGAGGGTCGACTTGCCCGAGCCGGGCGGCCCCGTGATGCCGACGATGTGCGCCTGCCCCGCCTTCGGGTAGAGGTCGCGCAGCGCCGCCTCCGCGATCGGTGTGCGGTTCTCGACCGCGGTCAGCAACCGTGCCAGCGCGCGACGATCTCCCGCGACCGCCTCCGCAACGAGCGCCGCCGCGCTCACACGTGGTCGCGGGCGCGAGCGTGCGAGCGAAGGTACTCGGCCACCTCGGCGATCGTCGTGCCCGGCCCGAACACCTCGGCGACGCCGGCCTCCTTGAGGGCCGGGATGTCGTCGTCGGGGATGATCCCGCCGGCCGTGACGAGCACGTCGTCGAGGCCGCGCTCGCGCATGAGCCGGGTGATCTTCGGCAGCAGCGTCATGTGCGCGCCCGACAGGATCGACAGCCCGACGACGTCGACGTCCTCCTGGAGCGCGGCGGTGACGACCATCTCCGGCGTCTGCCGGAGCCCGGTGTAGACGACCTCGAAGCCCTCGTCGCGGAGGCCGCGGGCGAGGACCTTCGCGCCGCGGTCGTGACCGTCGAGCCCGGGCTTCGCGATGAGGACCTTGATCGGTCGGTCGGCCATGGCGGCGATTGTAGGCGGCGAGCGTCGGCGTCAGGTCGCCGGCGTCACGCGCCGGGCGCCTGTCGCTCGAGGTGGGCGAAGAACTCGGCCCGCGTCTTGTCGCGTGACCGGAAGATCCCGAGGACGGCGCTCGTCGTCATGATCGTTCCGGGCTTCCGGACGCCGCGCATGACCGCGCACAGGTGGGTCGCCTCGAGGACCACGCCGACGCCCTGCGGGGCGAGGCAGCCCATGAGGAAGTCGGCGATCTGCTGGGTCAGCCGCTCCTGGACCTGGAGCCGGCGCGCATACGTCTCGACGACCCGCGGGATCTTCGACAGGCCGATGACCTTGCCGCGCGGGATGTACGCCACCGCCGCAGCGCCGAAGAACGGCAATAGGTGGTGCTCGCAGAGCGAGTAGAACGGGATGTCCTTGACGACGACCATCTCGGAGTAGTCGACGTCGAAGACCGCGTTGTTGATGAGCCGGTCGGGGTCGACGTGGTAGCCGGCGGTCAGCTCCGTGTACATCCGGTGGACGCGCTCGGGCGTCCCGACGAGGCCCTGCCGGTCGGGATCCTCGCCGATCTCGAGGAGGATCTGCCGCACCGCGGCCTCGACGCGGCCGTTCGCGTGGTCGACCGCGTCTCGGTCGGGGCGGCCCTCGATCGCCAGGGTCGCCCCTTCCTCGCCGATCTCGGTCTCGATCTCGTCGACCAGTCGCCGGACGTGCTCCGGCAGGTCGGTTCGGGCCATCGTGCCTCCGATGCGGAACGCCGTCCGCTGCGGGGGCGATGGTACGCCGCCTCGGGCGATCAGCCCGCGGTCGCCCCCGTCGGGTACCCGGCCGCGGGTCGCGGCTCGTGCGGGCGGCCCTCGGCGCCGCGGAGCCACGCCCGCGCGTTCTCGCCGAGCGCCGGCCGGTAGTAGCCGCCCTCCTGGAGGATGACGAGGTGGCGGCCGAGGGCCGCCGTCCGCCGCCCGCACTCGTGGTACACCGCCGTCGTCAGCGCGAAGTCGCCGATCGGATCCTGCCCGTACGTGTCGAAGCCGAGCGACACGACGACGATCGAGCCCTTCGTGCCCGCGATCTTCTCCAGGCCCTTGTCGAGCGCCGCGAGGTACTCACCGTCCGGCGTCCCCGCCGGGAGCGGGAGGTTGAGGTTCGCGCCCTTGCCTTTCCCCTCCCCGACCTCGTCGGCCCGGCCGAGGAAGTACGGGTACTGGCGATCGGGATCCGCGTGAAGCGACACGTACAGCACGTCGCCGCGGTTCCAGAAGATCTGCTGCGTGCCGTTGCCGTGGTGGAAGTCGACGTCGAGCACCGCGACAGGCTCGCCGGATCGCTTCGCGATGAGCTCGGCGGCGATCGCCGCATTGTTGAAGAAGCAGTAGCCGCCGGCCATGGCCCGCGCGGCGTGGTGGCCCGGCGGGCGGCACAACCCGTACGCCGCTCGCTCGCCGCCCATGACGAGGTCGACCGTCGTCAGCGCAACGTCGACCGCGGCACGCGCGGCGTCATACGTGCCCTGGACCATCGGGTTGGCGGTGTCGAAGCCCCACCAGCCGGCCGCGCCGCCGACCGACGTTGGGGCGCGGAGCTTCCCGCGCGCGGTCTCGCTCATGCCCTCGAACATCGCCGGGTTCGGATACGTGTCCGCGACGAGGAACGGGCGCGGCACGGATTGCCGACGCATCTCCGCCCACGCCGATTCGAGGAATCGGACCAGGCCTTCGTCGTGCACCGCGAGGATCGGATCGAGGCCGTACTCCCTCGGCGCCTCGAAGTCGAAGCCGCCGTCGTCGACGAGCGCGGATCGGATGCGCTCGGCCCGCTCGGCGACCTCGTTGGCGGGAACGGCGAGGCCGGCCACGGTCTCGTGGGTGATGTCGTGGCCGAAGTGCGCTGGCGTGTAGACGGCTCTCACGGCCGCGATCCTAGCCGACGACCACGTCGAGGATCGTCTCGGTCACGTCACGTGGTCGGTAGCGCATGACGTTGTGGCCGACATCGCCGAGGTCGACGACGCGGATCGCCGAGCGCGCCGCGGTGACCGCCTGCTGGACGGCGGCCAGCGCCGCGCGCCGCGTTCCCGCCTCGTCCTCGGCCGCGACAAGCGCGGCAATCGGCGCGTCGACCGCGGCCAGCGTGGCGGCGGGGTCGTACTCGAGCATCGACTCCACGCACGCGGCGAGAGCATGCGGTCGCGTCGCCGAGACGACGCGGCCGGCGGGCAGCTCGACGATCGCGGCTCGCGCCGCCTGCTCCTGGTCGGCGTCCCAGGTCGCAGGATCGAAGCCGCGGCGGTCGGCGAGGTACGCATCCATCGACCGCAGCACCTCCGGTGGCTCGTCGAGGCCACGGAGGAACTCGTCGGCGGTCAGCCCGCTGGTCGCGGCGATGTCCTCCCAGCCACCGTCGACGAGGACGAGGCCGGCGCAATCCCCACCGAGCCGGGCCGCGGTCCAGGCGGCGACCATCGCACCAAAGCCGTGACCGGCGAGCACGATGGGGCCCGATGTGAGCAGCCCGCTGCCCTCGGCAACCGCGACGACGTCGTCGGCGAGTGAGTCGGGGTCGTACCCGGACGTCGGGCTGTCGGACAGGCCATGCCCGCGGAGGTCCATCGCCACCGTCCGGCGGTGCCCCGCCAGGCGTCGCGCGACCGGCGTCCACGCCCACGCGGTCGCGGCCAGACCGTGGACGAGCAGGACGCCGGGTCCGCCCGCGCCGCCCCAGTCGAGAAAGTGGATGCGTTCGCTCGCACCGACGAGGACGACGAAGCCGGACGGCTCGATCGTCGAGTCCGCAGGGGTCACCTCGGGAGTGCCGCGATCCACGGCGGCTACCATACGGCCGCCATGCCGAAGCGACGCCGCGGCAGCCGTCACGGCCGCCTTCGCCCCGCGCAGCACGAGCCGTTCGAGGCGCTCGTCGAGCGCGCCCTCGACGCCATTCCCGCGCCGTTCCGGGACGGCCTCCGGGACGTGGCGATCGTCATCGAGGACGAACCGACCCCCGACCAGCGCCGCGCGAACGACCTCGATCCCGACGACGTCCTTTACGGCCTGTACGAGGGCGTCCCGCGGACCGAGTTGGGCGCCGACTGGGTTGCCGCCCCGAACAAGATCAGCCTCTTCCGGCTCCCCCTCGAGGCCGACTATCCCGACCCCGAGGACCTCGAGGACGAGGTCCGCCTGACGGTGATCCACGAGCTCGCCCATCACCTCGGGATCGACGACGATCGGCTCGACGAGCTCGGCGTGGACTGAGCGGTCAGCTCGACAGGGCGTTGAGTCCCGCGACGACCACGAGGACGTCGACGGCGACCATCGCGAGGTACGGCCACGTCAGCCACCAGAACCTCCGAGGCGCCGTCGCGGGATCCGGCCGCGCCGCGTCGAGCCCCGGCGCGACATGCGTGAGCGCGAGGAACATCGACACCTGCGGCGCGAGCGAAATGGCCGTGACCGTGAACAGCAGCGTCCCGAGGGCGAACACCAGAGCGATGAGGATCGCGGCCGAGACGATCGTCGCGAGCAGGTCTCTCGACGCGAAGAGGTCGCCGAGGAAATCGGCGCGGAACAGCAGGTCCGCGGCCGAAGCGAACCCGAATCCGGTCAGCAGGTCGGCACCCCAGGCGAACAGCGCGACGACGACGGCCGCAGCCTTGCGCGCGCGGAAGAGACGGACCGACCGCCGGACGGCTTCGGTGGCGCGGACGTCGCCGAGCACGACGCCGGACACGGCGTAGACGAAGGGCGACACGACCGCCGCCGCGAGCAGCGCGGCGGTCACCACCGACGCCTCCGACTCGCCCTGGAAGATCTGCGCGGTCGCGGCTTCGAGGACGAACTGCACCACGAACAGCGGGACGGAGACGAGGATCGATGCCCGGACGACGCGCCAGAACACCGTGCGCGCCCGGCCGACCGCCTCGCGGGCCTCGAGACGCCGGCCTCCGATCCGCGACGCGAGCACGAGCGGGGCGATCGCCCGGCTCTCGACGCTGCAGACGATGATGCCGGCCAGCGCGATGAAGAGCGAGATCGTCATCGGTCCGGCGAGGGGATCGCCCACCTCACCATAGAGAAACTCACCGCTGGCGAGCGCCTGCCAGACGAGGATGACGGCCGGCGCCACGGCGGCCGTGAAGAGCAGGCCGATGTAGAAGGACGCCCGGCGAAGGTCGGCCGACGAGCGGGCGAGCGCCTCGAATGCGTTCGCGGCAACGCGGCCGGCCTGTGGCGACAGGTGGGCGAACGGCGAGGGCTGCGGTTCCGAAGGCTCCGCGTCCTGCGCCGGCTGCGCGGCCAACGACTCGGCCGCGACGGTCGGCTCGGGCGGCTCGCTGGGCGAAACCGGCGGCCGCTCGTCGCTCACGAGACCACCGTGGCCGCGACGTCGGGCAGCGGCGCGGCCATCGCGATCAGCTCACCGAGCTGGCTCGTCTCGACGTTGCCGCCCGACGCAACGACAACCACGCGTTCGCCATCGCGGATCGGCACGCGGCCGAAGAGCACAGCCGCGAGGGCCGCCGCGCCGGCGGGCTCCAGCACCTGCTTCATCCGTTCCAGGGCGAAACGCAAGCCGGCGAGGATCGTGGGGTCGTCGAGCAGCACGACCTCGTCGACGAAGCGGCGGACGATCGGCAGCGTCCACTGGCCGGCGAACGGTGCGCCGAGACCGTCCGCGACGCTCCTCGGCGAGATCGTGACGATCTCGCCGCGCTCGAGCGCCAGCGACACGGCATTCGACGTCTCCGGCTCGACCCCGTAGACGCGCACCGACGACCTTGACTGCTTGACCGCGCTGGCGATCCCGCTGATGAGCCCGCCGCCGCCGATCCCGACGACCACGACGTCGACGTCCGGCAGGTCGTCGAGGATCTCGAGCCCGACCGACCCGTTGCCGGCGATGACCTCGGGATCGTCGAACGGGTGACAGATCGTGAGACCGCGATCGGCCGCGAGCTCCTGCACCTTCGCCCAGGTCTCGCCGACGTGCGTGCCGTGGAGGACGACCTCGGCGCCGTAGGCGCGGCACGCCTCGACCTTCGATCGGACGGCGCCCTCGGGCATGACGACCGTGGCCCGCGCCCCAGCGTCCCGACCGGCCCATGCGTAGGCCTGCGCCGCGTTCCCGGCGGAGAGGGTGACGATGCCGGCCGCGCGCTGGGCCGGCGTCAGGCTGGCGACCTTCGTCCGGGCGGCGCGGACCTTGAACGAGCCCGTCTTCTGCAGGTGCTCGGCCTTGACGTAGAGGCGGCCGTCCGCGAGGCCGACCCCTGCGACCCCCTCGACAACCCGCGCGGCCGTCGTCGAGGAGAGCATCGGCGTCCGGTGGACGTGCCCGGACAGCGCCGCGCGGGCCGCGAGGATCCGCTCCAGGCGGACGGTTCGCTCCTCCACGCCGGCAGTATGGCCGATTCGGGTGGATTTGCGCGTTTGCGCAAGTAGTGAGAAGATTGCTCGCATGCTGGATCAGCTGGCATCGAGCGACGTCGAACGGCAGCGGTACGCGGCCGTCGGGCGCGCGCTCGCCGACCCGAAGCGGCTGTGCGTCCTCGAGTCGCTCGCCGTCGGCGAGCTCTCGGTCAGCGAGCTCGCCACTCGGGTGAGCTGCCAGGTCCCCAACATGAGCCAGCATCTCGCCGTGTTGCGGAGCGCCGGTCTGGTGACCACGCGCCGCGACGGCAGCACGATCTATTACCGCCTCGCCGACCCGCGGGTCATCGAGGCCTACCGGCTCATCCAGACCATCGCCCGCTAGGGCGGCGGGAGACGCCCGCGCCGCGGGAGAAAGGACCAGATTTCATGGCGGAGATCAAGCAGGCGACGGACGCCAACTTCGAGGAGCTCGTCCTCCACAGCGACAAGCCGGTGGTGGTCGACTTCTGGGCGGCGTGGTGCGGTCCGTGCAAGATGGTCGCGCCGGAGATGGAGAAGCTCGCCGAGAAGTACGACGGCTCGGTCAACGTCGTGAAGGTCGACGTCGACGCGAACCCGCGACTCTCCCAGGCCTTCAACATCATGAGCATCCCGACGATCGCGTTCTTCAAGCCCGGCCAGCAGCCGATGGGCGTCGTCGGCTTCCGGCCGCTCGAGCAGCTCGAGGTCCAGTTCGGCCTCCCCGAGGTCGCCAAGGCGGCCCAGGCGGCGCCGAGCGAGACGGCCTGACAACCGCTCCGAACACCACGACCCCGGTCCCCGACCGGGGTCGTTCGATTCAGGCTCCCCGTTCCGAGGCGAGCCGGTAGGCGCTCCCGAACCACGCGCGGGCGCGATCGAGGGCCATGCGATCGAGCGCGGGCGGGCGGAGGACGACCCAGTCCGACCCGCGCGGCGACGGGCCGACGTCCGGCGTGGAGCGTGCTGCCCGGGCAACCGCCGGTGCGAGCCGGAACTCCGCGCTGCC
Source organism: Candidatus Limnocylindrales bacterium (assembly GCA_036556145.1). GTDB lineage: Bacteria > Chloroflexota > Limnocylindria > Limnocylindrales > CSP1-4 > JACDAV01. The sequence continues at coordinate 9,073 of DATBKB010000117.1, read as the reverse complement.
GCTGGACACGGCCGCGAACGCCTGGCCGGCGACCCGGTACTCCGTGCCACCGGTCGACGCCGTCGACGACACGCCATCGAGGGCGGCGGCGGCCTCGGCGAGCAGTGCCTCGAGGCTCACGAGCGAGCGGCTGCGAGGATCGCGTCGAGGTCCGGCCGGTGCTCGTCGTAGTGATCGAGCGTCACGTCGAGGAATCCCTCGAAGTGCGTCGGGTGCTTGATCCAGCGGGCTTCCGGGATGACCGTCAGGTAGCCGCGCAGCTCGCCCGGGACGGAGCGGAGCCGGCGCCGCACCTCGTCCATCGGCAGGCTTGCCCAGGCGGCCTGGATCTCGGCGTTCCACTCGTCGCCGCCGGCGGCCCATTTCTCGTCGATCCGCCGGCGGCTGGCGCTCGTCTCACCGACCGCCAGCTCCTTCGCCACGTCGAGCGTGACCTCGTGCCAGCCGACGAGGTGCGCGATGAGGTCCCGACCCGACCAGCCGTGGGCGCCCGCCACGGGCCTGGCGAGCGCCGCGTCGTCGAGGTCGGCCAGCGCCTCGAACGGGCGCCAGGCATCGCGCTCGTCCTCGAGGAACGAGAGGGCGTCGAGATACACGCCGGATCGTAGTCCTTTCGCCGGGCCCCGCCGCGACGGATGGCCGATGACCCACGGCAGCGGGGCTTGCGATTCTGCGGCACGGCCGGCTCGCGCCGGGTCAACAATGTGCCCGAGCCGTTCCGGAGGGGCCGAGATGAAGTTCACGAACAGCGGCCAGGGCGCCACCCAGCTCAAGCAGGCGCAGGAGGCGGCGAACACCTCCTCGACCCCGCTCGCGGCCCGGAACAGCATTGCCGGGAGCCGCCCGGCCGAGATTCGCCGCGGCACGCTGGGCGTGGTCTTCGTCCACGGCATCGGCGGTCAGCCGCGCGGCGAGACCCTCCTCGATTGGTCGGGCCGGGTCGTCCGCGCGGTCTCGCGCTGGGCCCAGGCCACGCGGCCGGCCGGCACCCCCCTCTCGGACCAGGTCGTCCGCTCCGAGATCGACTTCGAGGGCGACAACGTGCCGTTCGTGACCCTCAACGTCCCGGGCGTCGAGGCCTCGAAGGACCGGCCGGCATTCGACGAGCAGACCTGGGTCATGACCGAGGCCTGGTGGGCCGAGCGGGTCGCCCCGCCGCCGCTCGCCGCGGTCATCGACTGGTGCGGCCGCGGCGGCGCGGTCAGTCGCGTCGTCGAGCGCACCATTCGGCACCTCGTCCCTGGCGGCTCGCCGCTCTTCCAGGCCCTCAACAAGGTCGGGTTCGGGCTCTTCGTCTCCGTGCTCACGGCGCTCGCCCTGCTCGTGTACGGACTGGCGGCGGGCCTGGCCCGGATCATCCCGATCACCGCGATCCGCGAGGCGCTCACCCGGTTCCAGCTCGGCTGGTTCCTCACGACCTCGTGGGGTGACGTCTTCCTCCTGCTTCGCGACCCGACGCAGGCGGCGAACGTCCGCGGCCGCCTCATCCAGTCGATCCGCGCGCTGCGTGCCTACGGCTGCGATCGGATCGCGGTCGTCGCCCACTCGGGCGGCACAATCGTCGCGTACACGGCCCTTTCCGACGCCGCATTCGAGGACGGCGTCGACTCGCTCATCACCCACGGCGAGGCGATCAGCCTCGGGCGGTCGCTCGAGCCGGAGGTCGGCGAGGACGGCGGCGTCCCGCCGGCGGTCCGGCTCTCGCCGGGCGCGCGACTCCGCATCGGCGGAGCGAACTCGTTCGGCCGCTGGACCGACTTCTGGAGCAGCCACGATCCGGCGCCGTGCGGTCCACTCGAGCCGGAGTTCCCGATGTTCGACGAGGCCGTCGTCGATCGGCGTGACTGGCCGGGCGACGCCGCGAGCCGGAGCATTCGCGTCTGGAACCGCCGCAGCGTCCTCGACGACCACGGCTCGTACTGGGACAACGACGAGGAGTTCCTCTACCCGCTGCTCGCCCAGCTCGAGGTCGCCGGCCGGCCGGACACCGACACGCGCTTCCGCCCGGCGGCCCTTCCGCCCGTGCAGGTGGCGGCCCCTGCAACCGAGGGTCGCCCGGCAACCGCGCCCGACTCCTGGGTGTCGCGACGGCGGCAGCGCGTCCACCTGCTCTCGCTCTGGGGCCGGCTGATGTTCGTCGTCCCGCTGTTCGCCGCGGTCGGCGAGTTCGTCCTGCCCGGAGGGAGCCTCATCGGCTGGCTCCGCACCAAAGCCCTCGAGGCGGTGAGTGTCGTCCCGCCGCTGCGCGACTTCATCGACCTGGTGGTCACGTTCCGACTGCCCTCTCCGCTCCACGACGTCGCCACCCTCATCGGCGCGCTGGCGATCGCGCTCGTGGTGCTCGGGGCGCTCGTCCACGCGGCGCTGCCCGTCGGTCCGGCGGACGCCTGGCCCGAAGGCTCGTCGTGGCGGCGCGCGGTCACCGCCCTCGACAGCCTCATCGCGCTCGTCGCCCGGGTGCTCCTCATCGGCGCCGTCGTCTCGTTCGTGCCGTGGCTCCTGGGCCAGGGCCTGCGGATCCCGGGACCGGGACCGGTCGTGATCCTTCTGGCGTCGGCGATCCTCGTGCTCGTCATCGCGACGATCGGCTGGCCGAAGGCCCAGGTCGTGAAGACGATCCGCGCCGCGATCGGCGCGAGCGAGGGCATCGCCGCCGCCGTGCTGCTCGCGCTCGTCGCCGTCGCGATCGCCGCCGTGGCATACGTCGCCGTCGCGGTCGAGCCGCTCCGGGTGTGGATGGTCGGCACGGCCATGGCGTTCCTCGGGTTCCGGATCCTCGGCGCGGTCGGGAATTGGCGGTGGCGCGTCTGGGACGAGCAGGAGCGGGAGGCGTTCCGCGCGCTTCGCCCGGTCCCCTACCCGCGCGGCTGGCCGATGATCCAGCAGGCCGTCCTCGCCGGCACCGCGCTCTTCGCGGGCGTCGTCGTCGTCGGCGGGATCGAGGGCCTCGTGTCGTGGGTCGTCGCCGCGGTCGTCGCGCTCGTCCTGTTCTCGATCCTGCGCGACGCCGCGATCGCCGCCCACCCGCTCGGCGGGCCGATCCCGGCGAGCCGGCCGGTTGCCCCGGCGCAGGCCGCTCCCTCGTCCGAGAGGGCGCCCGAGCCGCCCGCCGCGGCGAGCTAGACCGCGACCGGCTCGCGGTACTCGCCGAAGACGCCGCGCAGGACGCCGCACATCTCGCCGAGCGTCGCGTAGGCGGCCGCGCACCGGATGAAGTGCGGCATGAGGTTCGCCTCGGACGAGCCCGGACGCGACGCCGCCTCGCGCAGGCCGCGCAACGCGGCCTCGACCGCGGTTGCATCGCGCTCGCGCCGGGTGCGCTCGAGCCGGGCCAGGTGCCGCTCGAAGGAGCCCGGCGGAACCTGGAGGACCGGCACGGTCGTGTCCTCCGACTCGTCGACCCATCGGTTCACGCCGACGATCGTCCGCTCGCCGGCGTCGAACTCGCGCTGGAAGCGGTACGCCGCATCGGCGATCTCGCGCTGCGGATAGCCCTCGGTGATGGCCTCGACCATGCCGCCGCGGCGGTCGATCTCGTCGAGGTAGCGCCAGACCTGCCGCTCGGTTTCGTTCGTCAGCGACTCGACGAACCACGAGCCACCGAGCGGATCCACGGTGTTCGCGACGCCCGACTCCTCGGCGACGATCTGCTGCTGCCGGAGGGCGAGCATCGCGGCTTCGGCGGTCGGCACCGCGAGCGCCTCGTCGTAGGCGTCGGTGTGGAGCGACTGGGTCCCACCGAGGACCGCGGCGAGCGCCTGGATCGCGACGCGCGTCAGGTTGTTCAGCGGTTGCTGCGGCGTGAGCGACACGCCGGCGGTCTGGGTGTGGAACCGCAGCCACGTCGAGCGCTCGTTCTCGGCGCGATAGCGCTGCGTCATGAGCTTCCACCAGATCCGCCGCGAGGCGCGGAACTTCGCGATCTCCTCGAAGAAGTCGTTGTGGGAGTTGAAGAAGAACGACAGGCGCGGCGCGAAGTCGTCGACGCGGAGGCCGCGCTCGAGGGCGGCTTCGACGTACGCCATCCCGTCGGCAATCGTGAACGCCAGCTCCTGCACCGCGGTCGAGCCCGCCTCGCGGATGTGGTAGCCGCTGATCGAGATCGTGTTCCACTTCGGCAGCTCCCGCGTCCCGAACTCGATCGTGTCGGTGACGAGCCGCATCGACGGCTCGGGCGGGAACAGGAACTCCTTCTGGGCGATGAACTCCTTGAGGATGTCGTTCTGGGTGGTGCCCTCGAGCGCCGTCCGGGGGAACCCCGCCTTCTCGGCCGCGACGATGTACATCGCCCAGATCGGCGCCGCCGGTGAGTTGATCGTCATCGACGTCGAGACGCGATCGAGCGGCAGGTCGGCGAGCAGGACCTCCATGTCGGCGAGCGACGACACCGCGACGCCACACGTCCCGAACTCGCCCTCGGCCTCCGGGTCGTCGGTGTCGTAGCCGTACAGCGTCGGCATGTCGTAGGCGATCGAGAGCCCGGTCTGGCCGGCGGCCAGCAGCTGCTTGAAGCGCGCGTTCGTGTCCTCGGCGGCGCCGAAGCCCGCGAACATCCGCATCGTCCACAGGCGGGTCCGGTAGCCGGTCGGGTGGATGCCGCGGGTGAACGGCGGCTCGCCCGGCAGGCCGACGTCGCGCGCCGGCTCGAACTGGTCCCACCGCCCGGCCTGGAGGGGTTCGCCCCGGTGGTCGACGGCGGTCGGTCCCGCGGCCCCGGCCGGGCCGCCATCGGGCGCGCTGCGCCACGACCAGGGACCGTACAGGCGCTCGACCTCGGTGTCGCTGATCGTCGAGAAGCGGGTCCGGCGCTCGCCCTGCCGGCGGAGCGCGGGTTCGAGCCGGCCGGCGGCCCAGGCCGACCGTCGGGCGTCCCAGTCGGCCTCGCCGGGTCGCTCGCTCACGCGGGCGACTCTAGCACGGGGTCCCGAGCGGGCCGGCGACTAGCGGGTGGGCGGTCGACGGGTGGCGGGCCCGGGTGTCGCCGAGCGCGCATTGCGCCGGGCGTCGCGCGCTTCCTGGCGGCCGCGGACGAGCTTCCAGACCTCCCAGACCGTCAGGATCGGGATCAGGCGGCGCGGGAGGACGCGAAGCAGGACGAGTCGAGCGAGCCAGCGCATGCGCGGAGTATCGCCGCCGGCAGGAATCGGCAGCCTGCCACGGCGGGTCGAACGCATCGCGGCGGCCTTGCTCCCGCGGCGTCAGCCGAACGCGTCCAACACCTTCCGGACGAGATCGCGGTGGGCGGCCATGCTGCCGGTCTCGCGAATGTCGCTCCCGACGAGGAGCACATGGACCGCTCGCCGTCTCGGCGCGTCCCACACGACGATCGTCTGGAAGGACTCGTCGTTGAGGGTGTCGATCGCGAACGCCTCCCGGCCGGCCACGTCGACGGTCGATCGCGTCACGTCCTCGGTCTTGCGGCCGGCTCGCGCCCCGGTCTCGTAGAACTCCGCCACCCGCTCGGCCGTGAGGGCGCGCTCGTCCGCCACGAGCACCGCCATCGTGAACCCGCTGCGCTCGCCGGTCTCCCACAGCGCGCCGGCGAACCGCACCTCCCGAATGCCGTGCCGGGCCAGCGTGCCGAGGTTCGCCGGCGAGCAGTTGCGGCCCGAGTCGAGGCGGGCCGGCGGCCGGCCCTCGAACGTCGTCGGCAGCAGCGCCTCGAGCGCCGGGTAGGCGCCCGGGGCCTGGTGGTCGGCCACGCACGGGGCGCTCGGGTCGAACGTGGCGGCCTGCCCGCCGCCACAGGCCGCGGCGAGCATGACGAGAACGGCCACGATCAGCGCAACGCGCATGTCCCGAGGGTAGGGCGAGCACGCACCGGGTGCCCGCGGTGCCCCACCGCACCTGGTACCCATGTCCCTGATTGGTGCCTTCACGCTCACGACCATCGCCACCGATCCGGCGGGACGTGCGTTCAGTTGCTCGTCCTGTGTCGATCCACGTACGGTCCGTACGCGCCGGATCGCGAGCCACCGGGGAACACCTGGGGCGTCGGTCACGGATCCGGGAACGGACGCCGAGCTCGAGGACGGTCGAGCTCGGGGATCCCGGTCCCGGATCACGAACCGAGTAACCAAGACATCTTCGGCCAGCAGGCCCGGGACGCGACCGGCGGGGATCATCACATCGCTTCGGGGCTCGGGATCGCCTCTCGACCGGTCGGTCGGGGGGCGATCGGTCTTTTCCGGCCGCGAGGACCACGAGCGCCGCGACGGCCGGGATTACGCCGAGCGGCCCTCTGACGCCTGGGCCGGCGGCCTGACGCGGCGCCGCACGCCACGCCGGTCGAGGTCGTCCTGCACGACGCGCGCCGCCGAGACGAGCTCGTGATCGGTCGTGATCGTCCGTGCCAGCCAGTCGATGTACGAGGGCTCGAACGCCGCAACCTCGCCGAGCGTGTGGCCGCGGAACTTGCCGAACGCGAGCTCGTGGCGACGAGCCGCCTCGAGCGTCGGTGGGGGCGGCCGCCGGAAGCGATGGACGCGGCCCCGCTCGAGCGGCCCGTTCGGGTCGGAGGCCCGCGGCGCTTCGCGCTCGTCGGATCGCCGCGAGCGAGGCCGGTGGCCGGTGAGGACCGGCCGGCGCGTCGTCGTGGTGTTACGCGGGCGGAACGTGTCGGTCGTGTCGACGCGGCCGGTGACCGGGCGCGACGGCCGTGGACGGGGCGGCCCGCCACGCCGGCGGGCGGCCTGGGCCTCGAATCCGCCGCCCGCGCCGTTCGCACCGGATGCGCCGTCGCCGTCCTGGCGGCGGAGCGCCGCGTAGGCCTCGTTGATCTCGGCCATCCGCCGGGTGGCGATTCGCGACGCCGCCGGGTCGTCGCCGGTGAGATCGGGATGGTGCGTGCGGGCGAGGCGCCGCCAGGCGGCCTTGATCGCCTCGGGGGTCGCCCCCTGCTTGACGCCGAGCACTTCGTGCGGGTCGCGTTTTGGCACGATCCGAAGTGTACCGAGGCGCCGCAGGCCCTCGGCCGGAGGCGAGGGCGATCACGAGGAAGCGCTCGTCGCCCGGGACCGCGGCGTCCGACGCAAGATCGCGGCGAGCGATCCCGTCGCCCAGCGCTCGAGGCGACGCGCGAGCGCCTGGCCGCCTTTCTCGTTGCCAAGCCGGTCGACGAGGTCGGCGAGCGTCGGGGGCCTGCCCTCCTGGGTCGCGGGGTCCGGGCCGATCCCGGCAGCCTCGTACGTCGCCCGGACAGCCCGATCAAGCGCGGGCCGCTCGTCGCGCGACAGGCCGCCGGCCATGGCGCCGACCAGCCGGGTCACGGACGCCAGCTTCGCGACGAAGGCCGCCTCGACCCGGGCGGCGCCGAGCGCCAACGGATTGATGCCGACACGTCCTCCGAGCTCGACGTACGTGCCGCCGAGAGCCTTCGACAGGCGTGCGTCGCCCAGCGGGTCAACACCCAGGACGCGGATCCCACCATGAAGCAGCGCGCCATCTCGGCGCCCGTGAACACCGTCCTGCCCTTGCCGGTCTGGCCCAGGACGACCGCGTTGTGGCTCTCGTGGGCAAAGCGGTCGAGCACGATCGGCGCCCCAGTCGTTCGACGCCTGGGACCCGAAGGCCTCGGTGATCCCAGGCGAGGCGCATTGGGCCCTCCGGACCCCCGGCTGCTCGGTCCGGCCGAGAACGCTCACGACCGCCGCGCCTTCCAGACTGTGTTCTGCCCATGCGCCACTACCACGTCCGATCCTTGTAGAGGAGCGCGCGATGGACAATGCGGGCGCGCGGTCGCTTCACGCGAAGCACCTTGCCGACGATACGTGCTGTTGAACGATCCATGGGCACGTCGCACCTGAGGAGTGCGCGGCAGACGACTGCCACCGCGATCGCCTCGTCGCGCCACCAGTTCGCGTGAACGAGGACCTTCCGTCTCCGACCATTGACCAGCGAAATCGCATAGCTGATGCTTGGGAAGGCCATCCCGAAGGTCGCGGCCGCCAGCTCGTTGAAACGTAGTGTCGTGCTTCTCAGACCGAAGAACCTGACGGTAATGGATTCGTCGTCGAATCGAAGGAAACTTCGACGGCCGAGGACGAGTAGCACTCCAGCGAGCGCGAGGAAAGCCATGGCGACTGGCAGTGCGCCGTCTCTCGGTGAGCGTGACAGGTAGCCGATCAGGGCAAGCACGCCAATCGCTGCCGGGAACCCAGCCACGAACGCGAGCGCGTAGGGATGGATTCTGAGGGTCCCCTCTCCGGGCGCAGCAACGGGGGGCTGACGTCTCGACCTCGAGAACGCAGAATTGGCGGCGACGTGGGCCAGCGAGCGGCGCCTCATGGGCCGGTCGGATGGGGAACGCTCATCTCGGATGGTGCGACCTTCATTTTCCGGCAGCATCCCCCGGTTCGCGATCTACTGCGACTTGACGCGGGATCCATTCTCGCCCCAGTTCCACGGGAAGAAGTCGTCGAGTTCCCCGACGATGGCCGAGTAGATCGCCGAGAGCTGGAACCTCGTCGCGTTAATGCCTCTTCCAAGCAGGGTGGCCAACGAGTGCGGCCCGAAGACCGCGGCCTGAGCCGACGTGTAGACGCCCCGGAGCGGGAAGATGAAGTTCGATAGAACGCCACCTGCCGCGTTCAGCAGAGCTCCATGAAGCACCGCGGCGGGCGATGCCCAGTCTCCCGTCGAGATAAAGCTGTTGATCTCTGTGGCGGCTGCCCCGCCGAGACCGGCGATCGTCGCGGTAGCAGCGACAGCCGTGAGCCCTGTCGCGCTGTGGGCGATCGCCATGCCGAGACTCCCACCGATTGGACCAGCCACTGCGGCCGCCCCACCTGCGATAGCCCCACCTGCCATTGAGCCCGCCAAGCCACCGGCGTCCCAGCTGCCCGCATTCGTGGCCATGTACACAACGCCGCCGACGAAGGCGCCCACGCCGGCGCCAACTGCCGCAAAGCAGAGCGGCCAGCAGCGACCAGTCGGGTCGGTGAGCGTCGCCGGACGGTTGCCGACGTAGCCGTAGCGTCCGAGCGATGCGCTATCCCACTTCGAGCCCAGCCAAGAGTCACGGCTCATGAAACGGCCCAGCGCCGGATCGTAGAACCGGGCTCGGAGGTAGACC
>DATBKB010000116.1:0-7311 GCA_036556145.1 Candidatus Limnocylindrales bacterium | reverse complement strand
AGCTCGTCGATGACCTCGACGACGACGTCCGTGTAGGTCGCCTCGCGCTTGTTGTGCATCAGGACGATCGGCACGGCGTGGCGGGCCGCAAGCCGGACGAGCGTGTCGTCCTCGATGACGCCCCAGACGTCGTTGACGAGGCCGGCGCCGGCGCTGAGCGCGGCCTCGGCGACGATCGGCTTGGAGGTGTCGACGCTGATCGCGACCTCCGGCATCTGCTCGCGGATCGCCGCGATGACCGGCACGATCCGCCGCCGCTCCTCGTCCGCGTCGACCGGCTCGTGCCCGGGCCGCGTCGACTCGCCGCCGACGTCGATGATGTCGGCACCCTCCTCGACCATGGCCCGGGCGCGGTCGATGGCCATCCGCACCGTCTCGCCGCCCGTCCGTAACACGCCGTCGCCCGAGAATGAATCGGGTGTGACGTTCAGGATCCCCATGACGTAGGTACGGCTACCCCAGCGGAACGCGCGCGGACCGATCCGGGTCTCGCCGAGCGGCTGCTCCGTCGGAGATGTCATCGCTGCGGTGCTTCCTCCGGATCGCGCAGGAGCGGATCGTCGACGAGTCGAGCCCGAGCGGCGCCCACGAGATAGAGCGAGCCGGCCACGACGACCGGGCCGCCGTTCGATTCGAGCGCCTCCTGGAGAGCGGCGCCGGGGTCGGCAATGACCCTCGGGGCGACGCCGGGTCGTGCGCGATCCCAGCTCGCCGCGAGGCTTGCGGGGTCGAGCGCGCGGGCCAGGTCGACCCGGGTGCAGATGATACGGGCGCCGGCGAGCGCGGCCGAGCCGGCAAGGGCCTGGACGACGCCATCGACGTCCTTGTCGGCCATCGATGCGGTCACGAGCGTGACGCGGCCGGGCGACAGGTGCGGGCGAAGGTCCTCGAGCGCCCGGGCGAGCGCGGAGGCGCCCGCCGGGTTGTGCGCCCCGTCCAGCAGGACGTCGCGGCCGTCGAGGTCGAGCAGCTCCAGCCGCCCGGGCCACGTGGCTGACCCGTAGCCGGCGCGACGCTGCTCCGGCGTCGTCGCGGCGATCCCTGCGTCGCCCAGGGCGTCCAGGACCGCGTCGGCGACCGCCACGTTCGCCGCCTGGTGGCGCCCGCGCAGCGAGACGCGCGTCCGGCCGAGGCCTGGGAGCTCGACGTCGATCCCGTCGCGGTCCCAGCCGAGCACCGACGCCGGCTGAACCTCCGTCAGCCGCACGCCGAGCCGCCGCGCCCGGCGGCGGATGACCGCGAGGCCGTCGCCCGTCGCCCCGGTGACCGCGAGATCGCCGCGCTCGATGATCGCCGCCTTCTCGCGGGCGATCTTCGGGATCGTGTCGCCGAGGCGGTCCATGTGGTCGAGATCGACGTTCGTGATCGCGGCGACGCCGCCATCCCACGCGTGCGTCGCGTCGAGCCGGCCACCGAGGCCGACCTCGACGACGGCGACGTCGACCCGTTCCTGCGCGAACCAGCGAAAGATCATCGCCGTCAGCAGCTCGAACTCGGTCGGCTCGCCGTGGCGCCGGGCGACGCGGTCGGCGAGGGGCAGGACCTCCGCTGCGAGTCGGGCGAACGCGTCCGGCTCGATCGGCCGGCCGTCGATCTGCAGCCGCTCCCGGTACGAGACAAGGTGCGGCTTCGGCGTCTCGCCGACGCGGTGCCCCGCGGCGCGGAGGACGCTCGCGACGAGGGCGAGGACGCTGCCCTTGCCGTTCGTGCCGCCGATCAGCGCGCCCCGCAGGCTCCGCTGCGGATCCCCGAGCTCGCGGAGGAGTGCCCTCGTCCGTCCGAGCCCGAGGCGGACGCCGAAGCGGCCTCGCTCCGTGAGGGCCCGGACGGCGGCCCAGTAGGCGTCTCCAGTCGATCCGGTCCCCGCCGAGGCGGTCACTCGCGGGTCAGCTCGTCCTCGTAGAAGACGCACTGGTTGAACCGCGGCGTCAGGCAGACGTCGTTGACGTAGCCCTGCTCGAGGTGGACCCCGCCGCGGAGCTGGCAGCGCGAGACGTTCGCGTCCTGGCGGATCAGCGCCTTGAGGAGGTGCGGCGCCTGGATCGGGATCGCCCCGCGGACGCCGGTCATGTAGAAGTGGGGGCAGACGTTCCGCCGGAGGTTGGGGAGTCCAAAGCCGGACCGGGCGGCCAACGGGACAGCGACCGCGGCGTCCGCCGCCGGCGCCGGTCGGGCGGGTGCCGGCCTGGGCGGAGACGGGGTGGAGGCGGCTCGCGCAATCGGTGGAACGCCGAATCCCGGTCGTCCGGTGGGGCCGCCCGTGCGGCCGCTCTTTGGGTCGCGAGCCTGCATTCAGTCCTCTGCTGGCGCCCGCGGACGCCCGCACGCGCAACAGGCGCCAGATTACACGGGGCGCCCCGTTGACACCGGCCCGCCCGGCGGGCGGCTCGGAGCGGGGCCGGCCGGTCGGCGGCCGGTCGGCGAAGGGCCCGAAACAGCGGACGGGCGGCGACCGTCATCCCCCTCGACGCCCGATGACCGCATGCGAGAATGCAGCCCGATGACGACCCGCCGCGGTGGCCGCCCTTCCCAGGTCCGGCCCCGACCGCCATCGACGGGCCGACCCGCCTCGGTCCGGGTCCGCCCCCGGGCTCCGTCGTCGAACCGGCTGTCCCGGCACCGTGGCGTGCCGCGCCAGCGGTACCCGTTGTTCGTCCGGGCGGTCCTCCTGGTCGCGATCGTCGGGCTCGGGGCGGCCGTCTTCACGGTCGCCACCGGCGGGCTCGGTCGGGTCGTCGCCGCGATCGGCACGTCCGTCGACGGATTCCTCGACGGCCTCTCGGCGACGCCGACGCCGCGCGCCACCGCGGCGATCATCGCCGACGCGCCGATGATCGAGCGGCCTGCCGAGCCGTACACGAACACGCCGAGCGTCGACCTCGTCGTCACGCTGCCGGCCGAGGTCGTCGGCGATCCGTCGACCCGGCTTCGCCTCTACCTCGCCCTGCCCGACCAGGTGCCGGCGCCGATCTCGGAGGTCTCGGTCGGCTCGAGCCGGCGCCTGGTCATCCCCGACGTCGAGCTGACGGAGGGTGGCAACGACTTCAGCGCGACCCTCGTGGGTCCCGCGGGCGAATCCGAGCATTCGCCGCTCGTGACCTATGTTCTCGACGTCGCCGAGCCGAAGATCGGGAGCATCTCGCCGAAGAACGGCGCGACCATCAACGGCGCGACGGTCTCGATCAAGGGCAAGACCCAGGGTCGAAGCATGCTGAGCGCGCGGAACGAGGCCAACAACGCCTCGGTCACCGGGACCGCCGCGTCGGACGGGAGCTTCACGATCGTGCTGCCGATCGAGCCGGGTCCCAACGGCATCACGATCACCGCGACCGATCCGGCCGGCAACGTCGGGTCGATCGTCCTCTCGTACAAGCGCGGCACCGGCGCGCTGAAGGCCGTGCTCACGGCCTCGGCCTACTCGATCTCCGTCAAGAAGCTGCCGGTGACGCTCGAGCTCGCCGCCTTCGTTACCGACCCCGATGGCAAGCCGGTCGCCAACGCGCGGGTGACGTTCATCATCACCGTGCCCGGCATCCAGCCCGTGACCGTCGAGCGCCGAACCGGCGCCGACGGACGGACGACGTACCGAACACGGATTCCAAAGGGCGCGACGACCGGGCAGGGCCAGCTGAGCATCCTTGTCCGGGCCGGCGCGCTCGGGGAGACGACCGACCGCACGGTGATCACGCTCGTCAAGTAGTGCCGGCGGCCTTGCGCGCCGGCCGTGACGCGCGTCACCGTCGCAGCTACCATCCGGGCATGCCGCTGTGGCGGTGTCCGCATTGCGGCACCCCCCAAGCCGAATCGTCGCGCTGCTGGGTCTGCAAGCGCTCCTCGACGAGCTGCGGCACGTGCCGGCACTTCCGGCGATCGGTCGCCGGCGGGCTCGGCTACTGCGGCCTCGACCCGCGGCGTCTGCCGCTCCGCGGCGAGGAGATCCGCGGCTGCTGGGAGGCACCGGTCGCGGCGCCCCCGGCCCCGGTCGTCATCGTCGCGCCTCGCCGGGTCGACCCGAGGATCGCCGGCGCGTGGACGAACCCGGCGCCGCTCGACTTCATCCCGGTCGACGACGCGCCGGCACCGTCGCGGCGGTCGCGGCGGTCGCGGCGCCGCGCGGCAGCGACGGCGGACGGGTCGGCACCGCCGGCCGATCCGATGCTCGGCTTCTGGTCGGACGAGGCCTGACGGCGCGAGGTCCCCGGGTCAGGGGCAGGGATCGGGCAGATCCGGCTCCGCGCGCAGGTCGATCCGCGCACCCTCCCGGCGCGTCGCGCCGGGGTTCGGCTGCTGGTCGACGACATACCAGTCGTCGGTGACGAGCAGCGGCGGGTCGATGTCGCCGACCTGGAAGCGGTCGTTCTCGATCGCGGCCTTGGCCTCGGCGACGGTGATGCAGCGGTAGTCGCCGACCGTGAGCTGCACGGGCGTCGGCTCCGGTGTCGGGGTCGGCGTCGGCGTCGGGGTCGGCGTGGGCGTGGGTGTCGGCGTGGGCGATGGCGTCGGCTCGGGGCCCTTCGAGACGACGAAGTCAATCGGCGTCTGCGGCGCGACGGCGATCCCGGCCGCGATGCTTTGGGCGGCGATGCTGCCCGCCGGCACGGTCGGATCGAACGCCTCGGTTCGCTGGCCGATTCGGAGCTGGGCGTCGAAGATCGCCTGCAGCGCCTCGCTCTCCGGCCGCCCGACAAGATTCGGGACCGGGACGGTGTCCGGACCGACCGCGATCGTGACCTTCACGGTCGCGCCCTTGTCGACCTTGCTGCCGGCCTCGGGGTCCTGGGAGACGATCTCGTTCTCCGGCGTTTCCGCATCGGGCCGCGAATCGCCGACCTCGACCGTGATGCCGAGGCGTTCGCCTTCGGCCTGCGCCTGCTCGAATTGCATCCCGACGAACTTCGGGACGGTGACCTGGGCGGTGGCCGGCGTCGAGCCGGACAGGAGCCGGAAGATGAGGAAGCCGACGACGGCGAGGATCGCGACCGCCAGCAGCGCCGAGATCCAGACCCACGGGCTCGTACCGCGACGCTCCTCCGCGTCCCACGCCTCCGGCCCCGCCGGGCGCGCGACGTAGCGATCCGAGGCGGTGTAGCGGTCGGAGCCGGCGTACGGATCGGCGCCGTACCGGTCCGGTCCCGTCGTGTCCGTGCCGGCGTATGCCCCCGGCGCATACGGCACGCGGGCGGGGTTCGGTCGGGCGACGCCCGAGGCAACCGTTGCGGGCCCGCTCGGCGGGATGGCACCGCCGGCCGGTGGCACGCCGGCCGCGGTCGCCGCACCGACGACGGTGGCGCCGCCGATGGCCGTCGCGGCGGTCGAGGTGCCGGCGCCGCCAGTCGAGGCACCGGCCAGCGCGGCACCCGGAACCGCGCCGGCGGCCCGGTCCTGGACGAACGCATCGAGCGCCTCCGCCATCTCCGCAGCGGAGCCGAAGCGAGCCGCCGGATCCCGGGCGAGCGCGCGCCGCGTGATCGCCTCGAGCGCCGGCGGGATCCCGGCCCGGCTCTCCGACGGCGACGGCACCGGGCCCGATAGCCGCGCCATTGCGATGGACGCGGCACTGTCGCCCTCCCACGGCCGGCGGCCGGTGAGCAGCTCGTAGAGGACGATGCCGAGCGAGTAGATGTCGGATGCGGTGGTCGCCGGCTCGCCGCGTGCCTGTTCGGGACTGAAGTAGTGGACGGACCCGAGGGTGGTCCCCGGCAGCGTCATCTGGGCTTCGGCCACGGCGCGGGCGATCCCGAAGTCCGTGACGTAGACGCGGCCGTTGCGGCTGAGCATGACGTTGCCCGGCTTGACGTCGCGGTGGACGATGCCGCGGGCGTGCGCCGCGGCGAGGGCGCGCGCGACGTCGGCGACGAGCCGCGCCGCCTGGCGCGGCGGCAGCGCGCCGACCCGCCGGATGACGGTCGACAGGTCCTCGCCGTCGATGAGCTCCATCACGATGAACGGCCCGGCCGGGTCCTGGCCGTAGTCGTGGACCGCGACGACGTTCGGATGGCTCAGCGAGGCCGCGGCCTGGGCCTCCTGCCGGAAGCGAGCGCTGAAGTCGGGGTCCGTGCCGTACTCGGGGCGGAGGACCTTGACCGCGACGTCGCGCTCGAGCTGGGTGTCGCGGGCGCGGAAGATCGTCGCCATCCCGCCCTGCCCGAGGAGCTCGATCAGCCGATACCGGCCGCCGAGCACGCTGCCCAGTTCCGCCAAGCGCCCTCCTCTGCTGATGGTGGCCCAGCCCGTTGCCGCGGCCGGCGCCGCGCCGGCGCCGTCACACCTCCGCCGGGGGCCGTTTCGATCCGGCGCATCCTACCGTAGGACGCGCGATCGGCCCGCGAGGCGACGCGGTTCCTCAGCGACCTCTCAGGCGACGCTCAGAGCTCGAGGTCGACGAGGTACCTGCGGAACTCCTTCTCGAGATCCGGCCGCTGGAGCGCGATCTCGACCGAGGCCTTGAGCCAGCCCATCGTCGTGCCGGCGTCGTACCGCGTGCCCTCGAACTCATAGCCGTAGACGCCCTGCTCCTCCATGAGCGCCTCGATCGCGTCGGTCAGCTGGATCTCACCGCCCGCACCGCGCGCGGTCTGCTCGAGCTTGTCGAAGATCTTCGGCGTCAGGACGTAGCGGCCGATGATCGCGAGGTTCGAGGGCGCCTTCTTCGGTTCCGGCTTCTCGACGAGCTTCGTCACCCGCCGCAGTCGCCCGTGGTTGAGATTCCCCTCGACCGGGTCGCCGGCAATGATCCCGTAGCGCTTCGTCTCCTCGTTCGGGACTTCCATGGTGGCGACGACGGAGCCGTGCGTCTGCTGGTAGGCGTGGATGAGCTGGCCGATGCATGGGCGATCGGCGACGACGACGTCGTCCGGCAGGATCACCGCGAACGGCTCGTGGCCGATGAGGTCCTTGGCCATGAGCACGGCGTGCCCCAGGCCGAGCTGCTCCTTCTGGCGAACGTAGGCGATCTGGGCCAGGTCCGTGATGCTGCGGACCTGGCGCAGCTTCTCGATCTCGCCCTTCTCCTCGAGGAAGTGCTCGAGCTCGTGGTTGAGATCGAAGTGGTCCTCGATCGCGCCCTTGTGCGTGGACGTGACGATGATGACCTGCTCGATGCCTGCGGCGACGGCTTCCTCGACGCCGTATTGGATGATCGGCTTGTCGACGAGCGGCAGCATCTCCTTCGGCTGCGCCTTCGTGACGGGCAGGAACCGAGTCCCCCAGCCGGCGGCCGGGAAGACGGCTTTTCGGACGCGCATCGAACCTCGCGATGGTTGTGGAGGACGCCGGGAAGTATACGCCGGGGGTCGTTCGCTCCCGGTTACC
>DATBKB010000115.1:0-13694 GCA_036556145.1 Candidatus Limnocylindrales bacterium | reverse complement strand
ATCACCCGCATGGCGAGGCGGGCTCATCGCGTTCGCCAGCTCGCGCACGGGAAACGGCGACATCTACGTGATGAATGCCGACGGGACCGGGCAGACCCGGCTCACGAGCCACGCCGCCATCGACGGCGAGCCGGCCTGGTCGCCGAGCGGAACGAAGATCGCGTTCTCGAGCAGCCGCTCAGGCCTCGGCGACATCTACGTCATGAACGCCGATGGCACCTCAGCGACGCGGCTGACGACGAGTCCGCACGTCGACCTGTCGCCGGCGTGGAGGTGATCGGGGCCTGAGTCCCTAGGCCTCCATCCGGAGCTCCTCGAGGTCGAGGTCGCGCTCGACCCGCCGGAAGACCTCGTCGCTGATCCCGCCCTCCTCGCGAAGCCGCAGGAGCGCCTCGCGCTCGGCCTCGATGACGGCGTGCCGGATCTGGCGGTGTTCGATGATCTCCTGCTCGGCCTCGGTCTGCGGCTTGTCCTGCTCGATGTGGCTCGCCCGGTGGGTGTACAGCGCGCGGAGCGTGTCGATGAGCGGCCGGTGGTCCGGCCACTGCTCGGCCAGCTCGTCGATCCGCTGCACCGCGGCCTGGGCGGCAAGCTGCCGGGCCTGGTGCTCCTCCTCGGCCTCGTCCCGGCCGTCGGACTCGAGACCCAGCCAGCGGACGATGAGCGGCAGCGTCAGCCCCTGGCCCACGAGCGTCACGAGGATCACCGAGAACGCGAGGAAGATCAGCAGCGAGCGCTCCGGGAACGGCGTCCCGTCGCCGAGGACGAACGGCAGCGACAGCGCGGCGGCGAGCGAGACGACGCCGCGCATCCCGGCCCAGGCGACGAGGAACACGTATCGCGACGATGGCAGGCGCTCGCCGAGGAGCAGCGACGGCCGGACGAGATACGGCACGTAGATCGACAGGTAGACCCAGGCGATCCGCACGACGACGACCGTCAGGCAGACCGCAGCGGCCAAACCGAGGAGGTCCGCGAGCGGGCGGCCCGACAGCTCGCCGATGACGGCGGGCAGCTGGAGGCCGATGAGGATGAACACGACGCTGTTGATGAGGAACAGCAGCACCTGCCAGGCGGCAAGGCCGGCCACGCGCATCTCCGACGTGAAGTTTCGCGGAGCGTGCGTGCCCAGCCAGATCCCCGCCGTCACCGTGCTCAGCACGCCCGAGCCGCCGAGGAGCTCCGCCGGCAGGTACGAGGCGACCGGGGCGATGAACGTGATGACGATCGCGAACACGGGATCACCGATCCGGGCCGTCACCCACGCGACCGCCACCCCGACGACCAGGCCGACGACCAACCCGACGACGGCCACGACGACGAAGTCGGCGGCGAGCTCGGACAGCGTGAGGGCGCTGCCGGCCGCGACCGCGAGGGCCGTCCGGAACGTGACGAGCGCCGTCGCGTCGTTGATCAGGCTTTCGCCCTCGAGGATCGTGACGATCCGCCTGGGAACGCCGAGGCGCCTGAACACGGCCGTCGCCGCGATCGCGTCCGGTGGCGCGACGATGGCGCCGAGGGCGAACGCCACGGGCCAGCCGACGCCGGGGACGAGGGCCTGGACGACGAAGCCGACGGCCGCGGCGGTCACGAGGACGAGGGCGACAGCCAGCAGGAGGATCTTCCGGGCGTTCGCGCGGAAATCCCGGATCGACGTGAAGTAGCCGGCGGCGAACAGGATCGGTGGCAGGAACAGGAGGAACACGAGCTCGGGCTCGAGCTCCACGCGCGGCAGGCCCGGCACGAGCCCGAGCAGCAGGCCGCCGGCGACGAGGAGGATCGGGTACGGCAGCCCGAGCCGGCGGGCGAGGACGGCGAGGCCGGTCGCGGCCACGAGCAGCGAGAAGACGACCTCGATGGCGAGTAGCGCCTCGGACGAGCCGGCCGTGCCGGTCTCGAGCTGCCCGATCACCGACCCGTCAGCGGGCGGCCGGCGTCTGGCGGCGGGCGACGTCCAGGTTCACGACCTCGATCGGGTCGATGTCGTCGGCCGGCTCGAAGCCGTAGACCTGGGCGAGGAAGGAGAGCTCGGCCTCGAACGAGCGGACGATCGACGTGGCCTTGCGGAATCCGTGGTCCTCGCCCTCGAACGCGAGGTAGGCGTGGGCAACCCGGCGCTCCCACAGGGCGTCGACGATCCGCTCCGCCTCGGTCGGCGGGACAACCCGGTCCTCGAGGCCCTGGAGGATCAGCACGGCTGCCCGGATCCGGTCGGCGAAGCGGTTCGGCGAGCGCTGCCGGTAGATCTCCTCCGACTCCGGCAGCGGACCGAGGAGGCGGTCGAGGTAGCGCGACTCGAACTTGTGGGTCTCCTTGGCGAATTCCAGCAGGTCGCCGATCCCGAAGTAGCTCACCCCCGCGGCGAAGACGTCGCGGAACGCCAGCGTCGCGAGCGTCGTGTAGCCGCTCGCGCTCCCGCCGCGGATGGACAGCCTTTCGCCGTCGACGTCGCCGCGCTGGGCGAGCCACCGTGCGCCGTTCACGCAGTCGTCGACGTCGACGACGCCCCACTCCCCTTCGAGGCGCTTGCGGTAGTCGCGGCCGTAGCCGGTGCTCCCACCGTAGTCGACGTCGAGGACCGCGAACCCTCGGCTCGTGAACAGCTGGATGGACGTGGTCAGCCCGCCGAACGCACCGCCCGTTGGGCCCCCGTGGCTCGTGACGATGAGCGGCGGCGCCTCGCCGGCCGGCCCCTCGAACTCGGGGTTCGTCGGCCGGTAGAAGAGCCCGTGCGCGGTCTTGCCACCGGTCGTCGGAAACTCGACGTGCTCGGGAATCGAGAGCGTCGCCGGGTCGAGCTCCGCAGCGGCGGACCGGCGGATCACTTCGTGGCGGCTGTCGCGGCCGTTCAACCGCACGATCGCATTGAACGCCGTCGGGCTCGCCGCGACGACGACCGCCTGGTCGCCCGCGACGTCGATCTCGCCGATCTCGGTGAAGGGCAGCTCGATCGGCTCGGGCCGGCCGGCCGGCGCGATCCGGTAGAGCCGGTCGGCTCCGTCGCTGCGCCCGACCGCGAGGATCGTCCCGTCGGCCATGAACCCGTAGTTCCGGGTGCCGAACTCCCAGTCCGGGAAGGCGAACTCCGCCTCGAGGTCCGTGACCGCTTCCACCCGGCCGTCGCGCAGGCGGTGGAGGTTCATCCAACCGGCGGGCTCTGCGATGAAATGAAGGACGCCCGCCGGCGACCAGCGCGGTTGGGCAATCCAGTCGCTCGCCGAGCCGGCAACCTTGGCCGGCGCGCCGATCGCGCCGCCCTCGTCGACCGGCGCGACGAACAGCTCGGTGCCGTCCCACGGCAGGTTCGGATGGTCCCAGGCGAGGAACGCCAGCTGCCGGCCGTCCGGCGACAGCCGCGGCGAGGAGTAGAAGTTGCGGCCTTCGGCGATCACCGTTGGGGCGCCGGAGTCGAGGTCGATCGACACGAGCGTATTGACCGCCTCGCCGGGTCCCGAGTGGTCCTCGCGGACGGCGAGGATCCGGTTGCGCGGCCGGTCGAGCTCGTAATCGGCGTAGCGGTAGGCGCCCTCCGGGGTCAACGGCGTGCTCGAGCGGTCGGGTGCGACCCGGTGGAGACGGCCGGTCGCGAAGTCGGAAACGATGACGAGGTTGCCCGCGCTGAGGAAGGCCACGCCACCGTACTCGTGGACGCGGTTGCGGACGTTCATGCCCAGCGGGCTGATGTCGCGAGTGGTGCCGCCCGACCGGCAAACGACCACCTGGCGGCCGTCCTCCTCGGGCCGGCTCTCGAGCCAGACGAGCGAGTCGCCGTCGACGTGCGCCTCCAGCAGGCTGACACGGCCGGCGACGAGCAGGTCGATCGGCAGCCTCGAGCGCCAGCTGCCGTACGGGGCGACGGTCTTCCCCATCAGGTGCCGTGCTGCCAGGACGCGACGTAGGCGGCCTGCTCGGGCGTCATCCTGTCCAGCTCGATGCCGAGGGCGGCGAGCTTCAGGCGAGCGACCTCGGCATCGATCGCCTCGGGCACGACGTAGACCCGGTTCTCGAGCTCCTCGTGGTGCTTAGCGACGTAATCGGCGCACATCGCCTGGTTCGCGAAGCTCATGTCCATCACCGCCGCGGGGTGACCCTCGGCCGCGCCGAGGTTGACGAGCCGCCCCTCCGCGATGAGGTGGAGCCGCTTGCCGCCGATGTCGAACTCCTGCACGTTCTCGCGGACCTCGCGGACGTGGCCCTCGGCCATCTCGCGGAGGGCCTTGAGGTCGAGCTCCGCGTCGAAGTGGCCGGAGTTCGCCATGACGGCACCGTCCTTCATCGCCGCGAAGTGCTCGCGGCGGAAGACGTTGACGTTGCCGGTGGCGGTGACGAACAGGTCGGCCCACGAGGCGGCCTCGCCCGCCGTCATCACGGCGAACCCGTCCATCAGCGCCTCGAGGGCCCGGACGGGATCGACCTCGATGACCGCGACGTGCGCCCCGTGGCCGTGCATCCTGGACGCGATCCCCTTGCCGACCCAGCCGTAGCCGGCAATCGCCACGTTGCGACCGGCGATGAGGAGGTTCGTCGCGCGAAGGATGCCGTCGACGGTCGACTGGCCCGTCCCGTAGCGGTTGTCGAAGAGGTGCTTCGTCTGCGCTTCGTTGACCGCGACGACCGGGAAGCGCAGCGCGCCGTCCGCGGCCATCGCCTTGAGGCGGATGACGCCCGTCGTCGTCTCCTCGGTACCGGCGAGGACCTCATCGACCTGGGCGGGGCGATCGCTGTGGAGCAGCGACACGAGGTCGCAGCCGTCGTCCATCGTGATCTGCGGATGCGTGTCGGCGACGGCATTGAGGTGCGCGTAGTACGTGTCGCGGTCCTCGCCCCGCCGGGCGAACACCGGGATGGCGTACTCGGACACGAGGGCGGCCGCGACGTCGTCCTTCGTCGACAGCGGGTTCGAGGCCGCGAGAGCGACGTCCGCGCCACCGGCCTTGAGCGTCCGCATGAGGTTCGCGGTCTCGGTCGTCACGTGGAGGCACGCGCCGATGCGCAGGCCGGCCAGCGGCCGGTCCTTCTCGAACCGCTCGCGGATGAGCCGGAGGACCGGCATCTCGCGCTCGGCCCATTCGATCCGCCGGACGCCCTCGGCGGCGAGGGCGAGGTCGGCGACGTCGTGACCGCGGTTCGCGCCGCGGGTCGCCGGGCGTGTGGCGGAGGTCGTCATCGGATTCGGTTCTCCTTGCGGGACGTGAGCAGGCGCCGGAGCGGCGCCGTGAGCATCGACCACGCCGAGCCGAGACGGTGGGCAAGCCGTTCCTCGAACCGGACGTACTCGGCGAAGCCGAGCTTCGCATAGGCCTGGAGCGCGGGTGGGTTGTCGGCCCGGACGTTGAGCACGACCTGGTCGCAGATCTGGAGGAGCTCGCCGGTGACCGCGCTCGTGACGGCCTTGGCGTAGCCACGCCCGCGGTAATCCGCGTGGGTGAGGACGTTGCCGACGACGCCGAGGCGGGCGGTCGGGGACACGACGTGCGTGCCCGCCGCGCTCACGAGGCGCCCGCCGACCCGGAGCCCGTAGTAGACGCCTTCGGCGATCGCCGACGAGGGCAGCCACGAGGCGAAGCCGAGCTGGTACAGCCGGTTGAGCTCGCCGATGTCGGTCGGTCGGAGTCGAACGACCTGCGCGTCGGCCGGTCGGAAGGTCGACCGGTCGACCCACATCCGGACCATCGGCGGTCCGGGATCGACCCGATAGAGCGCCGCCACCGGCGGCATCGATTCGGTCCGCATGGCGACGTAGGCCGCCCGCGGCCGGAGGACGTCGCGGAGGATGGCCTCGATGCCGTCGTTGCGGCCCATGAGGAACAGCGGCTGGGGGGTGAGGCCGCCGTACTCCATTCCGAGGGCCACGACGTCGCCGCCCGAGACGGCGATGCCCCACCGCGTCCGGTTGAACTCGCGGTCCTCGAGGTCGCACAGGGCGTACGCGGCGAAGAGCCGATCGCCGTCGAGGAACCGCCGGAGCACGCCCCGATCGGACGTCGTCCGCGCTTCGACCGTCGATTCGCGCCGGGTGATCGCGACGGTCGCCATCAGGCACCGATCCTCGCGACGTCGTCCGCCGCCGCGCGTTCGCTGCCGTCGTCTGCCGTCGGACCCTCGTCGGCCGTCGCCGCCGCCTCGGCGGCCCGCGGCGCCGCCTCGGCCGCCGCCCGCGCCGCCGCCTCGCCCGCCGCCCTTGCCATCTCGGCCTTGCGCTCCCGACCCCGCTCGAGCGCTGCCTCGATCGCCGAGCCGAACGGCGGTCGCAGGACGCCTTCGTCGGTGACGATCGCCGTGATGAGGTCCGCCGGCGTGACGTCGAAGGCGGGGTTGAATGCGATCGTGCCGGGCGGCGCAATCGCCTGGCCGCGGAACAGGATCACCTCGTCGGACGCCCGCTCCTCGATCGGGATGGCCGTGCCATCGGCCGTCTCGACGTCGATCGAGCTGAGCGGCGCACAGACGAAGAACGGCACGCCGTGGCGCGCGGCGAGCACGGCCAGCGAGTACGTCCCGATCTTGTTCGCGGTATCGCCGTTGGCCGCGATCCGGTCCGCGCCGACGAGGATCGCGTCGACCTGCCCGGTGGCGATGAGATGGCCGGCCGCGACGTCCGCGACGAGCGTGTGGGGGACCCCGGCCTGCGCCAGCTCCCACGCGGTCAGCCGCGCGCCCTGGAGGTACGGCCGCGTCTCGTCGATCCAGACCTGGATCGGTCGCTCGGCGTGGTGGGCGGCCTGGACGATGCCGAGGGCGGTCCCGAACTGGCCGCATGCCAGCGGGCCCGTGTTGCAGTGGGTCAGGACGCGGACGGGTCGATCCTCAACGACCGGCAGCTCGGCGAGACCGAACTCCGCCAGCCGGCCGTGGTCGATGGTCGCCTCGAGGACGATCTGGTCGGCCTCGTCCCGAAGCGCGTCGGCGATCGCGTCGCCGTCCGCGGACAGCTCGCCCCAGGCGTCGTAGCGGGCCATCATCCGGTCGACGGCCCAGCGCAGGTTGACGGCCGTCGGCCGGGCGTTCTTCAGCGCCCGCGCCGCGCCGTGCAGCGACGCGCGCCGGGCGTACGGCTTCATCGCCCGCACGCGGCCCGCAGTCAGGGCGAGCCCGATCGCCGCGACCTGGCCGATCGCCGGCGCGCCGCGGACGACCATGTGCCGGATCGCCCAGACCGCGTCGGGGGCCGATCGGATCTCGATCTCGACGAGCTCGTCGGGCAGCCGGCGCTGGTCGATGACGAGGAGGAGGTCGTCAGCCGCGAACCGGAACGGCGTGCGGAACCCGGTGGGCGCCGGGACGCCCGCGTCGGGACCGCCCGCGATCATCATCCCGGCGGCGCCATCCGGCGCAAGCAGCGCGCTCGCCGCCTCGGCCGAGGTCCGTTGCAGCGCGGCCGCGGCGCCGACGACGGCCGCCGCGGTGTGGACGACCTCGCCGGCGAAGCGGCGGAAGAACAGCCGCCGTGCGAGGTCGGCGCCCTCGGCCTGCGCCGCGCCCGAGCTCACGCCGGCCTCCGCCGTGGCCTCCACGTCGGCCTCCAGCGGCGCCTCTGCCGCGGCGTCCGACTCGGTCTGGCTGGCGGCTGGTTCTCTCTCGGCCACGGGGTTCCTGCCGGTCAGTACCTGATGACGCTCGTGACCTGGCGGCCTTCGAGCCGCTCACGGCCCTTGAGGAACTCGAGCTCGACGAGAAATGCGAGGCCCACGACCTCGCCCTTGAGCCGCTCGACGAGCTCGATCGTCCCGCGAACCGTCCCGCCGGTCGCAAGGAGGTCGTCGACGATGAGCACCCGCTGCCCCGGCTGGATCGCGTCTCGGTGGATCTCGAGCGTGTTCGAGCCGTACTCGAGGGCGTACTCGACGGTCAGCGTCTCGGCCGGCAGCTTGCCGAGCTTCCGGACCGGCACGAGCCCCGCGCCGAGCTGGTACGCCATCGGCGCGCTGAAGATGAAGCCGCGCGACTCCATGCCCACGACGGCGTCGATCCGCTCCTTGCGGTACGGCGCGAGCATGAGGTCGATCGCCTCCTTGAAGGCCTTGCCGTCCTTGAGGAGCGTCGTGATGTCGTAGAAGAGGATCCCCGGCTTGGGGAAGTCGGGAATCTCGCGGATCTTCGCGCGGAGGTCCTCGGCGGACATCAGTCTGGGGAGCCTCCTGGTCGTGGGGGTCGGGCGGTCGGGCCACCGCCGGACGGTCCGTATGGGCCCGAGCAGTCTACCCCAGCGCTCGTTCCTGACCGCCAACAGCGCGCCGTCGCGGGCCCGGAAGGCGGCGCGCGAGGAGGGCGCCTGCAAGCGCCGTCGCGGCGCCGATCCCGAAGGAGGCGGCAAGGCCGACCCAACCGTCCGCGTGCGCGGCCTCGGCTGCCGCGATGACGGCGCCACCGATCCCGGTTCCGAGGGCCGTCCCGAGGACGTCCGAGAGCTGCATGCCCGCGGTGGCCGTGCCCTCGCCGCCGGGCGGCGCATGGGCCAGCACCGTCAGCGAGATCGGCGAGTAGGACAGGCCCATGCCGAACCCCGCGATCGCCCATGTCGCCACGCCGATCGGGACCGGGACGCCCGGCGACAGCACCGCGCAGAACCCGAGGATGCCGGCGGCCAGGGTGACGAACCCCAGCGTCACGAACCGCCGCGCACCGATTCGCGTGAACCAGCGCGCCTGGATCCACGCCCCGCCAGTCCAGGACAGGGTCGCGGCGGTGAGCGCCAGACCGGCCGCGCTCGCCCCGAGTCCGCGCCACTCGACGAGCGCCAGCGGAACGAACGCATCCGCGCAGTAGAACGCGAACGTCAGGACGCCGCGCAGGAGCACCGCGGCCGGCAATCCGCGCGTGGCGGTGAGCGTCCCCGGCGGCGTGAGCCGGCGGAACGCCGGCACGAGCAGGGCGAGGCCGGCAACGACGAGCGGCCCGCCCGGCAGGATCGCTCCGGTGGTGAGCCCGGCGACGACGAGCCCGGCGCCCGCGGTGACGACGAGTGCCCACGGCACGCGACGCCGCGTGTCGGCCGCGACGCTCTGTTCCTCGCTCGCCGCGTCGGGAGCGACCGAGCGGCGCAGCGCCGGCATCGTCATCGTGGCCGCGACGGCGATGAGCGGCAGGAGGCCAAGGAAGACGACTCGCCAGTGGATCGCCTCGGCGACGAAGCCGCTGAGAGCCGGACCGACGATGCCCGGCACGACCCACGCGGTGGACATCGTCGCGAACATCCGCGGCCGAAGCGACTCCGGCAGCGCGCGGCCGATGGCGACGTACGCGATCGGCGGAATCGCGCCTGCGCCGAGGCCCTGGAGGAATCGGGCGCCGACGAGGATCTCCATCGTCGGGGCGAGCCCGCCGATCACGAGGCCCGCGGAGAACAGCCCGAGGCCACCGAGAAACGGGCCCAGCAGCCCGCCACGGTCGATCAAGCCACCCACCAGCACGATCCCGAGGAGGCTGCCGAGGAAGAACGCCGAGAACACCCAGCCGTAGAGGTGGATCTGGCCGAGATCGCGCGCGACGATCGGCATGATCGCCGCAACCGCGAGCGCCTCGAACGCGACGAGGGTGATCGTCAGGACGAGGCCGAGCGTCAGCGTCCGGTGCTGCGGCGACCAGAGGCCGGGGTGGGCGTCGGTGACGATGGCGGACACGAGGCGAGGCGCTAGCGGCCGGCCAGCCGCTCGACCACCGGCGTCAGCTCCTCCATCTCGCCGACCATGAACGAGCTGATCCCGAGTCGCTCCCGGAGCGATTCGAACTTCTCGACCAGGCGATCGATCGAGCCGATGAAGAGGTGCGGCGAGTCGAGGATCGCCGCCTCGGTCATCTCGACGCCGGTCCGCTCGCGAAGGCTGTCGATGACCTTGCGCGCCTCGGCGTGGACGTCGTCCGTGACGGTGATCGGCCAGGTCGACGGATAGACGTTGAGCTCGAGCCCGTCGAACCGGCCGCCCGCGGCCGCGCGAACCCACTCGATCTTCTCGGCTGCCGCCTCGAACGTCAGGCTGTGCGGGTCGACGCGGCCGTTCTTTGCGATCCGCGGCGCCAGTCCGACGATGTCCGCCTCGCGTCCGGCCAGCGTCAGCGTCCGCCGCCCGCCGCCGCCGATGAGGAACGGCGGGTGCGGCTGCTGGACGGGTCGCGGCCCCGCGTCGTAATCGGTGATCGTGTAGTGCTCACCGCGGAAGCTGAAGGGTCCATCGGCGAACAGGCCCTTGAGGACGGTGACGGCTTCCTCGAGCCGGGCCTGCCGAACCGGGGTCGGGTCGAAGCGCAGCCCGATCGCCTCGTATTCCGCGCGGTTCCAGCCCGCCCCGATCGCCACGTCGAGGCGGCCGCCGCTGATGACGTCGATGCTCGCCAGGTCCTGCGCGAGCACCGCCGGGTGGCGCAGGTCGTTGTTGACGACGAACGCCGCGACGCGCAGGCGCTCGGTCGCCATCGCGATCGCGGCCATCGCCGGCACGGGCGAGAACTGGTCGAGCAGGTGGTCCGGGACGACGAGCGCGTGAAATCCGGTCGCCTCTGCGCGACGGGCCTTCTCCGCGAGCTCCTTGCCGGATGCCGGCGCCCGCGCGTCGGCGAGGAAGTGGAACGGCCGCATCGCGACCGAGGTTAGCGGACGACGATCGGGATGCTCTTGAACACGCCCGTGACCCGGTCCGACTGGTAGCGGACCTCATAGTTGCCGGGTGAGCTCGGTGCCGTCAGCGTGATCGGGCTGCCTCGCGTGGTGTACTCGTACGAGGTGTACGCTCCCGGCGCCGAGCCGGCCGCCACGATCGTGATGTAGTCCTGCGGGCCGTTCGGCCCGGTCCAGGCCACCTGGAACTGGGCGTTCCGGTTCACCGCGGCCGGGGCCGTGAGCGTCACCTCGACGGGCGTGATCGTGATCGGCCGACGGACCATCGTGCGCGAGTCGGCCCCGGTCACGTACCAGACCTCGAAGGCGCCCGACTCGAGACCGAGGTTGATCTTCCCGGGCGAGCCGGCCGTCGTGTAGAAGTACCACTCGTTGGTCCAGCGCTCGGCACCGGCCTTGACGATCGTGACGTAGTCGCCCGGCCCGTTCGGTCCGGTCCAGGCGACCTCGACGATGCTCGCCGCAGTAGCCGTGTCGGGCGCCGAGAGGCTGCCCTCGAACGGCCGGACGCGGATGGCTCGGCGGGCGAGGATGACGTTGTCCACGCCGCGGACGTACCACAGTGCGTAGGCGCCGTCCGTCGTCGGCGCGACGAGATCGCCGGACGGCCCGTCCGACGTGTAGAAGTACGGCTCGTTCGTCCACTTCTCAGCCCCGGCCGAGACGATCGTGACGTAGTCGCGGTCACCGTTGGGGCCGGTCCAGGTGACGGAGAACTTCGCACCCGCGGGGACCTCCTGGGGCGCGTCGAGGTTCGCGTCGCCGCTGAGCGGAGCGGTCGGCGTCGGACTCGCCGTGGCAGCGCCCGTCGGGGTCGGCGTCGCCGCCGGTGGCGCGGTCGGGGTCGGCGGAGGCGTGGCCGCGGGTGCGCCGGAGCTGCAGCCTGCGACGATGGACGTCAGGACGACGGCCGCAATCCCGGCCGCGCGCGCTCGAGTTCGCATGACCCTCCCCTCTCGACGGACGGGGCGAATGCTAGCGGACCGGCCGGGTGCCTTCGTCTCGGCTGCGCACGTTCGCGCCACCGCGCAACACGTCGGCGATCGCCTCGCGGATGAACTCGAGGGTCAGGCTCACCATCGCCGGGTCGGCCGGCAGGCGAACTTTCAGCGAGGGATCCGGACGCTCGGCGAGGGCCGCCTCGATCAACGGCCGCCAGCGCGGATCGAGCCGCGCCATCCCCCACCGCGCCCCCTCCGACTTCGAGCCGATGCGGCCGGTTTCGAGCGTCTGCCGCATCCGGCAGAAGCTGATGACGACATACGGCTGCCGCCAGAGGTTGCTCAGCCAGGACGGTCCCGCCAGGAGCTGGCCGCCCCACTCGACAATCGTCGCCCCGACCTCGGCGCGGAGCGCCCGGTCGTCGATCGGATCGAGGAGCGACGGGGCGGGTGGCCCCACCAGCGCGATCCCGTGGTGATACGCCACCCACCGTTGGACGAGCGAATTGTCGTGATCCGAGCGCACGACGGAGCGGGCGCCGTTGTCGAGGTACAGGAACGGGTACGTGCCGATCCCCCGGCCCGTGCCGGGGTCGACCCAGTCGGGCCGCCGGTCGTCGCCGGGTGGACGGCCCTGGGCCGGCGGCCGACGCCACAGATCGGCCGGGGCATACGAGCCGTCGAGATGCCTCGCCCACTCTGAGGGCAGGTCGTGAATCTCGCCGTGCATCGCCTGGACGCGCGCGAGCGCCTCGCCCTCGAGGTCGCGCCGGACGATCGCCATGAAGTCGACGTCGCTGTGCTCGTCGCCCTCGCCCATCGCGAAGGACCCGAGCAGGTAGAGCCCGTCGAGTCCCTCGCCGAGGGTCGCCCGCGCGCGATCGACGAACGTGTCGAGGACGCCGTTGAGCTCGGCGAACCGGGTCGGTCCGCCGGCTGACCTCACTCGGGCGCCTCGCCGAGTGCCGCGATCAGCCGATCGAGCATCTCGTGTCGCAGCTCGGCCTCGCGCGTCTCGTCGAGCATCGTCTCCCGCGCCGCGGCATCGCCGTAGCCGAGGCTGTGACGCGTTCCGCGGCGCCGCATCTCCCCGAGCTCCGTCGCGCGGGCTCGCAGCAGGGCCTTGCGCAACGCCGCCCGCTCCTCCGGCGAGGCCGGGATCTCGAGCTTGAGCGTTGCCCGGGTCACGCGGGCACCTCCTCCCGGGCGGTGAGCCGCGCGACCACCGCTTGCGTCAGGCCCCAGGCCCGGTGCGGATCCCGGGGCAATCGGATCCGGACCTGGTTCGAGGCGAACGTCACCTCCGACGGCTTCACACCCGGCAGCCCGCCGCCGCCCAGCAATCGCATCGCCGTGGAGCGCGAGAGACCGGCACCGAAGCGGACGACGAGCTGGCCCTCCTCGCGCGAGATCGACGACACGCCGGCCGCCTCGGCGGCCAGCCGCAGCTCGGCCACCTCGACGAGGCGCGCCACGGGCTGGGGCATCGGGCCGAACCGGTCGGTCACCTCCTGGCGGAACGCGGCCAGGTCGCCGGCCGTGCGGGCCCGGGCCAGCCGCCGGTAGAGCTCGAGCTTCTGGGCCGTCTCGGGGACGTAGGAGTCGGGCAGGTGCGCCTCGACCGGCAGGTCGACGACGGCCTGCGGCGGCTCGACGACCGGCGGCCGGTCCTCGCGCTTCGCCTTCTGCTCCTCGACCGCCTCGGCAAGCAACCGCGAGTAGAGGTCGAACCCGACGGCGGCCATGTGGCCCGACTGCTCCCCGCCGAGGATGTTGCCGGCGCCCCGGATCTCGAGGTCGGCCAGCGCGATCTGGAACCCGGCACCCAGCTCCGAGGCGTTGAAGATCGCCTGGAGCCGCTTGCGAGCCTCGTCCGAGAGGCGCTCGCGGCGCCGGTAGAGCAGGTACGCGTAGGCCCGCCGCGACGACCGCCCGACCCGGCCCCGGAGCTGGTAGAGCTGGGCGAGCCCGAGCGCGTCGGCGCGGTCGATGATGATCGTGTTCGCGTTCGGGATGTCGAGCCCCGACTCGATGATCGCCGACGAGACGAGCACGGTGACCTCGCGCTGCATGAACTGCAGCATGACTTTCTCGAGATCGCGCTCGTGCATCTGGCCGTGCGCCACCGCGATCGTCGCCTC
>DATBKB010000114.1:0-18345 GCA_036556145.1 Candidatus Limnocylindrales bacterium | reverse complement strand
GAAGGAATGGAAGCCGCCGGCGAGGTCAGGAGCGTCTTCCTCCGCGGCGAGCCGGTAATCCGCGACGGGACGTTCGTGGGCCGCCGCGGCTTCGGCCGGTTCATCGAGCGCTCACGAGGCTCCTGAATGC
Organism: Candidatus Limnocylindrales bacterium; assembly: GCA_036556145.1. Classification (GTDB taxonomy): domain Bacteria; phylum Chloroflexota; class Limnocylindria; order Limnocylindrales; family CSP1-4; genus JACDAV01. Next base: position 18,215 of record DATBKB010000114.1, on the reverse strand, counting down.
GCGACGAGGACGTCGTTAGCCATGCGCCGCCAGCTCGGCGACACCGAGCGAACTATCTGGCCCACGCGGACCTCGCCCTTCATGGACTGCCCGGGAAGTGGGAACAGCTCTGGCTTCGCCGCGAGGCGAGTGACGTATTCGTTCTTTGCAGCATCCCGTTCTTCACGTATGGAATGGCTCTCGAAGACCACGTCGAGGTGGCAGTCGACGCCCACGACCGGCACGTCGTCGCAAGCGTCGTCCGTTCTTCCGGCCACGTTCTCGTGCGGGCTACGGACGGCCATCGCGAGACTGCTCCGCCCTCTGACTCAGAGGCTGCACGGGAGCTCGTGGTGCCTCATGGCTTGGAGCTGACTCTCCATGCGACCCTGACCAGGCTGAAGCTCGAACATGAGTGGAAGAGCCCGCACTACGTCGCGATAGACGTTCCGGATCAGCGCGCGGTAGAACGCCTCATACCGGTGCTGGACGAGCTGCAGTCAACGGGCGAGGTGATCTGGGAGCTGGCTAACGAGCCCGGACCGGAACCCACCACGCCGACGGCGTGATCAGCCGAGCAGCGGGTAGGCCTTCAGCGTCAGGAAGTCGGCGAACTTGTCCTCGAGGACCAGCCGGTCGAGGACGTCGGCCGCCTCGCCGAGACGGCCGGTCGTCCGCCCGCCGAGGGCCGCCAGCTCGGTGTCGCGAATGGCCGCGTAGATCTCGCCCGACATGACGCGTCCGTCCTCGAGCTTCGCGCTGATCGACCGCCACTGCCAGAGCTGCGAGCGGCTGATCTCGGCCGTGGCCGCGTCCTCCATGAGGTTGTTAATGGCGGCCGCCCCGTTGCCCTGCAGCCACGCGTCGAGGTACTGAAGCGCGACGGAGACGTTGGCGCGTACCCCGCCGTCGGTGATCTTGCCGCCCTCGACGCGCAGGTTGAGCAGGTCGGCCGCCCGCACCGACACCTCGTCGCGCGTGCGCCCCTTCTGGTTCGGCGCCGAGCCGAGGACGGCGTCGAAGATCTCCGTCGCGAGCGGCACGAGGTCGGGATGCGCGACCCAGGTGCCGTCGAAGCCGTCACGCGACTCGCGCTCCTTGTCATCGCGCACCTTGGCCATCGCGACATCGTTGACCTTCGCGTCGCGGCGCGACGGGATGAAGGCCGCCATCCCGCCGATCGCATGCGCACCGCGCCGGTGGCAGGTCCGGACGAGCAGCTCGGTGTAGGCCCGCATGAACGGCACGGTCATCGTCAGCTGCGAGCGGTCCGGCAGGACGAAGTCGCGCCGGGCCCGGAACTTCTTGATGAGGCTGAACAGGTAGTCCCAGCGGCCGGCGTTGAGGCCGGCGGCGTGCTCGCGCAGCTCGTAGAGGATCTCGTCCATCTCGAACGCGGCGAGGATCGTCTCGATGAGGACGGTGGCGCGGATGCTCCCGCCGGGAATGCCGAGCGACGACTGCGCGGTCCAGAACACGTCGTTCCAGAGCCGGGCCTCGAGGTGGCTCTCGAGCTTCGGCAGGTAGACGTACGGGCCGCTCCCCCGCCGTCGCAGCTCGTCGCCGTTGTGGAAGAGGAACATCCCGAAGTCGAACAACGACGCCGAGATCGGGAAGCCGTCGACGAGGACGTGCGATTCCTCGAGGTGCCACCCGCGCGGCCGCACGACGAGCGTGGCGATGTCGTCCTTGAGCCGGTACGACTTGCCCTCCGGCGATTCGAACGTCAGCTCGCGCCGGACGGCATCGCGGATGGCGGCGTGTCCGCCGACGACGTTGGCCCACGTCGGCGACAGCGCGTCCTCGAGGTCGGCCATGAAGACGCGGGCACCCGAGTTGAGCGCGTTGATCATCATCTTCGGCTCGGCCGGACCGGTGATCTCGACCCGCCGATCGTCGAGGTCAGGCGGCGCCTCGGCGACGCGCCACTCGGCCGATCGGATGTCGGATGTGTCGGGCAGGAAGTCGGGCAGCTCCCCGGCATCGATGCGGGCCTGGCGGGTCCAGCGCCGTTCGAGCAGCTCGCGCCGCCGGATTCCGAACTCCCGCTGGAGCATGGCGACGAAGCCGAGCGCGCCGTCGGTCAGAACCTCCTCGGCGCGCGGCACCTGGGGACCGCGGATCTTCACCCCCTGGACGGCCATCACCAGCCTCCGGCGTCGCGGATGAGTCGATGGAGGACTCGGGCCGCGACGACCCGGCGGTAGTCGGCGGTCGAGCGGACGTCGTCGATCGGCTGGATCTCGCCGGCGAGTGTCTCGGCGGCCCGGTCGGCGGTCTCGGTCGTCGGGCGAGCGCCCTCCAGGACCGCCTCGGTCTTCGCCGCCCGAATGGGCCGCTCGGCGACCGAGCCGAGCCCGAGCCGGACGTCGCGCCACGCGCCGCCGTCGCCGTCGCCGTCGGCGTCGGCGCCGGGACGCCAGGCGAGTGCCATGACGACCTTCGAGATCGCCTGCGCGCGGCGCGTGCCGATCTTGCGGAAGCGGATTTCACGACCGACCGGCGGCGGTACGAGCACCCGCAGCACGAGCTCGTCCGGTTCGAGTGCCGTCCTGCGGTATGCGATCCAGAAATCGGCCGCCGGGATCGAGCGCTCGCCGCGCTGCGAGCCGACGACGATCGTGGCGTCGAGCGCGAGCAGCACCGGCAGCGTGTCGCCGGCCGGCGAGGCGTTGGCGATGTTCCCGCCGAGCGTGCCGCGGTTCTGGATCTGGGCCGCGCCGATCGTCGCCGCCGCCTCGACCAGTGCCGGAACGAGCTCGCGGCACAGCGCGGATCGGCGGATGTCCGTGTAGGTCTCGAGTGCCCCGATGGCGAGCACGCCGTCGGCGAGGCGGATGCCGCGCAGCTCCTGGAGCCGCCACAGGTCGATCATCCGATCCGGCGGCGGGCCGATCTCGCCGCTGATCTGGACCATGACGTCGGTGCCGCCGGCGATCGGCCGGTGCGGCGCAGAGGCGAGGACGTCGAACGCCTCGACGAGCGTTCGCGGGACCTCGATCGGCGGTTCGACCGGCATCAGACGGCCGGCCGCCCCGCGGCCATGGCAATCGCCTCGACGATCTTCGTGTAGCCCGTGCATCGGCAGAGGTTGCCCGCGATCGCTTCGCGGATCGCCTCCTCGTCCGGACCGCCCCCGCCGTCGATGTACGCCCGCGCGGCCATGAGCATGCCGGGCGTGCAGATCCCGCACTGCGCGCCGCCCGCCGCGAGGAACGCGGCCTGCAGCTCGTCGAGCTCGCGATCGGCCTCACCGGCCCGTCGCCGGGCGAGGCCCTCGACGGTTCGAACCGTCGCGCCGTCGACCTGGCTGATCGGGACCAGGCAGGCGTCAACGAGCTGGCCGTCGAGGATGACCGAGCAGGCGCCGCACTCCCCCTCCCCGCAGCCCTCCTTCGTCCCGGTCAGGCCGAGGTCCTCGCGCAGGACGTCGAGGAGGCGGCGACTGCCCGGCACGTCGATCTCGGCCGGCGCGCCGTTGACGAGCATCCGGATGTTCACGCGTCAGTCCTGGGGGCCGCGGAGCGGTTGTGGATCGGTCCGTCCCTGCGGGCGCGGGTCGGTGCCGCGGCGGATCGGCTCTTCGACCTTCTTCTCGACCTGTCCGGCGCTCGCGCCGGGGCTGACCGACGCCGGCGCGGGCGGCGTCGTCGTCGCTCCGAGCGCGGCGAGGATGCGCTCCGGCGTCGCGGGCAGATCGTGGATCCAGGCGCCGGTTGCGTCGTGAATCGCGGCCACCACGGCGGGCGCCCCGACGTCCATCGGCAGCTCGCCGACGCCCTTCGCCCCGTGCGGCGCGCCGCTGAACGGCGCCTCGACGAGGATCGAGGTGATCCGCGGGGCGTCGAGCGCGGTGGGGATGATGTAGGTCGCGAGCCGGTCGTTGAGATAGCGGCCGTCGACGAGCTTCATCTCCTCGATCGTCGCGTAGCCGACGGCCTGCAGCGTGCCGCCCTCGACCTGGCCCTCGGCCAGGATCGGGTGGATGACCCGGCCGATGTCGTCCGCGGCGACGACGTTCGTGACCGCGACCTCGCCGGTGTCGAGATCGACGTCGACCTCCGCGACGCAGGCCGCCCAGCCGTAGGCCGGGTATGCGTCGCCACGGTACGTGCTGTCGTCGAACTGGACGCCAGGGTACGGCTCGAAGCGCTGGTCGATGCGGGTCGCGCCGTGCGAGCGGGCGTAGTCGCGATACGTGTCGGCGAATGCGCCGCCGGTCGAGTTCTCGACCTGTGTGCGCAGCCGCTCTGCGGCCTTGATGCAGAGCCCGCCGACGACCATCGCCGTGCGGCTCGCGACGGTGGGGCCGCTGTCGGGAACGACGGCGGTGTCCTGCGGCGCAATCGTCACCGCCTCGTACGGCACGCCGAGGGCGTCGGCGACGAGCTGCGGGAAGATCGTCTTCGTCCCCTGCCCCATCTCGGTCGACGCGGTGAGGATGCGGATCTCGCCGGCCCCGGTGAGCTCGACCGAGGCGACGCTCGCGAGCTTGACCTCACCCGAGCCGGTGAAGCCGGCGCCGTGCCACGCCAACGCGAGGCCGATGCCCTGGGCCTTGCGAGCCGCGGCCGACGCGAGCGGGCGGCCGTTGCCCGTGTCGCCGCTGCCGGCCGGCGGGCGCGATCGCGCCGTCTTCTCGCGCATCCGCTCGAACTCCGCCGCCTCGGCGGCGCGCTCGAGCACCTCCTCGCCGGCCACGCTCTCCCGCAGCACCTGGCCGGTTGGCGTCGTGTCGCCGACCCGGTAGACGTTGCGGCGCCGGATGTCGAGCGGGTCGATGTCGAGCGCCTCGGCGAGGCGGTTGAGCTGCGTCTCCGCGGCGAACTCCGTCTGCGGCGCCCCAAACCCGCGGAACGCGCCGTTCGGCGGCGTGTTGGTCCGCGTCGCCCGCGCTCGAATGCGGACGTTCGCGCACCGGTATGGCCCGCCGGCGTGGAGCGCGCCGCGCGAGAGGACGACGGGCGTCAGCGTGCAGTACGCGCCGCCGTCCATGACGAGCTCGATGTCCTGGGCGACGAGCGTGCCGTCGCGCTTCACGCCGGTGCGATGGGTGACGATCGCCGGGTGCCGCTTCGTCGTCGCGGCGATGTCCTCGTGGCGGTCGTAGATCATCCGGACCGGCTTGCGGCACTTCAGCGCGAGCAGCGCGGCGTGGAGCGCGAGGATCGACGGGTACTCCTCCTTGCCACCGAAGCCGCCGCCCGTCTCGGCCTGGATGACCTGGGCCCGGACGTCGTCCAGCGAGAGCGCCCGCTTCAGCGCCTTGTGGATGTAGTACGGGCACTGGAGGCTGCCGTGGACCGCGACGCCGCCGTCCTCGCGTGGGACCGCGATCATCGCGTTGTTTTCGATGTAGAGCTGCTCCTGGTGGCCGACGCGATACGTCCCCTCGAGGACGAGATCCGCCTCGGCGAATCCCGCGTCGAGGTCCCCGGACGAGATCTCGTAGTGGGCGAAGACGTGGTCGGAGGCGAGCGGGTCGAAGACCGGTTCGAGGCGCTCGGTGCGGACCCGGATCGCCCGCTTCGCGGCCCGCAGGGTCGACCGGTCCGGGGCGGCGACGAGCACGAGCGGCTCGGCCTGGTGCTGGATCTCCCCGCCGACGGGCACGAGCACCGGCTGGTCGTCGCTGATGAGGCTGACGATGTTCTCGCCGGGGATGTCGGCCGCCGTGACGACGACGACCTTCGACCAGTCGAAGCCGTCATCGAGGTCCACGCCCATCAGCCGCGCGTGCGGCTCGGTCGAGCGGATCGTGGCCCCGAACCAGGCGCCCGGGAAGACGAGATCGTCGGCGTACTTCGCCTCGCCGGTGAGCTTCTCCGGACCCTCGCGGCGAAGGGGGCCGCGGGCCTTGAGCCGGCCCGGCACGACCTCGCCGGGATGGACGAGCAGGGCATCGGCGACGCCACCCGGCGCGGCGGTGCGGGGCGCGGTCCGGATCGTCACCTGCCGGGGATCCCTCCTTCGACCGGGAGCCTACCATCGCCCATCGGGCCACCGGCCCTCGTCGTCGCCCGCGTCTGTGTCCCACCCGCTCCGCACCGGACCGTACCGGCGCGTTGCGGCATCGCACCGACAACTCGTACGGGTGGGGCAGGGACTGTCGTCAGGGGAGCCGCCCGAATCTATAGTCGGCGCCGAGGCCGGCAGAGGTCGGCCGGTCCATCATGGGCGCCTGAAACCCCAACCGCATCGGAGACCCGGAGCACCGCCGAGCATGCCCACCCCGGACACGCTCCTCGCGATCATCCTCCTCGCCGTGGCGGCCAACCTCATCGTCGGCGGCGCCGTGCTCGCCGCTCCCCGACTGCGGAATCGGAACCGTGCCGACGACCTGACGATCGTCCCCGGCGACCGCCTGCCGCGTGTGCCCGCGGGACGGCCCGGCGAAGGCCGGGGCGTCGCCGTGTTCGGCCCGGTCGGGCTGTCCGGCGGCGGACATGGGGCCGGCCTGGGCGCCGCCGCGGCCGATCCCGGGACCGGGCTCGACCTGCCGCCGTCGTGGTCGCGCTGGCTGCAGGAGGAGGACAGCCGGATCCGCCGTTACCGCCATCCGGCGACCGTCGTGCTCATCGAGATCGAGGGCATGGACCGGCTGAGCGAGCGGCTCGGGCCGGACGCCGGCGATCGGCTGATCCCGCCGGTGGCGGCGACGCTCCGGCGCTACGCGCGAGACGTCGACCGCATTGCCCGCCTGGGGCCGCGATCGTTCGGCGTGCTGCTGCCCGAGACCGACGAGGTCCAGGCGATCAACTACATCGAGCGCGTCCGGACGACGTGTGACCTCTGGCTGGCGTCCGGGGCCGTGACGCTGCGCCTCGCGATCGGCTGGGCCGAGGCGAACCAGGCCCGGACCGTCGAGGTCGCGCTCGCGACGGCCGAAGACCGCCTCAACGTCGAGCGGCGGCGGAACGGCCGTGGCGGCGCGGCCGGGGGCGCCGCCGACTCAGACTCCGACTTGGATCGCGACGCCGAATCCGACGATGGCGACGCCGACTCCGCGCCGCGAGCCGCTCGCGGCACGGCGGTCTGACGCCGAGGGCCTGCGCGCCCCGCTGTCCCCGTACACCTCTGGAGGGGGAGGCTCATCAGTCCCGGCCGCGGCGGAGGGCGCGGCCGGGACGAGCCCCGGTGTGACGGCCGCCGTCGACGACGACCTCGCCGTTGACGATGACCTGGTCGATCCCGGACGGGAATCGGCGCGGCTCCTCGTACGTCGCATGGCTGCGGACGTTCGCGAGCTCGAAGACGACGAGGTCGGCGCAGGCACCGTCCGCGATCACGCCCCGGTCCTTCAGGCCGAGGCGGGCGGCGGGGCCGCCGGTCATCTTCCAGATCGCCTCCTCGAGGCCGATGACGGCCTCGTCCCGGACGAACTGCCCGAGGATGCGGGGATAGCTGCCGTAGGTGCGCGGGCTCGGCTTCTCACCGACGAAGGTCGAGTCGGTGCCGATCATGCCGACGGGGTGCTTCAGGAAGCGGCGAATCCCGTCGGTGTGCGGCCCGGGCGTCACCTCGTTCGGGCGCAGGCTCTCGGCGAGGAGCAGATCGCACAGCGCATCGACGGGGTCGGCGCGCGTGTCGGCGATGACGTCGCCGAGGGTCTTGCCCTCCCAGCGGCGGTTCTCGGGCCGCTCGAGGTAGCCGATGCGCACGTCTCGAAGGCCCCCGGCGCCGGCGAACAGCACGCCGCGCTCGGCGAGCTCGCGGCGGATCCGGTCGCGGACGCTCCGATCGGCGAGGCGTTCCTTCGTCTTCGCGGGCCCGCCCGCCTGGACCCACGTCGGGATCAGGATGAGGAGTCGCGTGCTCGCCCACTCGTACGGGTAGGCGTCGAACGTGATGTCGAGCCCTTCGGCGCGGGCGTCGTCGATGAGGTCGAGCATCTGCTCGGGTGAGCCCGGGAATGTCTTGCGGTGATAGAAGTGGGTGATGTGCGCGGGGGCTTGGCCACGCCGGCCGATCTCGATTGCCTCGCGGAACGGGTCGAGGAACCGGTCGCCGAGCGGGTAGCGGACGTGGGTGTGGTAGAAGCCGCCGTGCCTTGACGCCTCGTTCGCGAGCTGGGCGAGCTCGGCGGTGTCGGCGTAGCTGCCGGGCGGGTAGTCGAGGCCGCTCGAGATGCCGAAGGCGCCGTCCTCCATCGCCTCGCGGAGCGTGGCTCGCTGGCGGTCGATCTCGTCGGCGGTGGCCGGTCGCTCGTCCCAGCCGATGGCGTCGATCCGCAGCGCCGAGTTACCGACGAGGTACGCGAGGTTGACGGACGTCCCGTCGAGTCGCTGGAGGTACTCCGTGACCGTCGCCCAGTCGTAGGCAATGTCGGGGATGCCGTCGAGCCCGCTGTTGAGCTCGACGAACGCGGGGAGGTCATCGGCGTTGCGGAACGGCGCGTAGGAGTTGCCGTCGACGCCGATGACCTCGGTCGTGACGCCCTGCCGCACCTTGGGCTCGTGGAGCGGCTCGGCAAGGATCATGAGCCCGCTGTGGCTGTGGAGATCGATGAACCCCGGCGCGACGTGCTTCCCGGTGGCATCGATCGTCCGGGCCGCCGGGGGCGGCTCCGCGTCGGGGTCCGTGACCCGCAGACGCCCGCCTTCCACGATGACCGTGCCCGGCCTCGCCGGCGCCCGGGTGCCGTCGACGAGCGTCCCGCCGGCGATCACGAGCTCGGCCGCCCCGCTCACGGCGCCCATCCTCCCGGCCCCCCCGGGCCCAGCCCCCGGAGGCCGATGTGTCGCCCAGCGACGCACACGACGCCCGAAAGACGGCTCCACCGCCAGATGCACCGCCCAGCGTGACAACCGACGAAGGAGCGCGCTCTCCCGGCGGTTCCTTCGTCACTTGCATCGCTGGGCGAGACACTTCCGGGAAAGTGCGGCGTAAGCACCTGATGGCACCCTCGATGCCGATGGCGACCCGCGAGCGACCGATCGACTACTCGAGGCGTGCCTCCGCGGCCGCCCTCCTGCGCCTGGGAGCCGAATTGCGCCTGGCTCGGCGCGCGGCAGGTCTCAGCCTCCGGGCCGTGGCGCACGAATGTGGTGTCTCCGCATCGCTGGTTGAGCGAGTTGAGCACGGCTCCGTTGCGGGACCGGCGCTCGAGTCCGTGATGTGCATTGGGGCCACGGTCGGCCTCGAGGTCGCCATCCGAGCGTACCCGCGAAGCGATCCGCTTCGTGACGCGGGACAGGCCCGGCTGCTCGGCAGGTTGCACGGCGAGCTCCATCCGCGCCTGGGATGGCAGCAAGAGGTGCCCTTCCCGTCGCGCGGTGACCCACGGGCCTGGGATGCGTTGATCCGCGGAGAGCGATGGCAGCTCCCCGTGGAGGCGGAGACGGCGATCACCGACGGCCAGGCGCTCGAGCGGAAGCTGGCGCTCAAGATCCGTGACGGCGGCTTCGATCACCTGATCCTGCTCGTCGCCGACACGCGCCGCAATCGAGCGGCGATACCGGCGCTTCGTGTGCCGTTCCCGCTCAGGACTCGCCAGGTTCTCGCGGCGTTGAGGGAGGGGCGTGACCCGGGAGCCAGCGGGATCGTCATGCTGTAGCGGCCAGCGACGCGGGCGCGCCCGGTGGGCCGGCCAGGCGGCGGCCGCGGACGAAGGCCGCGCGGACCATCGACGGGTGGGCGCGGAAGATGAGGCGGCTCATGAGCGCCGCCGGATCGTCGTCGACGTCGTCGCCCGCAAGGGGCGAGGTGAGCCGCGGGTCGACGAGGATGAGATCGGCCTCCTTGCCGGACTCGAGCGACCCGATCTCGCCATCGAGACCGAGCACGCGCGCTCCTTCGAGCGAGCCCATGCGCAGCCAGTCGAGCGGCCCGAGCGTCGGCTGCGGATCGCCTCGGACGACGCGCAGCGCGTTCTGCGTGTAGGCGCCGACCCGCATCGCACCGAAGATCGACAGGTCGGGGCCGGCCGCGACGTCCGACCCGAGGCCAATGCCCAACCCCGCCTCGAGATACCGCGCGAGCGGCATGACGCCCGAGGCGAGGAAGAGGTTCGAGGCCGGGCAGTGCGCGACGCGGGTGTCGGTCTCGACGAGCCGCATGAGCTCGCGATCGGAGAGGTGGATCGCATGGGCGAGGACCGTCCGCGGCCCGAGGCCGGCCGCGCGGTCGTAGACGTCGACGTAGTCCATCGCGTCGGGGAAGAGGCGGCGAACCTCGTCGATCTCGCCACGGTCCTCCGAGACGTGCGTCTGCCAGTACGCGCCCGAGGCACGGGCCGCGGCCGCGGACTCGCGGAGCATCGCCTCGGTGCACGAGACCGCGAACCGCGGCGTGTAGGCGTAGCGCAGGCGACCGCCATCAGCCATGTGCCAGCGCTCGCACAGCTCGTTCGATTCGCGCAGCGAGCGGTCGAGGATCGTCGACGGGTCGATCGTCTCGTCGTACGTGACCCGGTCCATCATGACCTTGCCGAGGATCGCCCGGATCCCGTGGGACTCCGCCGCCCGGAACGCGGCGTCGAGCGAGGCCGCGAACACCGCTCCGTACAGGAGCGCCGTCGTCGTGCCCGCGGCGGCGAACGCGGCGAATGCCCGCGGGGCCAGCGTCTCGGCCACCGAAGCGTCGTCCCACTGCCGCTCGAGCGGAAAGATGTAGCGCTCGAGCCAGGTCAGGAGGTCGAGTCCCGCACCGACGCCCGCGTTCGGAAGCTGCGGCAGGTGGCCGTGGAGGTCGACGAGGCCCGGCAGGGCGACCAGCGGCCGGAGGTCGATGGCCGCGTCAGCGGACTCGCGTCGCAGGGCGGCGGGGCCGGCGTACGCAATGCGGCCCGACTCGTCGACCTCGACGAGACCGTCCGGTTCGTGGAGCGTGCCACCCGCAGCCAGCGGCGTGAGGAGCCGGACGCGCACGGAGAACGGCGGCCGCTCCGGAACCACGAGCCGGGATGCTAGCACCCGGGGCCCTACGGGCAGGCAAACCCCGATGGCGCGAACGGACTCGACTCGATCGCCGAGCAGATCGCCTCGACCTTCGCGTCGAGCGTCGCGAGCGCCGCCTCCATGCGGTTCAGCTGCTCGGCCAGCCGCGTGCCCTCGCCGCCGCCCGCGCCGGCCTCGACGAGCAGGCGGAGCTCGTCGACGCTCTGCTGGAGCTGCGCGATGTCCGCTCGGAGACCCGGCGTGAAGTCGGCCTGCTCGGGCGCAGGCCGAAACGCGATGACGAGCACGGCGGCGAGCGTGAGGGCGCTGAGAAGGAGCGAGAGGCGCGCGGTGCGCTCGGGCGTCACGAGCCGGCGTCCTGGCGCGAGGGCTCCGGGACTACCGCTTCTTCGTGCGGAACTCCTGGAGGTGCGCCGTCCAGGGCGACGCTCCTCGGTCGCCCGGGGCGCAGCTGCCGTGCCAACCGCAAACGCAGGTGATGGTCTGCTCGCGGTGGACGTACGTGTCGATGACGTGCTTCAGCGGCTGGTCCTCGACGGGCACGGCGGAGCGAAGGGGGTGGCTGGGCGATCGACCGTTCACGGGCCCTCCCGGGGAACCCGCTCGGACTGGCGGGGCCCCGGATTGTAGCGGCTTCGTTGCCGATCTGCAGGGGGAAGACCCAACTATCCGGAGCCCCGGTCGGCAGGACCCAGGTGGTAGCCCAACCGCCTCGGCAGCCGGCTGAGCTCCCGGACGACCGGCCCCGGCGGACGCCCCGCCTCCTCGGCCAGCTCCCGCCGCACGATGGCCTCCCGGACGACCCGTGCGCCGACCGACCGGAACGGCTCGGGCGGGAACCGCCGCGGCCGGCCCGCGCGCCCGACGAGCCCGAGCGTCGTGAACTCGTCCTGCCGGCCGAGGGCCAGGCCGGCGAGGATCCGGCCGCCGACCCAGGCGGGTGCGACCCCATTGCCCGAGTACCCATGCCCGTAGTGCACCCGGCCATGGCGAAGCGACCCGAAGAACGGCAGATGGTCGGCGGTGATGTCGATGGGACCGCCCCAGGCGTCGTCGATGCGGACCCCGGCGAGGGACGGGAACCAGCGCCGCAGCCCCGCCGCAGCGCGCTCGGCCGACCCCGCGTCGTGGGTGAACGCCCGCCCGATCCGCCCGCCGTACCCGGCCCGACCGCCCCCGCCGCCCAGGGCGATCCGGCCGTCCCGCGTCGTGCGAGCGTAGTGGAGCGTGAAGCGAGCGTCGGTCACGCCCTCGCCGCCCGTCCAGCCGATCTCGGCGAGCCGCTCGGGGATCGGCTCCGTCAGGACGATGTAGCTCGACCAGGTCACGAGTCGCGAGCCGAACTGCCGCCAGCCGGCGGCCCAGGCGTTGAGCCCGACGACGACGTGCTCGGCCGAGACCGAGCCCTCCCCTGCCGCCGATTGCGTGAGCACGGCTGGGAGGCGGCCGGTGCCGCGGCCCGGCGCGATGCCGCCGGCTGACGTGCCTTCGTGAATGGTCACGCCGCGCTCCAGCAGCAGGCGCCGAAGCCCGCGTGCGAGCACCGCCGGCTGCACCGTGGCGGCGGCCCGCATGAGCACGCCGTCGCGGAAGACGGGCGACGCGACGCGGGCCCGAACCTCGTCGGCCGACAGGGGCACGTACTCGTCCGCCACGCCAAGCCGGGAGCACAGCTCGACCGCCTCGCGCCACGACCCGTCCTGTGCCGGCGCCGCGCTCGCCTGGACATAGCCGGCCTTCCGGTACCACGCGTCGACGCCGTTCCGTTCGCACCATGCGCCGATCTGGTCGACGGCCTCACCGACCGCGCGCGCGATGCGCAACCCCTCCGCTTCGCCGTGGCGCTCGACAAGCGTCGGCAGCTCGTCCCACCAGCCGGTGACGAATCCGCCGTTCCTCCCGGACGGGCCGCCGCCACAGATGTCGCGCTCGATGATCACGATCCGCGTCTCCGGGGCGAGCTCGGTCAGGTGCCACGCGGTCCACAGGCCGGTGTACCCGCCGCCGAGGATCGCGACGTCGGACCGGCCGCCATCGCCGGCGAGCGGCGGCGTCGCGTCGCGAAGCGTCGGAGGTTCCGCCGCCAGCGCCTCGCGCAGCCACCAGCTCCGCCGGCCGCCGGGCTTCACGCCGTTGAGCACGGCGTCAGTCGACTGGCAGGAACTGGTCGCTGATGAGGTCCTCGACGGTCACCGGCCTCGCCACGAGGCCGAGTCTCGAGAGGAACTCGATCGAATCCGACCAGCCGTCGCGATCGATCGCGCCCAACCCCTCGCGGTCGGTGAGGTCGCTGCGCCACACCTCGATCGTCGCCCTCAGGATCGCACGCTGCTTCTCCCGGTCCTCGCCGAGCTCGGGCACCGCGGCGATGGCGGCGTCCAGGCCCGCATCCGGGTTGGCGGCGATCTCGCGCATCGCGCGCAACGTCTGCGCGACGAACGCCTTGACGGCGTCGGGGTGCGCATCCGCGGTCGCCGTCCCGACGATCAGCCCCGGCCCGGGCAACGCGACGACGTCGTCGACGTGGAGGACGACGACGTCCTCGCCCTCGAGCTCGAGCTGGACCGGCTCGTTGTTCGCGAAGCCGGTCGCGGCGTCAACCGCGCCCTGCGCGACCGCGGCGCCCTGACCGAAGTCGGGGTACTCGGCAATGTCGACGTCGTCCACGGACAGGTCGGCTGAACCGAGAAGCGCCTGGAGCATGATCCATGACGAGCCGAACCGTCCGGGGATGCCGATCCGCTTGCCCTTGAGGTCGGCCGGCCCGGTGATGCCGGACGAGGCCTTCGCGAAGACGATCGAGGGGTACGTCGCATACACCGTCGCGACATACCGGATCGGGATGCCCTGGCTCACCGCCGGGATGACGCTCGTTCCGTCGGCGAGGCCGACCTGGATCGCGCCCTGGCCGACGAGCGGGATGAGGTCGGGGTCGATCTTGTTCTGGAACGTCACGTCGAGACCCGCATCGCGGTAGTAGCCGTTCCGGTCGGCGAGGTAGAACGGCGCGAACTGGACGCTCGGAATGAAGCCGAGGCCCACGGTGAGCTTCGTCCGACCGGCCGACGGCGAGGGCGATGTCCCCTGGCCGCAGGCCGTCGCGAGCAGGACGGTCACGATGACGAGGGCGACGATTCGGGAATGACGGATCACGACTCCTCCGAACTGGCGCGCGAACGCTAGCGGGTTCCGACGAGCCGGCGCTCGACCAGGACGACGACGACGTAGAGACCGACGCCGATGAGCGCGATCGTCAACAGCGTCGCGAACAGCAGCGGCGTGTCGAACAGGCTCCCCCGAGCGAGATTGATGAGGACGCCGAGGCCGCGCTCGGCACCCGCCCACTCCGCGACGATCGCACCGACGACGGCGAGTGTCACACCGACCCGCATCCCGCCGAGGATCGACGGCAGTGCGGCCGGGATCTCGAGCGTGACGAACACCTGGCGACGGGTCGCCCGCAGGCTGCGACCCAGCTCGAGCAGTCCGGCGTCCACCGATCGAACCCCGACCATCGTCGCGACCGCGATCGGGAAGAACACGATGAGCGCACAGATGACGACCTTGCTCGTCAGGCCCTCGGGGAACCACAGCGCCAGCAGCGGCGCGAGGGCGAGGATCGGCGTGGCCTGTGCGGCGACGAGGTACGGCGAGAGGATTCGCTCGACGACGCGCGATCGGGCAAGGGCGTAGCCCGCCGCGACCGCGAGCGCCGCGCCGACGACGAACCCGGCGACGATCTCGCGGAGGGTCGCCACCGCATGCGGGGTCATGAGGCCGTCCCGCCAGGCCTCGACGAAGCGCTCCGCGACGGCCGCCGGCGGGGGCAGGATGAACGGCGGAAAACCGCCGACCTGGATCACCGCCTGCCACGCGACCAGGAAGAGGACGAACGCAAGCCCCACCGGGATCGCGTTGCGGAGCGTCATGCCGCCACCGCGCCGGCCAGATGTCGGCGGATCTCGCGTCCGGTCGCGGAGACCGCGGCGTCGTCGAGCGTCGACGGCGATCGCGGCCGCGGGATGTCGACGGCGATCTCCGCGACGACGCGGCCTGGCCGCTCCGAGAGGACGACGACGCGATCGGCGAGGAAGATCGCCTCGGCGATGCTGTGGGTCACGACGAGGATCGTCATCCCCGTCCGCGACCAGAGCTTCAGCAGCTCGACGTTGAAGCGCTCGCGGGTCAGCGCGTCGAGCGCGCTGAAGGGCTCGTCGAGCAGCAGCACGCTCGGCTCGAGGGCGAGGCTACGGGCGATCGCCGCGCGCTGCCGCATCCCGCCGGAGAGCTCGCGCGGCCGCAGGCTCGCCGCGTCGGTCAGGCCGACGACACGGAGCAGCTCCCGCGTCCGCTCGGCGCGCCGGTCACGTGACCAGCCCGCCAGCTCGAGCGGATACGCGACGTTCGCGGCGACCGAGCGCCACGGCAGCAGCCGCGGGTCCTGGAAGACGAGCCCGATCGCCGGATCCGGCTCGCCGATCGGCCGGCCGTCGAGCGTGACTGAGCCCCGATCCGGCGCGAACAGCCCCGCCGCCACGCGAAGCAGCGTGCTCTTGCCGGACCCGTTCGGTCCGATGACGGCGACGATCTCGCCCGCGCCCACGTCGAGGCTCAGACCGTCGAGCGCGACGAGTCGCCCATCGGGCGCCTCGAACGAGACCGCGACATCGTCGATCGACAGGTGCCCGCCCGCCGTCGTCATGCGATCGCGGCCCGCGGCTGGTCCGCCGATGGCTCGAGTGCCCGCGCGAGCGCCGGGTAGAGCTCGACATACCGCTCGTAGGCTCGGTCGTACGTCTCGCGGTGATCCGCGTTCGGCCGAAGGCGCCGGTCGATGCGCGTCATCGCCCGAATCGCCGACGGCACGTCGGCATGGGCGCCGATGCCCACCGCGCCGACGATCCCGGACCCGACGACCGCCGTCTCGAGTGCGTGCGGCAACGCGACCGCGAACCCCGTGACGTCCGCCTTGATCTGGTTCCACAGGTCGCTCTCCGCGGGTCGCCCGCAGACGCGCATCTCGGCGACCCGCACGCCGGCCGCGAGCATTGGCTCGGCCACGTGTCGCAGGGCGAGCGCCGAGGCCTCGAGCACGGCGCGGGCCAGGTGCCCGCGTCCGTGGTGGAGCGTCAGGCCGGCAAAGGCTCCCCGCGCGTTCGGATCCCAGATCGGCGAGCGCTCGCCGGCAAGGTAGGGCAAGAAGACGAGGCCGTCGCTCCCCGGCGGGACGTCGGCTGCCTCCGTGAGCAGCTGCTCGGTGGAGGCGCTGCCGCCGAGCAGCTCGTCGCGAAGCCAGTCGAGCGCGCGTCCCGTGGCGGCCATCGCCGCGCCAACGAGGTACAGCCCGGCGAGCGGGGCCGGCGTGCAGAAGGCGCCCCGCGCCTCCACGGGCTTCGACCAGTACACCCCGAAGCCACCGGCCGCTCCCCCGACGTCGATCGCGTCGCCCGGCGCGACGAGACCGGCGCCGTGGATGCTCGCAAACGCGTCGACGACGCCGGCGATGACCGGGATGCCGGCCGTCAGGCCGAGCGATGGCGCCGCCTCGGAGGTCAGCCCACCGAGCGGTTCCCCGGCCGCGATCGGCGGCGCCACCTTCGACGCCCTCAACCCGTGCGCCTCGAGGTCAGCGGCCGACGGCAAGCGTTGGCCGGGCACGACGGTCGTTGCGGCGCGGCCGCTGAGACGCAGGCCGAGGAACTCCCAGGTGTTGAGGTACCAGCGAGTCCCTCGCGCGACGGCCGGCTCATGCCGCTCCAACCACAACGCGAGGGGCAGGACGCCGAGCGCCCAGCCACGTAGCCCGGTGGCCGCGGACAGCTCGTCGAGCTCCGCCGCCGCCCGCGTGTCGAGCCACGTGATCGCGGGACGGGTCGGGCGGCCATCGGCATCGACCGACGTCAGCGTCGGGCCATGGCCGTCCACCGCGATCCCGACGACGTCGGCCTTCCCGGACGCCACGAGCCGATGGCCGGCGTCGACGAGCGCCGACCACCACGTCTCGGGATCCTGCTCGGACCGACCCGGCTCGTCCGACGCGAGCGCGTACGACGAACGCGCCATCGCCAGGACCGTCCCGTCGAGCCCGATGAGGCCGGCCTTCGTCGACGTCGATCCCACGTCGATCGCGAGGATCGCCGGCGGTCGCCGGCTCACAACGTGCCCGTCGCGGCAAGCTCGGCGACGGCCTCGGCGGTCCGGACGTCGGTGACGAGCGTGTTGACGGCTCCCGCGCGGAGCGCACCGAGGATCGGACGGACCTTCGTCGGTCCCCCACCGATGCCGATCGACACCGGGACCCCTCCGAGCTCGCGGGCATCGAACGCGATGACGCGATCGCGCAGCCCGTTGCCGACGAACCCGCCGTCGATGTCAAACGGCGCGATGAGCATCTCGCCGACGGCATTGCGAGTCGCGAGCTCTGCGACGAGGGCCTCGCCGATGGAGGCCTCGCTCCACGACGGCGCGCCGATCCCGAACAGCGCGACGTCGAGCCGCTCCCAGAGCTCGAGGACGCTCCGGACGCCGGCGTGGCCGTAGAGGGCTCGCTTCGTCGCCGCGTCGTCGACGAGACCGGGGGCGAGCAGCCCGTGCGGTGTCGCGTCGAGCGCGTCCGCGACGCGGCGGAACGGCTCGCGCGTCGCGTCGGCGAACCAGTAGCCGCCGCAGAGCGGGACGACGGTCGCGGCCACCGGCGAGGGGGCGTCGACGAGCGCGTCCGCGGCCGCGGACACGGTCGCCCCATCGCCGATGCCGATGATCGAGCCGTCGCGGACGGCGCTGCGGAGCACCTGGGCGGCCAGCCGGCCGATGCTTCGGCGGGTCAGGTCGTCCGGCCCGGCGAGGCTCGGTGCGAGGTGGACTCCCTTGAGCCCGAAGCTGTCGCGGAGCGCCGCGGCGGCCGGCGAGTCGAGCTCGGCCCGCTCGTGGATCCGGATCTCGACGATCCCCTCGGCCCGGGCCTGCTTGAGGAGCTTCGATACCTGGGGCCGGGTTACGCCGAGGATCTCGGCCACCCGCCCCTGGGTCTCGCCGAGCTCGTAGTAGAGCCGGCTCGCCCGAACGAGCGTCTCGACGCTCACCGTCTTGGCACCTTTGTATCGAACAGATGTGCCACAACGCCGTAATCATGGGCCAAAAGAGTTAGCGGCGTCAAACCTGCGCTGCGGCGGCCCCCAGACGAGGCGACCGGTCTTGTCGATCTTTATTGACCACCGGAGAGCGCCTTAGGGCCCGGCCGCCAAGGGACCCTTCACACCTTCTGTGAGGGAGGGGGCTCTGGACGCACGGCCCGCGCCCGCAGGTCGGAGTCGTGTGTCAGTGGCCCGGCGGCCGCCA
>DATBKB010000113.1:0-22229 GCA_036556145.1 Candidatus Limnocylindrales bacterium | reverse complement strand
GCCGCCTTCGTGGTCGGCTGGGTGGCCATGAGGTCCTCCGGAGCGGGCAGGCGGCCGCGGGATCTGGCCTTCGATGATACGCCGAGGTTTCGCCGGGCCCGGTCAGCCCGGTCAGCGGCCGTACGAGTCCCGTCGCAGCCCGTTGAGGATCGCCACGAGCTCGGGCCCGGAAACCCCCATCCGCTGCAGGGCGTGGCGGGCGAGCTCGAGGGCGGCCTCGACCTCCGGATCGGCGACGCGCGCGACCCCGACCCGCCGTAGCTCGTCGACCTCGCGCCGCCCGCGCGCCCGCACGTCGATGTTGATGGCCGGGTTGATCCGCCGGCCTCGCTCGGCGGCGAGCCGGACGGTGAGCGGGTCGCCGATCGCGATGACGAGAACCCGCGCCCGGTCGAGGCCGCAGCGGTGGAGGATCTCCGGATTGGCCGCGTCGCCGTAGATCGTCGCGGCCCCGAGCCTCGCCACGTCGTCCAGCCGCCGCTGGTCGCGGTCGACGACGACGCACCGGAAGCCGCGATTGCGGACGGCCTGGACGACGACCCGCCCGACGCGGCCGGCCCCCAGGACGACGACGCCGGGGCGCCGCTCGGCCTCATCGGGCTCGAAGGCGAGCTCGGTCCGCGTCGTCGGTGCCGCGCCGGGCACGGGCGGCTCGTACGCGGGTCCGGCCGGTCCGGCGTCGGCGCGCCGCTCGAGCCGCGCGACGAGCCCGTCGGCGGCGCGCCAGACGACGGGACTCACGAGGATCGACACGACGGCGGTTCCGAGCAGGACGTTGTACGCCTCCGGGTCGAGCATGCCGCGCTCGAGCCCCTCCTCGGCGAGGATGAAGCTGAACTCGCCGACCTGGGCGAGCGCGGCCCCCAGCAGGACGGCCGAACGCAGCGGCATCCCGCGCAGGCGCCCGAGCGCGGCCGAGAGCCCGCCCTTGACGCCGACTGCCAGCGCGACGAGGACGACGACGGCGGGCGCCTGGGCGGCGAGGGCCGCCGGATCGACGAGCATCCCGACCGACACGAAGAAGAGCACCGCGAAGAGGTCGCGGAACGGGATGACCTCGGCGGCGGCCTGGTGCGAGATGTCGGACTCCGAGACCAGCAGGCCCGCGACGAACGCCCCGAGCGCGAGCGACAGCCCGAACACCGCGCTCGACACGAACGCCGTCAGGAGCGCCGTCGCCACGACCGTCAGGAGGAACAGCTCGGAGGAGCCGAGCCGCGCGACGGCGGCGAAGGCCCACGGCAGGAACCGCGTCCCGACGAAGAAGGCCACGGCCAGGAACACCGCCGCCTTGCCGAGCGCCAGCGCGAACGGGCCCACGACGTCCTGGCCGGCGAGCGGCGGCAGGGCGACGATGAAGACGATCGTCGCGATGTCCTGGACGATCGACCAGCCAATCGCCGCCCGGCCGTGGAGGCTGTCCACCTCGCCGCGTTCGAGGAGGGCCTTGAGGAGGACGAGCGTCGAGGAGACCGACAGGCAGGCGCCGATGACGAGCGCCGACCGGACATCGAAGCCGAGCGCGGTTGCGGCGAGGCCGCCGGCTCCGAGGACAAGGGCGATCTGGAGGGTGGCGGCCGGCAGGACGACGCGCTGGACGCGGGCGAGCTCGCGGATGGAGAACTGGACGCCGAGTGCGAACAGCAGCAGCACGACACCGACGTCCGCGAGCACCGCGATCCGCTCGACGTCGCCGACGAAGCCGGGCGTGAACGGCCCGATGACGACGCCGGCGAGCAGGTAGCCGACGACGGCCGGCTGGCGAAGGCGGACCGCGATCGCGCCGCCGACGACGGCCGCCCCGACCGCCGCGCCGAGGTCGAGGATGAACCGGAGCTGGTCGGTCAGCTGGACGTCGAAGGTCGGCGACAGGTCCGGCACGGCCCGGCCATTATCGAGGCGGGCGACCCGCCGAGGCCGGGACCGCTCGTTCGCTCAGGGACCGAGGCGCTCCGCGGCGGCGAGGGCCGCGCCGACGATCCCGGCATCGTTCTCGAGTGTCGCGGCGACGATCGGGGGCCGTGCCGTGAGCAGCGGGATGAATCGATCCGCGTCCCGGCTGACGCCGCCGCCCAGGATGATGAGGTCCGGCCAGAGGATCCGGTCGATCGCCCGGATGTGCTCGTCGAGGAGGGCCGCCCACGCCTCCCAGGACAGGCTCTCGCGCGTCTTGACCGCGGCGGCGGAGCGGTCCTCCGCGTCCGCGCCCCGGATCTCGAGGTGGCCGAGCTCCGTGTTCGGGACGAGATGGCCGTCCGTGAACAGCGCGGAGCCGACGCCCGTTCCGAGCGTCAGCATCAGGACGACGCCGCGCTTCCCGCGCCCCGCGCCGAAGCGCATCTCCGCGAGGCCGGCGGCATCGGCGTCGTTGACGACGCGAACGGGCCGCCGCAGCACGCCCTCGACGACGCGATCCGCGTCGAAGTCGATCCACGCCTGGTCGATGTTCGCGGCCGTCTTCGTCACGCCGTCGAGGACGACGCACGGCACGCCGATCCCGACCGGTGCGGCGGCGCCGGCGAGCGGCGCGACCCGGCCGACGAGCGTGGCGATGATCTCGACGACGCGATCCGGCGTCGACGGGTTCGGCGTCTTCTCCTGGAGCCGTTCCGAGACGAGCGTGCCCGTGACGAGATCCGCCGCGCCGACCTTGATCCCGCTGCCGCCGACGTCGACGCCGATTCCGATCATCGGACGCCGATCCCCATCATCGGACGACGCCCGCGCCGTCGGCGGGCTCGACCTCGAAGACGCGCGGTCGCCCGCCGGTGCGCGCGGGGTACTCGGTCTCGACCGCTTGTCGCAGCCGGTCGATGGCGGTGCGGGCGACGATGTTGACGGTGCAGCCGCCGAACCCCGCGCCGGTCATGCGCGCTCCGACCACGCCCGGGACCGCGGTGGCGATCTCGACGAGCGCGTCGAGCTCCGGCGAGCTCACCTCGTACAGGTCGCGCAGCGAGGCGTGGCTCTGCGCGAAGAGCCGGCCCACCGTATCGAGGTCGCCGGCCTCCAGCGCGACGACGGCCTCCAGGACGCGGTCGTTCTCGCGGACGACGTGCTCGGCCCGGCGGAACGTCCGCTCGTCCATCCCGAACCTTGCCGCGATGAGCTTGTCGAGGTCGACGTCGCGCAGCGACTTGACGGACGGATCGCGGTCGCCGATCGCGCGCACGGCCCGCTCGCACTCCTCGCGCCGCTTGTTGTACTCCGAGGCCTGGAGTCGCCGCGGCGAGCCGGTATCGCACACGACGATCGCGTGGTGGAGGAGCGGCAGCGGCACCGCCCGGTGGTCGAGCGAGCGGCAGTCGAGCAGCATCGCCGATCGCGCGCGACCCAGCGACGACGCGGCCTGGTCCATGAGCCCGGACTTCACCCCGACGTACTCGTTCTCGGCCCGCTGGCAGAGGCGGGCGAGCGTCATCCGGTCGAGGCCGTGCGCGGTCGGATCCGGTGGGTCGAGCAGCGCCCAGGCCGAGGCGAGCTCGAGGGCCGCGGACGACGAGAGCCCCGACTGCATCGGCAGCGTGCTCGCGAGGACCGCCCGGAAGCCGCGCAGCTGCAGCCCCTCGTCGGCGAGCGACCAGGCCGTCCCGGCGACGTAGTCGATCCAGCGGTCGCTGCGCTCGGGGATGTGGTCGAGGTCGAAGCCGGCCTTGTCGCCGTCGGCGAGGAGGGTGATCTCGACGCGCCGATCGTCGGTCGGCACGACGGCCAGCCGGATCTCGAGGTCGATCGCGACGGGCAGGACATAGCCCTCGTTGTAATCGGTGTGCTCGCCGATGAGGTTGACCCGGCCCGGGGCGCGAACGACGCGAACCGCCGAGGGCGCGGCCTTCGCCGCGGGCTCGCGCTCCGCGAGCGCCGCGCGGAGGCGATCGGCGTCCAGGACGTCGCCCGCGGCTACGCGCGAACCGCTGGTCATCGTTCGAGCATCGACGGGTCGCGCGGCTCGAGCTCGCGCAGTCGCGGCCCCGTCACCTCGGGCACGGTGTCGTTGAGGAACGCGCCCGCCGCGGTCTCCGAGCCGGCGAGGTACTTGAGCTTCGACTCGGTCCGATTCGGGGGCAGGAACTCGATGTGGAGGTGGTAACCGGAGTGGGCGGCACCGTCGGTCGGGCGCTGGTGGATCGCCATGATGTACGGCAGCGAGAAGCCGAAGAGCGCGTCGTACTTGCGAGCGACCGTGGCGAGCATCCGGGCCAGGCCCTCGACCTCCTGCGCGTCGAGCTCGTGGAGCCAGCCGAGGTGCCGCCGCGGGGTGACGTGCACCTCGTAGGGCCAACGGGCGAAGAACGGCACGCCGGCGACCCACGTGTCGCTCGTCGCGACGATCCGCGTGTCGTCCGCCAGCTCCTGCTCGAGCAGGTCGCACCAGACGCACCGGCCGGACCTGCCGGCGTAGTCCGCGGCGTTCATCACCTCGCGGGCGACGAGCGGCGGGATCGTCGGGTAGGCGTAGATCTGGCCGTGGGGATGGTGGAGCGTCACACCGATCGCCTCGCCCTTGTTCTCGAACGGGAAGACGTACTGGACCTCGGGTCGACCTCCCAGCACGAGCGTCCGGTGGGCCCACACGGCGATGAGATGACGGAGGTGGCCGATCGGAAGGTCGGCGAGCGTCGCGTCGTGGCGCGGCGTGTACACGATGACCTCCGTCGCGCCGATCGACGGCTCGACCGGCGTCAGCGGCGTGCCCTCCACGGCGGGCGTGGGCGGATCCTTCATCAACGAGGGGAACTTGTTGTCGAAGACGACGACGTCGAACGTCGGCCGGTCGATCTCGGTCGCGATGCCGCCCGGGCGGGTCGGGCAGAGCGGGCAGTAGTCGCGGGGCGGCAGGAACGTCCGGTCCTGCCGGTGGGTGGCGGTGATGACCCACTCGCCGAGGACGGGGTTCCAGCGTCGCTCAGACATCGGCGTGGGCGTCGGCGTGGCGGATCGTCCGCTCCGGCCGCTGGACGGACGCTTCGTCCGGGTCCGGGTCGTCCGGCCACTCGTAGTAGTGGATGAGCCGGCCGTCAGCCTTGACTTCCGTCACGACGACGAACCCACCAAAGGGGTCATTTCCGTCATGCTTGACGTCGGTCACCATGGCGCCGCGTCACCGGACCAGGAACCGCCCACGGCCGAGAGGGAAGCATGCTGCCGACCGTCACGCACGCGCCTGAGCTGGAGCTCGATCGGGGGTTCGTCGTCGCGACGGGGATCGAGTGCTCGGCGCCGAGGATCGAGGGTGGCCACCGGCAGGACGAGCTGATCAAGACCGGCCACTGGGTCCGGTACGCCGAGGACCTGGCCCTCGTCGCGTCGTTCGGCATCCGCTACCTGCGGTACGGGGTCCCGTTCCACGTCGTCGCCCACGACCCGGCCTCGCTCGACTGGCGCTGGACGGACAGCGCGTTCGGGGCGCTTCGCGATGCCGGCCTCGAACCGATCGCGGACCTCCTCCACTTCGGGCTGCCGGACGACGTCGCGGGCGTCGGCGACCCGGCCCTGCCGGCCCGGTTCGCCGCGTTCGCCGCGGCCTTCGCCGAGCGCTACCCATGGGTTCGCTGGTACACGCCGGTCAACGAGCCGCTCGTCACTGCCACGTTCTCGGCGCGCCTCGGCTGGTGGAACGAGCGCAAGGCGGACGAGCGAAGCTTCGTCCGCGCGCTCGACAACGCCGCGAGGTGCGCCGTCGAGGGGATGCGCGTCATCCGCGACCGTCGGCCAGACGCGATCTTCGTCCAGAGCGACGGCTGCGAGACCTACCAGGCCGCGCATCGCAAGGCCGTCCGCCCCGCCGCGTTCCTCAACGAGCGCCGGTTCGTGGGCTGGGACCTGACGTACGGGCGCCGTCCCGGATCGGCGATGCGACGGTGGCTCCTCGCCAACGGCCTCAGCGAGCGCCGGCTCGCGTGGTTCGAGGAGCACGGCAGCAGCGAGAGCTGCATCGTCGGGCACGATTACTACGCCGGCAACGAGTGGATGGTCGAGGCCGATGGCAGGACGCGGCAGGCCCGCGCGGCCGAGCGTCGCGGCTACGCCGCGGTCGCCCGCGAGTACCACGCCCACTTCGGCCTCCCGTTCATGCTGAGCGAGACGAACTTCGAGGGTCCTGCGACGGAGTCCTGGCTCGCCCGCACGTGGAACGATACCCTCCAGCTCCGGCTCGAGGGCCTGCCGATCCGGGGCTACACCTGGTACGGCTTCGTCGACCACGTCGACTGGAACACCGCGCTCCGCGTCGCGGCCGGCACCGTGAACCCATGCGGCCTCGTCGATCTCGACCGGCGGCCCCACGCGTGGGGCGAGACGTACCGGGACGTCGCGCGCGCGGCCGCGCGGGGTGAGTTCCGGCCGCTCGTCGGGGAGTCGCCCGTCGCTCTGCCGGAGGCGGTGCCGGGCTTTGTCGATGGCAGCGGGGCGGGCGCCCTGGGCGGCGCGACCGCCTGACGCCGCGCCGGTCACGGTACCGGTTGCGGCCCGATGTCAGGTCCCTTGATCACGGGCTTGCCGCCCTCGAAGACGAGCTCGTCGAGCCAGAGTGCACGCCGGCCACCGAGCCGGTCGCCGACCAGCGCGATGTCCCACGCGTGATAGGCGAGCCAGAGCTCGCCGTCGTCGTCGACGACGATCGACTGGTGGCCCGGGCCCGCTGCCGGTCCCGCGGGTGATCCGGGCGGCGCCGTGGTCTGGAGGATGGGGTTCTCCGGGGCGTCCTCGTACGGGCCTGTCAGCTTCTTCGACGTGGCGTAGCCAACCGCGTAGTTGCGTGTGTCGTACCCGTTGGCCGAGTAGAACAGGTAGTACGTGCCCTCGTGGAGGAGCAGCGTCGGCGCCTCGATGAGGTCGCGCTCCCACGGCGCGTCGTTGACGAGGCCGAGGTCGATCGCCTTGCCCGTCACGGACCGACCGTCCGCGGCGAGCGGCTGGAGGTAGATCCGGGTCCGGATCCCGCAGCAGTTGCCGTCGTTCTTCCAGAGCAGGTAGCGCTTGCCGTCCGCGTCCGTGAAGGGGCTCGAGTCGATCGACCCGCCGAGCTCGTACTGGCACAGCAGCGGCCCGTCGCTGTCGTCGACGAACGGGCCCGTCGCCTCGTCCGCGACCGCGACGGCGAGGCACTGCCGGCCGCGCTGGACGTCGCGCGCCGTGTAGTGCATGACGAAGCCGTCGTCGGTCGCGAGCACCTCCGGCGCCCACGTGAGCCCCTTCGACGACGGCTGCCAGTTCGGCAGCCGGGGCAGCGCCTCGCGGAGCCGCGACCACGAGACGAGGTCGGGCGACGTCGTCACCTGGATGTTGAACGTGAGATTGCCCGTCGCGTAGGCGACGTACTCATCGTCGACCTTGAGGACGAACGGGTCGGCGAAGTTCCGGTCGATGACCGGGTTCGTGAACTCGCCGGGGCCGCCCGACGACGGGCCCGACGGTGCGCCCGACCCCGTCCCCGCTGACGGGGCGGCAGAGGTCCCGCCCGGAGACGGGGCGGCGCTGCCCGGAGGGCTCGACGCGCCGTTGCGGTCGCCACCGCACGCCGCGACGAGCGAGAGGACGAGGACGCCCGCGATCAGCGGCCGCCACGTGGATCGACGGCGGGCAGGTTCGCTCACCGGCCGGCGCCGCCGTTCGCGCCGGCGCCCACCTGGTCGCGCGAGCCGGAGCGGCGATCCGCCCGGGCGGCCCGCTGGATCAGCTGCTCGAGCAGCACCGTCGCCACCGGCCCGGACTCCGGCGCCACCCGGAACGTCGTCACGGTGACCGCGCCGCGGCCCTGGCGGAACGTCCACACGAGCGCCGCCGGCGTGTGGACCCAACCGACGAACATCCCGGCCGGGACCTCGTCGCGGTGCCGCGCCGGGTCGTAGCCCAGCAGGACGTGGTCGGGGAGGACCTCCTCGTACGCGAAGTCGAGCGGATTCCGCCGGGGGAGTCCAGGCAGCTCGTCGTGGAGGATCCAGCTCCAGCTCGTCACCCAGTCGCCCTCCCACGGGCTCCGCTGGCCGGGCCAGCCGGAGTGGGGCAGCCGCCGCAGGTGGATCGCCACCCGGCGGGCGAGATCGTGGCCCTCCGGGATCGCGGATCGGGTGCGGACGAGGATCAGGGCGCGACCGCCGGCCTCGACGTGGTCGCGCAGCCGGTCCGTCGCCTCGGCCGCGACGAGGAGCTCCGGGGAGGCGCCGTTCTGTCCGTCCGCCACCTCGGGCACCCCGCGGCGGACGACCCGATGGCCGAGCGACTCGACGCGGGAGGCGAGTCCCCAGATGTCGAGGGGGTCGTGGACGGCCACGTCGAGGGCCGCTTCCGTGCGGCCCGCCGCGATCGGCAGGATCGCGAGACGGACGTCGTCGCGCGCTCGTTCCACGCCGGCGCCATCGAGGGCCCGAACGACGAGCGTCGCGTCCGTCGGCGCTGCGACGTGGGGGACGTCCACGGCGATCGAGCCGACGAGTCGCGCACCGCCGGACGGCCAATCGCCCACCGGGATCTCGCCGGCGACCCGGCTGCCGTCGGCAACCGCCAGCTCCCACGCCACGCGACCGCCCTCCGCCCGGGCGTCGTACGAGGAGAGGTGGATCTCGGCCTCCAGCTGGCCGCCGCCGTACAGGTCGCGGCGGCCGACGTCGGGCACGACGACGGTCGGCGCGTTGAGATGGTGGAGTCGGTCGTGATAGGCCTTCGTCCCGCGCATCGCGTCGAGGAGGCCGTTCGCCTCCCAGTACGCGTCGGACAGCTCGGTGATGACGTAACCCTGGATCGAGTCGTGCCGTCGGAGCTGCCCGATCTCGTACTGGAGGCCGTCGAACTGGTGCCACTGCGTCGCCTCGGCGAGGTCCTCGACGCTCGGCCATACCCGGTCCAGGCCGTACGCGGCGAACCGCCGGCGAATCCCGGTCGGGAGGTAGTAGTGGCGGCCGGTGCCGAACCACCACGGCTCGCGGCCGGTATGGGCGATGAGCCGGTCGAGCCGCGGCAGGCCCCAGCTCCCGAACTCGCTCAGGACGAGCGGCTCGTCGCCGCGCGGCAGCGCGTCGCCGTGCGGGCTGAAGAGCCAGTTCGGCCGGCGCGCGTAGTCGGCCGTCATGTTCTTCCAGCGCGCGGCGTTGTCCGGGGCGACGAAGTAGATGTGGAAGTCGGCGAGGTCGGTCGCGAGGTGGAAGTTCGGCGTCGTCGGGGTCTCGCATGCGGAGTTGTCGACGACGAGCCGCGTCGGATCCAGACCCTTGAGCCAGTCGTAGGTCTCGCGCAGCCAGAGCCGGTCGCGGGCCTCGTACCGGAGCTGGGTGCCCCAGTCCTCGTTGACGATCGTCCAGATGACGATCGACGGATGGTTGCCGAGCGTCGCGACCATCTGCCGCAGCGTCTCGCGCCCGCGCGCCGCCGCCGCCGAGCTGAACCGGCTCCAGTTCGGCAGCTCGCACCAGACGAGGATCCCGGCTTCGTCGGCGGCGTCGAGGTACGCCGGGTCGGGGACCTTGATGTGGCAGCGCAGGAGGTTGATTCCCATCTCCCGGGCGAGCCGGACCTGCCGGTCGAGCATCTCCCGCGACGGCGGGGTGGAGATCGTGTCCGGGTAGAGGTCCTGGTCGAGCGCGCCGAGGAGGTAGATCGGCCGGCCGTTGAGGAGGATCCGCCCGTCGCGCGTCTCGATCGAGCGCATGCCGAATCGGGCCTCGACCGCATCGACGACCTCGCCGCCGGCTAACAGTCGCGCCTCGACCCGATAGAGGTTGGGCTGGTCGATGTCCCAGGCCAGCGGATCGGGGATGCCGATGCGCAGCTCGCCCGCGCCGGCGTCGGCGCCGATCCCCACCCGCTCGCTGGCGACCTCCCCGCCCTGCGGGTCGATGACGCGCACCTCGAGGCCATCGGGCGCCCTGCGGCCGCCGGCGCCCTCGAGCGACCAGGCGATGTCCGCGGCCTTGCCGGGCAGGTCCGGACGAACCCGCAGCGGCGCGAGCGCCGCCGACGGCCGGCGCTCGAGCCTGACCGACTGCCAGATCCCACTCTGCGAGGAGTACCACGTCTGCTTGCCGTGCGGCGCCTCGGCCAACGGCAGGTCGGGCTCGAACTCCTGCGCGAACATGATCTCCTCGACCGAGAACGCCGGGTACTCGTCGATTGCGTTGAGGGGGTTCACGACCTGCACGGCGATCTCGTTCGGACCGTCCCAGCGGATGGCCTCGGCAAGGTCCACCTCGAATGGCGTGTACCCGCCCTCGTGCTCGCCCATCCGCCGCCCGTTGAGGAAGACCGCGCAGCGGTACATGACGGCGCCGAAGCGTGCGACGACGCGGTCGCCCTGCCAGTCGCGCGGGACCTCGATGTGCCGTCGATACCAGGCGGTGATGATCCGGTACGGCCGGGAGACCTGGGCCTCCCAGCAGCCGGGCACGCGAATCGGGTCACCCTCCGGCAGGCGGTCGGCCCCGTAGAGCCGCTCCGGGTCCGCGACGAATCGCCATTCGCCGTCGAGCTCGATCGACGGCCGTCGACCGTCCCGCGTCACCCCTTGATGCCCGACGACGCCACGCTCTGCACGATGTACTTCTGGAGCAGCAGGTAGAGCACGAGGACCGGTAGCGCGGCCACGACGGCACCGGCCATGACGAGCCCCGGGTCGCCGGTGAACTGGCGCTGGAGCAGCCGCAGCCCCGGCGGCAGCGTGCAGTTGTTCTGGCAGATGATCACCGGCCAGAGGTAGTCGTTCCAGAACGCGAGGAACGTGATCACGGCGAGGGTTGCCAGCGCGGGTCCCGCGAGCGGCAACGCGACGCTGAGGAACGTTCGGAGGCGCCCGGCGCCGTCGACGTACGCCGCCTCCTCGAGCTCGACCGGCAGCCCCAGGAAGAACTGGCGCATGAAGAACACGCCGAACACACCGGCCAGCCCGGGCAGGACGAACGCCGGCAGCGTGTCGTACAGGCCGATCGCCGCGACGAGGCGCGACTGCGGGATGAGGAACATCACGCCCGGCAGCACGAGCGTCGTCACGAGGAGACCGAAGAGGACGCCCTTGAACGGGAAGTCGATCCGGGCGAACGCGTAGGCGGAGAGGGACGTGAGCGCGAGCGTCAGGAGCGTGCCCGCGGTCGCGACGATCGCGCTGTTGGTGAACCACTTGAGGAACTCGGCCTGGCCGCCGAACAGGCCCTCGTAGTTTTCGAGGCCCGGGTTGCTCGGGATGAGGCCCGTGTCGGTGAAGATCTCCGACTGGTACTTCAGCGACGCCCCGACGACGACGACGAGGGGCAGGATGAAGAACACCGTGACCGCGAGGAGTAGCAGGTAGAGGCCGACCCGCCCGAGTCCCGGCCGGCGGCGCGTGCCGACCGCCTGGAGCTCGACGGGCCGGTCGCGATCGAGGCCGCGCTCGAGGGTCGTTGCCATCGCGCTCCTCCTACGACCGCTCGGAGCTGAACAGCCGGAAGTTGACGATCGAGACCACGACCATCATCGCGGCCACGACGAGCGCCATCGCCGCCGCGAGGCTCAGCTCGCGCCGGCCCTGGAACCCGACGTTGTAGATGTGGAGCAGCGCCGGAGTGGTCTCACCGCCGAGCGAGCTCGGGGGACCGCCCCCGGTCATCAGCTGTGGCTGTCCGACCAGCTGGAACGAGGCGATGATCTGGAGGGTGATCACGAGCAGGAGGATCGGCCGGAGGCTGGGCAGCGTGATGGACCGGAACTGCTGCCACTTGTTCGCCCCGTCGACCGCGGCCGCCTCGTAGAGGTCCGCGGAGATGCCCTGCATCCCGGCGAGGAAGACGATCGTGTTGAAGCCGATCGTCCACCACAGGGTCGCGATGAGGATGGAGATCCAGGCCCACGGGTTGCTGGCCAGCCAGTTCGGGCTCCACCCGAGGAAGTCGCGCATCGCCAGCGTCACGAAGCCGGCGTTGCCGTTGAACATCCACCACCAGATGAGGCCGACGACCGAGACCGACAGCGTCCACGGCACGAAGTAGATGCCGCGGAAGACGTTGCGTCCCCGGAGGCGCTGGTTGAGGAGGCTCGCCAGGAACAGTCCAGCGCCGACGAGGAGCGGCGTGCTCAGCACAACGAAGATCAGCGTGTTGACGACGGAGTTCCAGAACCGGGCGAACTGGAGGCTGCTCGGCGTGAACAGCTGCTCGTACCAGCGGAGGCCGACGAACGGCCCGGCCCGGCCGCCGAACCAGTCGTGGAAGCTGATGTAGATCCCGAAGAAGAACGGGAACAGGATGAAGATCGCAAAGATGATGAAGTGAGGGGCGAGGAAGAGGTAGGGCGTCCACGGCTTCTCGCCGATGCGCCGGCGCACGTCGTTGCGCGGCCGGCGAGACCCGTCGCCGAGCAGGAGCCGCGCGAGCCGGCCGCGTCGTTGCGGCGCAGCAGCGAGCGAGCTCATCGTCCGCCTCCTGTCATCGTTCGAGTCGGCTGAAACGGCGACCGGGGGCGACCGGATCGGCCGCCCCCGGTGCTCGGTCCGGCCTAGAAGCCGTACCGCTGCTTGTTCTGCTTCAGGACCTCGGTGTTGTACTGCGCTGCGGCGTCGAGCGCCTGCTTCGGATCGCTCCCGTTGATCGCGAGGGTCGCCGCCTCGCCGGCACCCTGGCCGACGAAGAGGAGATCGCCGCCGCCCGGGATCGTCGGCAGGAACTTGACCGACTCGGCCATCGGCGCCATCTGCGCGATGAGCGGTAGAAGGCCCTCGCCGGAGGCGTTCTTGAACTCATCCGACTCGCGGACCTCGTTCCGGGCAGGGATCTGGCCGGCGGCCCCCCACTGGAGCGAGTTCTTCGAGAACCAGTCGATGAAG
The DNA here is from genome assembly GCA_036556145.1 of Candidatus Limnocylindrales bacterium. Taxonomy (GTDB): domain Bacteria; phylum Chloroflexota; class Limnocylindria; order Limnocylindrales; family CSP1-4; genus JACDAV01. The sequence goes on along the minus strand of DATBKB010000113.1, from coordinate 9,445 downwards.
TAGTACGCGGCCTGCTTGAGGTTGGGGTCGTCCGCCGCGGCACTCGTCACGGCGAGGTTGTGTGAGCCGCCCCACGTGCCGGGTCCGAAGATCTCGGGCACGGGCGCGACGCCGAGGTCGTCCTTCAGGGCGTCGTTGTACCGCGTGGTCTCCCAGATCCCGGACATGACCATGCCGTTCTTGCCCTGCTGGAAGGCGTTGATCTCGGCGTCGCTTTCGACCTTCGGCACGCCGAGGTCCTTCACGAGATGGGCGAGGTACGTGGCGGCCTGGACGCCGGCGTCGCTGTTGAACGTCGCCTCACTGAAGTCCTGCGAGGTCCACTCGCCGCCGCCCTGGTAGAAGAGCGCGGCAAACTGGATCCCGACGAGGAAGTTGGCGCCCGGTCCGCTGGCGACCATCTGGTAGCCATCGGCGTCGGTCTTCTCCGAGATCGCCTTGATCGCGGCCTCGAACGATTCCTTGTCGGTCGGCGGCTTCTCGGGGTCGAGTCCCGCCTCGGTGAACAGCTTCTTGTTGTAGTAGAAGACCATCGGGTGGGTGTCGATCGGAATGCCGACCCGCTGGTTCTTCCACTGCCCGGCGTTCCAGATCGCCTCGGGGAACATCGAGGCGTCGTAGCCACCCTGCTGGGCGAGGTCGTCGATCGGGACGAGGATCCCGTTCTCGACGAGCTGCGGCAGCGCGTCGTACCCCGCCGCGATGACATGCGGCAGCTGGTTCGCCGACTGGGCCGCCTCGAGGCGGGCCACGTACTCGGCGCCGGGCTGCGTCTCGACGGTCACCTGGATGTTCGGGTGTTCCTTGTTGAACGACTCGACGATGGCGTTGAAGAAGTTGCCGTCGGGGCCGGTGAACGGGTTCCAGACGGTGAGCTTGACGTCGCCCTCCGGGGGCTGGATCCCACCGCTGCCGCCATCGCTGGGGGCCGCGGTATCGCCGGCGCCGGTGCCCGACGGGCCGCTCGCGCCGGGACCGGCCGATTGGCCGCCCTGGTTGCCGGAGCACGCCGCCGCGACGAGGACGAACGCGGCGAGGACCGGCCAGATCGAGAGCCGCCGCCGCGCGTCGGCTGACGACGCCACGCGCGAGCGGCGTCGAGGTGCGCTGTTGGTCACGAATGTCTCCTCCTGGGGCGCGGCCGAGCGCTCAACGCGCGTGGCCCGCCGGGCGCGAGCATTGCGTCCGGCGGGACTCGGCGCCGTGCGGCGATTGCGGGCCCGCATTGCGTCTGCGTTGCAGCCGCAGCCGGCGTGGCCGGCCCTGCGCCGACACGCGGACGGCATCCCGCCTCGCCCAACTGTCACGCGTTTGCATCGTCGGGCCGGGGCTGCGGCCCGTCGCGGTTCGGCCGCGTCGGCGCTAATCGCAACGTCCGGAACGCGCCGGGGCACATGCCGCGGGAGTCCGGGGGAGGAGAGCTCGATGGACGCTGTGCCGGCCCGCCGCCCGACCATGCCTCGACGCGTGGTCAACCTGCTCGCGGCGTGCGTCGCAGCCGCACTCCTGCTGTCGTCGGCAGGCTTCGCGTCCGCGTGGGCGGCCGGCACGTATCAGAACCCGCTCCGGCCGGTGGCGCCGGGCATCGGCGTCGTCGAGAGCTGTGCCGACCCGACCGTCATCTACGGCCAGGAGGGCGAGCGGCGCTGGTACATGTACTGCACATCGGACCCGCTGAACGACAACGATCGCAACGAATCGGGCGGGTTCGTCTTCCGCCAGATCCCGACCTTCTCGTCGCGCGATCTCGTCAACTGGCGGTACGAAGGGGAGGCCTTTGCCGGCAATCGGCCGGCCTACGCCCGCGCCGACGCCGGCCTCTGGGCGCCCGAGATCGCCTACTACCCGGAGACGGGCTCGTACCACCTCTTCTACACGGTCACGGACACGACGCTGCCCGGTGGCGGGAGCGCGATCGGTGTCGCCACCGGGCCGACGCCGCTCGGCCCGTGGACCCACTCGCCGAGCCCGGCCGTCGAGCCCCATGGCGCGGATTGCTGCGGCCCGGACTCGCGCCGCTGGGTCTTCGACCCGGAAGTGCTCCGGACGCCGGGCGCCGATTACCTCTACTACGGCTCGTACTTCGGCGGCATCAGCGCCAGGGTCCTCGACGAGGCCGGCCTGACGACCGATCCGGCGACCCAGACGAACGTCGCGATCGCGAACAAGTACGAGGGTGCCGAGGTCGAGAAGCGCGGCTCGTACTACTACCTCTTCGCGTCGGCGACCGATTGCTGCCGCGGCCCGCTCACTGGGTACGCGGTCTTCGTCGGCCGCTCGACGAGCCCGCTCGGGCCGTTCCTCGACCGCGACGGCGTGTCGATGAACGACAACGAAGGACCGAACGAGGCCGACCCCACCGACGGCCGCGCCGGCGGGACGCCCGTGATCGCCCAGAACGGCAACCGCTGGGTCGGGACCGGGCACAACACGGTCTTCCGCGACTTCGCCGGGCAGTGGTGGACGATCTACCACGCGGTCGACCTCGACGACCCGTACTTCGAGGGCGCCACCGGCTTCACGAAGCGTCCGGCGCTGCTCGACGCGATCGACTGGGTGAACGGCTGGCCCACGCTCAACGGGGTGCGCGGCCCGTCCGATTCGCGGCAGCCGGCACCCGCCGCCCAGCCCGGCGATCGGACGAAGCACCGCGTGACGCTCGCGCGAGCCGACCGTCCGGGGGCCCGCATCGATCGCCTCTCCGACACGTTCGGCGACGGGCGTCTCGGCCCCCAGTGGTCGTGGATCCGCGAGCCCGCCGCCGGCACATGGGCAGAAACCGGGGGCGTGTTCCGGATGGCCACCCAGGCCGCCGATCTCCACGAGGGCAGCAACACCGCCTCGGTCCTCGTCGAGGAGGCGCCCGATGGCGACTTCGTCGTCGAGACGAAGGTCCGCCTGACGGTGCCACCCGAGGGCTGCTGCTTCAACTACGTCCAGGTCGGGCTCGTCGTCTACGGCGACGACGACAACTTCGTGAAGCTCGCCCACGTCTCGATCTGGAACACCCGGCAGACCGAGTTCGCGAAGGAGGTCTTCCCCGTCCCCGAGGGCTATCCGCGATACGGCAACACCGTGGTCGGCGCACCGAACGAGTGGACGTGGCTGCGAATCGTCCGGCATGCGGCGCCGCGGGGCGCTCCCGGCGGCACCTACGGCGGCGACGAGGCGTACACGGCGTGGACGAGCCGCGATGGCGTCCGCTGGACGCGTGGCGGCACGTGGCTCCACGACCTCGGCGATGGCGCTCGCATCGGGCTCGTGTCGATGGGTGGATCCGGGTTCGAGGCCGAGTTCGACTACGTCAGGGTGTGGCGACTGAGGAACTAGCGCGCCGCGCCATGCGGGACGGGGCCGTCGCCACCCCTCCTCCGGCGGCGGCCCCGCTCAGCCTTGGCTCAGAAGTAGTTCACCGAGATCCCGCCGTCGACGACGAGCGACGCGCCGTTCGTCCAGCGCGACTCGTCGGACGCCAGGTAGAGCGCCATGTCGACGATCTCCTGGGGCTTGCCGAAGCGGCCGGTCGGGTTGCGCGCGAGGCGGATCCGCTTTGCCTCGGCGTCCTTCACGAGCCAGTCCATCAGCAACGGCGTCTCGACAGGGCCGGGGCAGATGGCGTTCGTCCGGATGCCCTTCGGTCCGAACTGGACCGCGAGGCTGCGGGTCAGCGACAGCAGCGCGCCCTTCGAGGCCGTGTAGGCGTCCTGCGGCACCGAGCAGCCGAGGAGCGCGACGAAGCTGGCGATGTTGATGATCGACCCGCCGCCGCCTTCGATCATCCGCGGGATCGCGTGCTTGCAGCCGAGGAAGACGCCGCGCACGTTGACGGCCATGACGGTGTCCCACGTGTCGACGTCGGTGTCCACGACCGAGTGGTCGGCCTCCGGCATGATGCCGGCGTTGTTGTAGAGGACGTCGACCCGGCCGAAGGCCTGCATCGCGTGGTCGACCATGCCCTTCGCGTCGGCCTCGCTCGAGACGTCGGCGCGCACGAAGGAGGCCTCGCCGCCCGCCTGCTTCACGAGCTTGACGGTCTCGTTGCCGGCGGCCTCCCCGAACTCCGCGACGACGACCTTCGCGCCCTCGCGGGCGAACGTCTGCGCGGCGACGCGGCCCATGCCGCCGCCGGCGCCGGTGATGATCGCGACCTTGTCCCGCAGGCGCACGGATCGACCCTCCCTCCGTTCGTTCGGGCTGATCGTAGGGCAGCCGTCAGCGCAGCGACGATCGAAGTGCGTCGACCGCCTCGATAAGGCCCTCCGGCAGCCTGAGGGTTCGGCCGTTCGGCGCCGATCGACCGCCAAATGCGACCACGAGATCGGGGACCCCCGCCTGGAGCTCTCGCGCCACGCGCCGGGCAGGCTCGCGGTCCTCGCCGGTCGGCGCGCCGATCACGGCCGCCCGGGCGCTCGTTTCCCGGGCCGCCTCGACCCAGTCGGTTGCCGGCAGGTCCGCACCGAGGTACAGGACCGGCAGACCGGCCCTTCGCGCCGCGGCGGCGAAGGCGAGCGCCCCGAGCTCGTGGCGCGCGCCGGGCGGCAGCCCGACGAGGATCGCCCCGCGCGGCGCGGCCGGCCGACCGGCCGCGTCGTACGCGCCGGCCAGCCGCCGCAGGACCGCGTGGCTCGCGGCATGCTCGGCCGCGATGTCGAGGCGCCCCGCCGCCCACTCGTCGCCGATCGCCCGGAGCGCCGGGAGCACCAGCCGCTCGGTGACGTGCTCGAACGAGCCCCGGCCGAAAGCTTCGTCGAGCAACTGCTCGACGGCGGCGGCGTCGAGGACGGCGGCCGCACGCACCAGGCGGCCGACCAGCTCCTCGTCCGAGCCGGCCGGCGAGGGCGATGGCGCCGGCGCCCCGGAGAGCGACTCGATGTCCGCGTCGGTGGTGTCGGAGAGTCGGGCGGCCGCCGCGCTCGGCGACCAGCCGGCGTCCACGAGACCGCGCATCGCTCGGAGCCGGGCGATCGCCGCTTCGTCGTAGAGCCGGTAGCCGGCGGCGGTCCGAACGGGCGAGACCACGCCGTAGCGCCGCTCCCACGCGCGAAGGAGGTCGACGCTGACCCCGGAGCGAGCCGCTGCCTGCTTGATCGTGTACATGGTTCGTCGAAGGATAGCGCGGGCACAGATCCCTTGACAAACCCGGGACATGGTCCGTATAGTCTGGACAGACCTTGGACAAACGATCCGAGGCGGAGGACCCGAAGGAGCCTATCCGTGCGCTACCTCAACGCCCTGTTCCTGACGCTGGTCATCGTCGGCGGCCTCAACTGGCTGCTCGTCGGCCTGTTCCAGTTCGACCTCGTCGCGGCCCTGACCGGCGATGCGTTCGGCGAGACGAACGTGATCTCGACGGTCGTCTACGCGCTCGTCGGTGTCTCGGCGATCGCCCTTGTGCCGACCCTCGTCCGCTGGATCGCCTCGGACGAGCGCGCCGCCGCCTGACCCACCGATTCCACTTTCAGGCAGGAGAACCCATCGAATGAAGCTCTTTCGCTCGATTGCCGCGGCCGCCGTGCTGGCCGCCGCGGCCGTCATGCCCGCGAACGCGGCCGACGAGGCTCTCGTCCGCGTGCTCCACGCATCGCCCGACGCGCCGGCGGTCGACGTCTGGCTCGACGGTACGAAGGTCGACGCGCTGACGAACGTGCCGTTCGCGACGATCTCCGACTACCTGTCGATCCCCGCCGGCAGCCACCAGGTGGCGGTCTACGCGACCGGCACCGACAGCTCACCGGTGATCGACGCCGAGCTCGAGTTCGCGGCCGGCACGTCATACACGGTTGCCGCGACCGATGCGGTCGCCTCGATCGACGCCCAGGTCATCACCGACGCTCCGGCCCCCACGGCTGACGCCGCCCAGGTTCGGGTCGTCCACTTCAGCGCCGACGCCCCTGAGGTCGACGTCGCCCCCGACCGGGCCGCCCCGGCCGACGCGATCGTCAAGGCGCTCGAGTATCCCAACCCGACCGACTACCTCACGATCCCGGCCGACAGCTACGACCTCGAGGTCCGGCTGGCGGGCTCGGAGACCGTGGCGCTCCAGCTCGATCCGGTGACGGTCGAGGCAGGCAAGGCCTACACGGTCTTCGCCATCGGCTCGGCGGCCAACCCGCCGGTCGGCGAGAAGGCGATCCAGGCGCTCGTCGCCGTCGACGCGACGGCCGAGGCGCCGGGTGAGTCGCTCCCGCCGACGTCGACTGCGGCACCGATCGGCGACGCGCCCGCGACCAGCGTCCTTCCGGCGCTGCTCGTCGCGCTCGCTGCGGCCGCGGCGTTCGTCCTGTCCCTCCGGCTGCGCCGGGCGGACGCGCGACGCTAACCCCTTCTTGCAACGGCCGGGCACCTGGGGGCGCCCGGCCGTTTCGTCGCGTCCGGCTCCGCGGCGGCCGGGTCAGCCGCGTTCGAGGTACCGCTCGCGGTCCCAGTTGTGGACGATCGCGTCGTACGTCCGCTGCTCGACGATCGCCGCGTTGAGGTAGTGGTCGACGACGTCCTGGCCGAGGATCTCGACGGCGGCTTTGCTCTTCTCGAGCTCGCCGATCGCCTCGTAGAGCGCGCGTGGCATCCGCGGCACGCCGGTCGCGACGTAGCCGTTGCCCTTGAACTCGGGCGGCGGCTCGAGCTTCTGTTCGATGCCCCAGAGTCCCGCGCCCATCATCGCCGCGTACGTCAGGTAGGCATTCATGTCGCCGCCCGGGAAGCGGTCCTCGATGTGGAGGCCCGCACCGTGGCCGACGATCCGGAACCCGGTCGTCCGGTTGTCGCGGCCCCAGATGACGTTGACCGGTGCCCACGAGAGCGATGCGTACCGCTTGTACGAGTTGATGAACGGCGCGATGAAGATCGCCAGCTCCCGGGAGAGCGCCATCATCCCGGCGAGGAACCACGCCATCGTGTCGGACATGCCGTAGGGACGGCCGGCCGATTCATCGTGCATGAGGGTTTGCTCGCCGTCGGCGTCCCAGACGCTCATGTGGAGGTGACCGGACGAGCCCGTCCAGCGATGGTCCGGCTTGGCCATGAACGTCAGGCCCCAGCCGTTGAGGTAGGCGATCTCCTTCGCCCCGTGCTTGAAGATGACGCTCCGATCCGCCGACTCGAGGACGTGGTCGTAGCGGATGTTGACCTCGTGCTGGCCCGGCGCCGCCTCGCCCTTCGAGAACTCGACCGGGACGCGGGCCTCGGTCATCTGGTTGCGCAGCAGGCGGTGGAGCGGCTCGGCCTTCGTCGCCTGAAGCAGATGGTAGTCCTCGTTGTAGTAGCCGAACGGCCGCGGCACCGACCAGCCGGCGCTCGCCATCTCCTCCCACGAGTCCTTGAGGACGTAGAACTCGAACTCGGAGCCGGCCTTGAGCGCGAAGCCGAGCGACTTCGCCCGCTCGACCTGCCGCTTGAGGATCGTGCGCGGCGAGATCGGGATCTCCTCGTGGGTCTCCTCGTCGATCGTGTCGCCCAGCACGAGCGCCGTCTTCTCGAGCCACGGCAGGACCCGCAGCGAGTCCCAGACCGGCGCCGCGATCCAGTCGCCGTAGCCGGTGTCCCAGTTCATCAGCGCGTAGCCGTCCGGCGTGTTCATCTCCATGTCCGTGCCGAGCAGGTACGTGCAGAAGTGGGCGCCGTGGTCGATGACGCCGCTGAGGAACGCCTCGGCCTGGACGCGCTTGCCCATGAGCCGTCCCTGCATGTCGGTGATCGCGACGACGAGCGTGTCGATCCGGCCGTCGCGAACCATCGCCTCGAGCTCGGCGAGGCGCGGGTGCTTGCCGGTGGCCTTCTCGACCCGCGGCGGATGGGCTCCGTGTCCGTCGCCCGTGGAACCGCCAGCCCTCGTCGGCGTGGCGCTCATCGCTTCGCCCTCATTTCGCGGTCATGGCCCCGTCCGCCACGAGCACGCTGCCCGTTACGAACGACGACTCGTCCGACGCCAGGAACAACGCGACATTGGCGATCTCCCTGGGCTCGCCAGGTCGCCCAATCGGCTGGAACGAGTCGATTGTCGCGTAGACCTCCTTCAGCCCGCCGAGCATCTCGGCGTGGGCGTAGTTGATCGGCGTGTCGACCCAGCCTGGCGCGATCGCGTTGCACCGGATGCCCTGCTTGGCGTAGTCGAGGGCGATCCCCTTCGAGAGCATGATGATCGCCCCCTTCGAGGTCGCGTACACGGCCAGAAACGGTTCGGCGACGAGACCGTTCACCGAGCTCGTGTTGATCAGCGACCCGCCGCCGCCCCGGAGCATGTGCGGGATCGCGTAGCGGCAGCCGTAGATGCAGCCCTTGACGTTGACGTTCAGGGTCCGGTCGACGACCTCGTCGGGGACCTCGTGGAAGACGCCGGGGATGTTCACCCCGGCGTTGTTGAAGACCGCGTGCAGGCCGCCCCAGCGCTCGGCCGTCTCGTCCGTGTAGCGCTTCACCGCGACCGGGTCCGAGACGTCCGCCCGGACGGCGACGGCCGCCTTGCCGATCTCCCGGGCGACCGTTTCGACCGCCGGGCCGTCGAGGTCGACGCAGGTGACCTTCGCACCCTCCTCGGCGAAGCGGATCGCCGTCGCCCGCCCGATGCCCGAGCCGGCGCCGGTCACGATCGTGACCTTGCCGGCAAGGCGGTCGCCCACTCTCTCCCTCCCGGCGGCGCGGAACGACTCTTGACACCGCCACCCCGCCGTCGCGTAATGCGCGGCGAGGGGCCATCCTAACGCCCGGAGGGAGGGTTTCAAACCATGGCGTCGAACGACGTCGAACAGCTGCACCGCCTGGGCTATGCCCAGGAGCTGCGGCGCGGGATGCGCACGTTCTCGAACTTCGCGGTCTCGTTCACGATCATCTCGATCCTGTCCGGCTGCCTCACGCTGTTCGCCTTCGGGATGAAGGTCGGCGGCCCGGCCGAGATGACCCTGGGCTGGCTCGTCGTGGGCTTCTTCGTCACACTCGTCGCCCTCGGCATGGCCGAGGTGGCGTCGAGCTATCCGACCGCGGGTGGGCTGTACTACTGGTCCGCCAAGCTCGCCAAGCGCAACGCCCCGGCGTGGTCCTGGTTCACCGGCTGGTTCAACCTCATCGGCCAGGTGGCGGTGACCGCCGGGATCGACTTCGGCCTCGCCCTCTTCATCCACGGCTACCTGAACATCGCGTTCAATGTGCCGACGACCGAGCCCTGGATCACCGTCGCGATCTTCGGAGTGGTCCTGTTCGCCCACGGCCTGCTGAACACCTTCGGCATCAAGCTCGTCGCCCGGCTGAACGACCTCTCCGTGTGGTGGCACGTCGTCGGGGTGGCGATCATCTTCATCGCCCTGTTCTTCCTGTCGCCGCACCACACGCCGCTCGACCAGGTCTTCACCCGGTTCGTGAACCTCACGAGCACGGAGTCCGGCGTCCCGCCGCTGCCCGTCTTCTACGTCCTGCTGATCGGCCTGCTCAACGGGCAGTACACGCTCACCGGGTA
>DATBKB010000112.1:0-13963 GCA_036556145.1 Candidatus Limnocylindrales bacterium | reverse complement strand
GAGCCGGGGCTCAACCCGAACCGGAGCCGCTCGCGCAGCCGATGGCCTGAACCGCGCCGTCAGTCCGGGCGACGCATCCCCGAGGCGACGAGCGCAACGATTTCCTCGAGCTCCGCGATCGCGCGCGGGTCGTGCGGCCGGCCGTCGGCCCGCGCCCCGACGAGGAGGGCGGCAAGCCCGCCGGCGGCGCCCGGAACCGGGAGCCGGACGGACGGCGGGACGGGCCACTCGCCGGCCGTGGCGACCGGTCTTCCTGCCGCATCCACGACGGCGGCGCCGCGCGCGCCGAGCTCGCGAACCGACTCGGAAGCCAGGCGCATCGCCGCCCGGCCCGGCTCGACGATGCTCAGGACCCGCTTGACCTCGTCGCGGTAGCCGCCGAAGCGGCGCTCGTCGTACTTGAAGCGCACGTCGACGACGGACTCCAGCCGCTTCCGGAGCGGCGCGTAGAGCGTCGCCACGACCAGCGTCGTCATGACGATCGCGGCGTCGGACGTCTCCCCGGTCATCGCGACGAACATCCGCTGGGCCAGGCCGACGGCTGCGGTGAACACGCCCGCGAGGATCGCGGTGAGCGAGCCATACACGAGCGTCCGGTTGATGAGCCGATCGATGTCGTACAGGTGATACCGCGTGATCGCGACGCCGATCGCGAGCGGCATGCAGGCGAGGAAGACCATCCCGAGCCCGAACGCGAGGTCGCTCACCGGCCCGGCCTGGAGGGCCGAGACCGCCAGCGTCGGCGCGGCCAGCGCCGCCACGAGGGCGATCCAGCGGATCTGGGCTCGCTCGACGGGTCCCGCGCTCCGATACCGAATGAACTGCGACCCCGCGGCGAGCAGGAGCGACAGCACGACCATCGTGTTGCCGGCGTTGATCGCGATCTCGGCCGCCGCGGCCCAGGCCTCGGGACCGGCGAGCGGGTTGACGGCCCGGACGGTCGCCTCTGGGTCGATGAGGCCGGGCCGGGCGAGGCTGCCGAGCCCGTAGAGGGCGCCGCCGAGGGCACTGGCGGTCCCGACAAGGCGCCAGCGCGGCCCGATCAGCCGGTCGTCCGGGAAGACGAGCAGCAGCCACGTGATCGCGGGCGCGGGGATCGGGACGAAGAACAGCTGGGCGAGAAGGAGCGCCATCGGGGAACGGACGAGCGCGCCGTAGCCGAAGAGCACGAGCCCGATGCCCAGCCCGATCCCGATGAAGATCAGCAGCCAGGCGACCCGACTCAGCGGCCGGCGCTGGACGATCAGCCCGCCGACGGCGGGGAACAGGACGATCGAGGCGAGGAACCCGAGCGTCGGCAGGTTCGCCTCGAGCACGAAATCGGCGTTTCCGGCGGAGCCGAGGACGGCGATCGCGATGGCTTCGGCCAGGCCGGCGAACCCGAGAACGGCCCCGAGCCGCTGGAGGCGACGAGGGTCCCGGCCAGGTCTCGCCGGTACTGCGACGCTCGTGGCGCTCATGCCGAGCAGTCTACGAGGGGTACGAAGGGGGGCCGGGCCCGCGCCCCGAACCGCCCGCCCTGCGCAGGCACAGAGGTCCAGATACGCACCCGGTGCCGCGGCGGGTGAGCCGCGCCGGCGCGCCTGGCACGGGTGCTTGGGCAGGACAAAGCAGCCGAGGGAGCGAAATCAGCCGGAAAAACCGAAGCGGCTCCCGAAGGAGCCGCTTCGTTGCTGTCCCGGTGAAAGCATCCGCCGAGGCGGACGTTTCTGCCACGCGTCAAGGGCATCTATCACGTCGGCTGCACCGACTACCCTGACCCTACCTACCCATGACCTTGTCGCTGGGGCAGCTTCCGACTGCGCGTTGCAGCCCCGTTACTCTACCCCTCCGCACACGGGAATCCAAGGGTTTTGTCGCAAGGCATGGTGTAAATTCCTTAATCTTTCGTCTGCGGGGAGCAAGCCGGGCTTAATCCTCGTGGACGGTCACCCCGGTCATGGCGACCGGCTCCAGGGGCCGATCCCCGGGCCCGGTCCGGCCGGCCGCGATGGCGTCGACCACCTCGAGCCCACGGGTGACCTGGCCGAACAGGGTGTAGTTCTTGGGGAGCCGCCCGGTCAGGTCCTGGTGGCAGATGAAGAACTGGCTTCCGTTCGTATTCGGGCCGGCGTTGGCCATCGCCAGAGCGCCCCGCCGGTACTCGCCCTTGACCGGCTCGTCCTCGAACTTGTAGCCGGGGCCGCCCGTCCCGACCCGGCCGGTGTCGAGCTTCGCCTTCTTGCCGTACTGGCCGTCCCCGCCCTGGATGACGAAGCCGGGGATGACCCGGTGGAAGATGACGCCGTCGTAATAGCCCTTCTTCGCGAGGTCCACGAAGTTTTTCGTGGCCTTTGGCGCATTCTCGGTGTCGAGCTCGACCTCGATGTCGCCCTTGTCGGTGGCGATCGTGGCTCTCGTCATCGGGATTCCTCCTGTCTTTCGGTCCGCGGCGGCGCGGCGCGTCGGCTCAAGGCCCGACGGTGACCTTCGTCATCACGACCGGGTCGCTGGGTAGCTGCGCATCGGCCGCGGCGGCAATCGCGTCGACGACGTCCATGCCCTCGGTGACCTGGCCGAAGATCGCGTAGGTGTTGGCGTCCGCCAGGCCGTTGGCGGCGGCGGAGTCGTCGAGGACGATGAAGAACTGGGAGCCCTGCGAGTTCGGCTCGCGGGTCCGCGCCATCGCCAGCGTCCCGCGGCGATAGACCGACGTCACCGGCTCGTCCTGGATCGTGTAGCCCGGGCCGCCGGTGCCGTTGCCGCTCGGGTCGCCGCCCTGGATGACGAACCCGGGCACGACACGGTGGAAGACGACGCCGTCGTAGAAGCCGCAGCCGGCGAGCGCCACGAAGTTCCCGGCGGCGATCGGCGACAGGGCGCCCTCGACGCGGACGACGATGCGGCCCTTCTCCGTCTCGATCGTGACGGTTCGGGTCTCGCCGGCCGGGAGCGGCGGCGGTTGCGACGTCGGGCACGCGGGCTGGAACGCATCGGCTGTGGGCGACGGGCTCGCCCCCGAACCGCTGGTCGAGCACCCCGCGACGACCGCAACGGCGGCGAGGACCACGAGCGACCGGACGAGCCTCACGCGGCCGCCTCGAGCGCGGCGGGAAAGTCGATCGACCCCGACAGCAGGGCCTCGCCCAGGATCACGCCCGCGACTCCCGCGTCCCGCAGCCGGCGGAGTGCATCGAGCTCGGTCGCGCCGCCGGCGACCAGCACCTCGACGTCGTGCGTCCGAGCCAGGCCGCCAAGCGGCGCGGCGTCCGGCGCGTCGCCGCCATGGCCGAGCACGACCCGCCGCACCCCGACACCTGCGAGCTCCCCGACGAGCGAATCGAGCGTCGGCGGCGCGGGTCGTCGCCACGGAAACGCCGCGATCCGATCGGGCCGGGCGTCGAGCCCGACGGCCAGCCAGTCGCCGGCGACCGCGAGGCAGGCTCGCAACAGGCCCAGGTCGTCCGCGATCGCCGCTCCCAGCACGACCCGCGTCGCCCCGGCCGCGAACGCGAGCCGGATCTGGTCCGCGCCCTCGAGCCCGCCCGCCACCTGGATCGGCACGGCGACCCGCGACGCGATCGCACCGATCGCGTCGAGGTTGCCGGGCCGGCCGAGCCGCGCGCCGTCGACGTCGACCACGTGGACGAGCGGTGCCCCCAGCTCAACGAACCGCGCGGCGATCCGGTCGGGCCGATCGGTCGGCGCGCCGATGCCGGCCGACGCGCCGGGCCAGAACACGACGCGCGATCGGCCGCCCTGGACGTCGATCGCGGGGATGACCTGCATGCCCGCCGTCAGCGGCCGTCTGCGGCCAGCAGCCGCCGGTGGAAGCTGATCGGCAGCGACGCGTTGCGCAGCAGCGTGTCGTGGAACGCCCGCAGGCTGAACCGCTTGCCGAGCCGGCGCTGCTCGTCGGCCCGCAGCTGGAGCAGGAGCACCTTGCCCAGCAGGTACGACAGCTGGTAGGTCGGCGTGTAGGTGTAGCGGTTGACCTCGGCCCGGGCGTTCGGCTCCTCGAAGCTCGTCTCGGCGACGAGGAAGCGCACCGCCTCCTCGACGTCGACCTCGCCGCGGTGCATCCGGATGTCGAGGATGATCCGGCACGCCCGCCAGATCGCGTCGGTGTACATGTTGAGCCGGAAGTTCGGGGCGTCGTCGAAGCCCTGCTCGCGCATCATCTGCTCGGAGTACATCCCCCAGCCTTCGACGAACTCCGGCGCGTCGATGAGGATCCGGGTCAGGCTCGGGTGCCGCGTCGCCACCGAGAGCTGGAGGTGGTGGCCCGGGTACGCCTCGTGGATGCTCGTGTTGCTGATCGAGCTGAAGTTGTGCTCGCGCATCGCGTTCGGGTCGTCGTTGACGGACGGCGTGACGATGTAGATCCCGGATGGGTTGGCGTCGAACTTCGGCGGCTCGAAGTAGGCGGCGAACGGCACGACGTTGCGGAGGTAGTCGGGCGTCGGGACGACCTCGATCCGCTCGTCGTCGGGGACCGTGACGATGTCGCGGTCGATGAGGTGCTGGCGGGCCCGGAACATCACGTCGCGGTAGGCCTGGAGCGCGTCCTCGAACGTGGCCGGGTGGTCGCTCTTGATCCGATCGATGACCTCGGCCTCGGAGGCCTTCGCGTCGATCTCCCTGGCGGCGGCGACGCGCGCGGCCTTGTTTTCGGCGAGCTGCTGGTGGCCGATCTCGAGGATGGCATCGGAGTCGAGGCCGTCGAACGCGCGCAGGTCGACGAGCCGGTCGTAGCGCTCGCGACCGAGCGCCCATTCGTCGGTGCCCTTGGCGAGCGACGCCTCGAGCCACGTGCCGTACTCGGCGATCGCGCGTCGGGCACCGTCGGCGGCCGTCTCGAGCCGGCGCTGCTCCCGATCCGGGAGCGCGCCGCGGCCCGCCGCGATGATCTCGTCGATGAACGACGGGAGATCGGCCGCTGCCTCGATCTCGAGGCGCTGCCAGAGCCGCACCTGCGGTCCCGCCGGCCGGGTCCGGTGCTCGTCGAGGTAGGCCGGGATGGCCTCGAGGCGAGCGGCGATCGAACCGAGGCGATCCTGCAGCGGCGCGAAGTCGCGGGCGAACAGCAGGAAAAGGCCGTCGCCGACCGCGTCGAGCGCGGTCGAGCGGCGCTCCCACGTCCTGATGACCTCGGTCCGGAAGACGTCCTGGCGGAGGTTATGAAGCTCGAGCTCGCGCTCGAGGGCGGCCTCGGCGGACAGGTCGCCGGCGTCGATCGCCTCGACGGCCGCGAGGTGGCGCTTGTCCGCCTCGAGCTCGCCGAGGACCTGGTCGCGGCTGCCGTCCCCCCAGCGGTCGTCCTCGGTGTGGATGCCGAGGTACGTCGCGACGACCGGGTTCTCGCGGACGATCCGGCGGAACCGCGACTCGACGAGGTCGTAGAAGTCGCCATCGCGCGGACCTGGTGCCGCGCTCGGCGCGGGGCGGGTGAGCTCGACCTCGGGCGCGGGGATCGTCACGTGCTCCTCCTCGTTCTCGGCGTGCGATCGATCAGGCCGGCGCGGCGCCGACGTGGGATCGACTGCCGGTCTGGCCGGCACGGCGCCCGCCGCTCTCGGCCAGCGCTTCGGCGGTTGCGGCGATCGTGCGGTCGATGTCTCCGGCGGAGATGCCGTAGTGCGTCACCGCCCGGATCGTGCCGTGCGGGAACTCGATCATCAGGATGCCTCGCGCCTGCAGCGCCGCGAGGAACGCCGCCCGGTCGCGATCGACGCGGAAGACGACGAAGTTCGTCCGGACGCGATCGGGATCGAGCCGGCCGGCCGTCGGCTGCAGGATCCCGCCCGGCGAGGTGATGCCGTCGAGGCCGGCGAGTCCCTCCGCGAGCCGGCGGGCGTTGGCATGGTCCTCGGCCAGGCGATCGATCATGCCCGCGTCGCCGTCGCGAAGCGCGACGAGGCCGGCCGCGGCGAGGATCCCCGCCTGTCGCATCCCGCCACCGACGAGCTTGCGAGCACGGCGCGCGCGCGCGATGAACTCGCGGCCGCCGACGACCACCGACCCGACCGGGCAGGCGAGCCCCTTCGACAGGCAGAACGTGACGCTGTCGGCCGGCGCGGCGAGCTCCCGGCCGCTCACCCCGAGCGCGACCGCGGCGTTCCAGATCCGCGCTCCGTCGATGTGGAGTGGGATGCCGCGCTCGTGGGCGATCGCCGCGATCGTCGCGGTGTAGGCCGGCGTGAGCGGCTGCGCCATCGACTGGGCATGGGTGTTCTCGAGCGCGATGAGGCCGGTGATCGGCTCGTGCGGATCGGTCGGATCGCGGAACGCGTCGGCGACCTCGGCCGGATCGAGCGTGCCGTCGGCTCGCTCGGAGAGCGTCCGGATGCTCGTGCCGACGATGACGGCGTGGCCGGCCGCCTCGTGAACGACGACGTGATGCTCGCGGCCGGCGATCGTCTCCTGGCCGCGGGACAGGTGGGCGAGCTGCGAGACGAGGTTGCCCATCGTGCCGCTTGCGACGAAGACCGCCGCCTCCTTGCCGAGCAGCTCCCCGGCGCGCTCCTCGAGCGCGTTGACGGTCGGGTCGTCGCCGAAGACGTCGTCACCGACCTCGGCCTCGGCCATCGCCCGGCGCATCTCGGGCGAGGGCTTCGTGACGGTGTCGGAGCGGAGGTCGATGACGGGCTGAGCCATGGGCCGCCGAGTATAGGTCGACCGGGGAACCGGACCCGCCGGACCGGTGTACGGGTGGCATGAGCGAAGACGCCACCTTCGCGGTCACGCGCGTCGGCCGCGGTCGGCGGTCCCGGATCGGGCTGGCCGTGTGGCTCGCCGTCCTGGGAGCCATCGCCGCCTGGCTTGGCGCAGCTCGGATCGCGACAGGACCCCGCGACGAGGCGATCGGGGCCCTTCCGGCCGGGGCGGCGCAACGGTCGGGGCCGGCATCCACGCCCGTCGGCCCGCGGCCGACGGGCACCGTCTGGCTCCGGTCCGGCAGCGACCTCCGCGGGCTCGACCTTCGCACCGGGGACGTGGGTCGAGCGATCGGCACGCACGACTGGCGGGACAAGGTCCTGCGCCTGCCGAATGGAACCTTCATCTGCGTGTGCACCGAGGTCACGCGTGTCGAGGGCGGCGAGGTCGTCAAGGTCTCGCTCGGCAGGATCGACGGCCAGGGCGTTTCCGACGCGCGCGAGCTCACCACGGTGAGGGGGCGCTGGGACGCCACGCGAAGCACGAACGACCAGTCCGAGACGGTGGTCACGACGGCCGCCCTGTCGCCCAACGGCCGTCTCCTCGCTGTGGGCCTCACGGTGCGGGGCGCGGAGACCTTCGAGCGGTCGCTGCTTGTCGTGGATCCGGCGCGGGCGACGGTTCTCCAGACGATCGCCGTCGACCCACTGAAGGCGGTCCGGGGCGTTGGAACGTGGCTGACGATCGGCTTCTCCCAAAACGGCTCGCGAATCCTCGTCAGCGCTGCCGGCTACAACCAGGTGGCGGCGGTCGATGACCGGCACTTCGTTGCCCGGATCGATGGCATGACAGTCGGCGGCCTGGAGCCGGTCCCCGGCATCGGTCTGTCCGGTGACCGGTCCGACGGTCGCTGTCTGGACGCCGGACCGCGCCTCCTCGACGCCGACACCGTCGTCGCCATCTGCCACGGCCCGGCGGGCACCGAGGGTTTCGTCCGGAAGGTCGACATTCCGACCGGCCGGATGAGCGAGCTCGACCTCCACGAGAGCCTGCAGGGTGCCTATCCGATGCAGCTCCTCGACGAACGCTCGTCGACGCTGTTCCTCTGGGATCCGTTCACTCATCGCGCGGCGCGGGTCGACCTTGCCGCGATGCGCGTGGAAGCCGCGACGAAGATCGAGACCCCGACCGCGGCTCGATCGCCGCTGGAACGTCTCGTCCGCGCCGCGTCGAACTGGATCGCCCCGGCCGCTCTCGCAAAGATCCTCCTCGAGCCCGGGCTCGCCCTCACCGCGGATCGTCTCTACGTCGTGGCGATGTCCGGTGATGGCTTCGAGAATCCCGGCGAGGCGAGCCTGGTCCTCGCCCTCGATCGGACCGACCTCGCGCTCCTGGGCCGGTGGTCGGTTGAGCCCGACGTGGTCTCGATCGCGATCGCGCCGAACGGTCGGGACGTCGTCGTCGGCACGCTGACGAGGTCCGCGTCCGGATCGTCCGAGGCCTCGGTCGCGGTCCTCGACGGCAGCTCGGGAGTCGTGCGGGCAAGGTACGACAGGCTGGGTTCGGAGTGGCCGCTGCTCGTGGACGACGCCGCGATCAACCGCTGAACCGAGGCGCTCCGGCCCGCCGGGCGCTCGGCTGACAAGGCCGAACGCTCCTGCTATCCTCGGCCCTCGCCGCGACTGGACCCGTGGTGTAGCGGCCCAACATGCCAGCCTGTCACGCTGGAGATCGCCGGTTCGAATCCGGTCGGGTCCGCCATCATCGACGCTTTCTCCAACGCCCCGTTCGCCCGCCCGAACGGGGCGTTCCTCTGCCCAGATGGCACAATCCGCACGGTGAAACGAGCCTCCCTGGCCGGCGCGTTCGGGGCCGGCGCCATCGCGATCGCCCTCGCGTTCGGCGCGGTCCTCGGGGCGCTGCCGGCCTCGGAGGTTGGCCGGATCTCCGGGTCGCCCCTCCCGTCGGCCGGCCCGGCCGGGCCGGCGCTCCCGCCGGCACCGGCGGTGAAGCCGTCGCCGGCCCAGCCGGTCGCTCCGACGGCGACCCCCACCCCGGCCCTGGCGGACGTGGCCATCGTCCCGGTCGTCCACTTCCGGACCCGGGTCGACTCGACGACGCTGGCCGAGGTCCGATCCGTGCTCGACGGGACGAGCGGCCGCTACGACGCCCTCGAGGTCGTCGGCGCCGACGCCGACGGCGTGTTCGCGGCGCTCGGCGTCAGCCGGCCGGCCGGGCCCCGACGGCTCGTCCTCGCGCCTGACGCCGTGACGCTCGCAACGGACCTCGCGACCAACCGCAAGCGGCTCGCCTTCCTGCGCGCCGCCGACGTCGACGAATCGGTTCGGGCGCTGGCCTGGGGCCGCGACGCCCTGTTCGGCGTCGACCGCGTGGCGGGCCTCGCGGAGTGGCCGCTGATGGCTCGCCTGCCGGCTTCGGCCGCGCCCGCCGGCGGGGCGGCCGCCTACGACCCGGCCGCGGCGTGGACGCTCATTGCCGGCGGCGACATCATGCTCGACCGCGGCGTCGCGAAGACCGTGAAGGTCGACGGCAAGGGCGTCGACTTCCCGTTCGACGGCGGCACCGCCCGGATCACCGGCCGCGTCTGCTGCTCGGCGTTCGGCTGGCGCGTGCCGAAGACCGCGCGGACCGGGAATGCCGGCGCGGTGCGGGCGCTTCTCGAGGGCGCGGACCTCGCGATCGCGAACTTCGAGAACCCCGCGCCGAACCGCTTCCGCTGGCACACGAGCGGGACCGTCTTCTCGGCCGACCCGAAGCTCATCGACGGCCTGCGTAACGCGGGCATCGATTACGTCGGGCTCGGCAACAACCACATCCGCGACGCCGGCGCGGCCGGCATCGTCCAGACGATCGAGAACCTCGAGAAGCGCGGCATCGCCTCGAGCGGCGCCGGCGCGACCCTCGCCGACGCGCGGCGGCCGGCGATGCTCGAAGCCGGCGGCGTGGAGATCGCCGTCCTGAGCTACGACACGATCGCGAAGTACTACGCGGCGTCGGCGACGCGCGCGGGAAGCGCCCAGTTGACGGCCGCGGCCGTTCGCGACGACGTCGCCGCGGCCCGCAAGGCCGGCGCCGACCTCGTCATCGTCTTCCCGCACTGGGGCGTCGAGTACGACGCGACCCCCTTCGCCGGGCAGCAGCGGCTCGCGCGGGCCGCGATCGACGCGGGCGCCGACATGGTCATCGGCAACCACGCCCACTGGGCGGCGGCGATGGAGGAGTACGAGGGCAAGCCGATCTGGTACGCGCTCGGCAACTTCGTCTTCGACCAGGTCTGGTCCGAGCCAACGATGGAGGGGATGACTCTCGAGCTGACGTTCGTCGGCACCGACCTGCGGCAGATCCGGATGCGGCCGCACATCATCCTCGACCGCGCCCAGCCGAACTTCATGGATCCCGATGCGGACGGGAAGATCGTGATGAACCAGGTCTGGTCGGCGTCGAAGGGCCTGCTCGACTGGTAGCGGTCAGCTGGTAGCGGTCAGGACAGGCCGGCGAAGAGGTCCGTCTCCGGCAGCTTCGATTTCACCCGTGACTCGCGCAGGATGTACGTCTCCTGCGCCCAGAACTCGCGCCAGCCGTCGATCCCGAACTGGATGAACGGGTTGTCCGGCGCCATCTGCGTCACGTGGCGGCGGAGCGCCTTCCATTTCGCGTCGAGGACGTCGGAGACGTCGACGCGAGTGGTGATCGACACGTCGGGGACGAGCATCTTCGCGACGTAGGCCTCGAACTCCGCGCGTTGCCCAGGCGTCGCGTCCTCCGGCGGCTCCCACCACGAGCGCCGGCCGAGCTCGTGGAGCTTGTCCGCCATCCGCTGCCGCACCGACACGGGGATCGCCTGCTCGTAGAGCTTCGACGGTGCCCACGGCGCGAGGCCGCCGTCCGCAGCGGCTGCGCCCGTCTCGCCGTGCTCCGGGGCGAGCTGCTCCGGATACCACGCCGGGTCGCCGGCGCGCGGGAACGCCCGAACGACGACGTCGTGGGTCCGGATGTGGTCGGGATGGCCGTAGCCGCCGAACTCGTTGTAGGTCGTGACGACGTCGGGGCGATGGCTGCGGATGAGCCAGGTGAGGCGGCGCGCGGCCTCGTCGAGGTCGGCCTGCCAGAAGGAGCGGGGGTCGCGGTTCCCGGCGCGGCCCATCATGTCCGAGTCGCGGTAGCCAAGGTTCTCCCACTCCGTCACGCCGAGCTCGCCCATCGCCGCCTCGAGCTCCGCGGCCCGGATCTCGCCGAGACGCCGGTGGTTGTCCGGCGTGTCCATCTCCTTGACGACGATCTCGCCGAGCTCGCCGCGGGTGCACGTGACGAGGACGACGCGGTGGCCGTCACGAATCGCGCGAGCCATCGTCCCGCCGGTCCCGATCGTCTCGTCGTCGGGATGGGCATGGACCGTCATGAGCGTGAATCGGCGCTTCGCCGGCACGGCCGGATCGTACCCGCGGTCGGGGGCGCGCGACGTCAGCCGGGGCGTGGTTCCAGGACGACGACGGGAATGGCGCGAGAGGTCGCGCGCTCGTACTCGCCGTAGCGCGGATTCGCGGCGACGAACCGGTCCCACAGCCGCTCGCGCTCGACGCCGGTCGCGGCCCGGGCGTGCACGGCCACGCGACGGGGACCGATCTCGACCCACGCGTCCGGCCGCGCCTCGAGGTTCCGCCACCAGGCCGGATCCGTCGGCGCGCCGGCGTTCGTCGCGACGACGACGAGGTTCGGTCCGTCCTCGACGTAGCCGAGCGCGTTGTGGCGGATGATGCCGGTCGTCCGCCCGGCGGTCTCGAGGAACAGCGTCCCGAGGCGACCCGGTCGCGGCTTCGCCGTTCCAAGCCGGTGGAGGCTCACCGCGTAGACCGTCCGGTGGACCATCCAACCGACCCGGTATACCCAGCGCGGCGGGATCATCGCCACAGGATACGAGGGCTACCATCGCCGCCATGGCGACCCAGCCGTCGCGCGGCCCGCTCGCGGGCCTTCTCGTCGCGGACTGCTCGACGGTCCTCGCCGGACCGTACTGCACGATGCTCCTCGGCGACCTCGGGGCGGACGTCGTGAAGGTCGAGCCGCCCGAGGGCGACGCGACCCGCGGCTGGGGCCCGCCGTGGGTCGGCTCCGAGGCGGACGGCACTCGAACCGCCGCGTACTACCTGGCGGTCAACCGGAACAAGCGCAGCATCCGGGTCGACCTGGGCCGGGACGAGGGCCGCCGCATCCTGCGGCGCCTCATCGAGCGTGCCGACATCCTCGTCGAGAACTTCCGGGCCGGCGCGTTCGCCAGGCTCGGCTTCGACGACGCCGCGCTCGAGGCGCTCAACGACCGGCTCGTGCATCTCGCGATCAGCGGCTACGGTCCCGACGGGCCGGATGCGGCGAAGCCGGGCTACGACTTCGTCGCCCAGGCGGTCGGCGGGTTGATGTCGATCACCGGGGCGCCGTCGTCGGACGGCGGCCGGGCGACGAAGGTGGGTGTCGCGATCAGCGACGTCGCCGCGGGGCTGTTCGGGGCGGTGGCCGTGCTCGGCGCGCTCGTCGGTCGCGAACGCGAGCGCGAGGGCGGCCGCTCGGTCGGCCGGGGTCGGCGGATCGACGTCTCGATCCTCGAGGCGACGCTGGCGATCCTCGTCAACCAGGCCCAGAACGCGTTCGTCACGGGCCGGGCCCCGGGCCGGCACGGCAACGCCCACCCGAACATCGTCCCGTACGAGACGTTCGAGACGGCCGACGGCGAGATCGCCGTCGCCGTCGGCAGCGAGCGGCAGTGGCGACGGTTGTGCAAGGCGCTCGACGTCGCCGCGCTCGCGGACGACCGGCGCTTCGCGACGAACGGGGACCGAGTCGAGCACCGTACGGAGCTCCGCCCGCTCCTCGCTGAACGGTTCGCGGCGCGGCCGTCCGTCGAGTGGCTTCGACGGCTCGACGCGGCCGAGGTGCCGTGCGGGCCGATCAACGACGTCGCGGCCGCGTTCGCCGCGCCGCAGGCCGTGGCTCGCGGCTCGCGGGTCAGGCTGGAGCACCCGCGGCTCGGGCGGGTCGACCAGGTCGCGAGCCCGTTCCGGATCGCCGGCACGGCCCCGGCGATCCGGATCCCGCCGCCGCTCGCCGGGGAGCAGGCCGACGAGATCCTCGACGAGCTGGGCTACGCCGAGGACGAGGTCGAGCGACTCCGCGCCGAGCGCGTCATCTGACCGGGTCGTCGGGTGACCACAGGAGCTCGATCTCGTCGCGCAGCGGGATGCCGTGGTCGCCGGTCGGCGGGATCGCGGGCTTCAGCGTCCGGCGCGCCTCGTCGACGGCGCCGGGTCGCAACGCCCGCAGCCGGAACCCTCGCCGCTGGTAGAACCGCAACGCGTCGACGTTGTCGTTCGTCGTGACCAACCAGATCGGCCGATCGGGCACACGGGCCCGCAGCTCGGCCACCAGCGCGGAGCCGGCCCCTCGGCGGCGTGGCTCCGCGACGAGCGCGACCAGCTCACACTCCGAGGGCCCGGGATCGTACGTGAGGATGCCGATGATCGCCTCCCCGTCGACGGCGAGCAGTCCAGGCCGATCGAGCACGTCGATGAGCTCCCCCCGGCGCGCCTGGCGCCGCCCGCCGAGTCCCTCGGCGACGAATCGCTCGGCCGCCGGCAGGTCGGCCGGTCGCAGGTCGCGAATCACCATGCCGGGACCATGGCGGCGAAGCCGAAGCGCGTCAATCCGCTTCGTGACGGCCGCTCTCATCGTCCTGACCGTCGCGGCCTGCGGTCCGCCGGCGAGCCAGCCCGAGCTGACGGATCCGCGGGTGATCATCGTGAGGACGATCCAGGCGACGTCCGGCCTCCGAACGATGCGAGTCCGTCTCGACGCCGAGCTCCGCGACAGCAGCCAGCAGGCGCCGCAAGGCGGCGCCGTCGATGCGGTTGTCGACGTCGCCGCCGGCGAGGTGAGCGCCACCGGCGCAGCCAGGGACGGCACCGGTCAGTTCGGCGTCATCGTCGCCGACGGCTTCCTCTTTGCGACCTCATCGAACGGCCGCTGGATGAAGACGCCGATGGTCGGCGCGCTGCCGCTGATGCTCTTCGGCGGAGGCGGTGGTCCCGCGCCGAACGTCCCGGCCGTGCTTCTCGACCTCGCCGACGACCCGGAGACCGACGTCCGCCTCGAAGGAACGATCGAGTGCGACACCGGGCGGTGCTACCACACGCGTGTCGTGCTGCCGCAAGGCCAGGTCTGGAAGCTCGTCGTCGGTCTCACCGGGATAGACCGCGCGCCGAACGGAAACATCCAGCAGCCGCCCCTCGACCAGATCCCGGTCCTCGGCTTCGACATC
>DATBKB010000111.1:0-28143 GCA_036556145.1 Candidatus Limnocylindrales bacterium | reverse complement strand
CTCGGTGTGCGACACGACGCTCCGGGCGACGAACGACGCCTCGGCCGCGAGCGCGACGGTCAGCGGCTGGATCGGCGTGTCGACCGTGCCCATCGGCGTCGACTTCGTGCGCTTGCCCATCTCGGAGGTCGGCGAGGCCTGGCCCTTCGTCAGCCCGTAGATGCGGTTGTTGAACATCACGAGCTTGATGTCGACGTTGCGG
Source organism: Candidatus Limnocylindrales bacterium (assembly GCA_036556145.1). GTDB lineage: Bacteria > Chloroflexota > Limnocylindria > Limnocylindrales > CSP1-4 > JACDAV01. Next base: position 27,941 of record DATBKB010000111.1, on the reverse strand, counting down.
CGCATCGAGTGCAGCACGTGGTTGCCACCGATCGAGAGCGCGTCGCCGTCGCCCGTGATGACCCAGACCATCAGGTCGGGCCGCGACGCCTTGAGGCCCGTCGCGAGCGTCGGCGCCCGGCCGTGGATCGTGTGGAACCCGAAGGTGTTCATGTAGTACGGCAGGCGACCGGAGCAGCCGATACCCGAGATGAACACGATGTTCTCGCGCGGGTAGCCGAAGTCCGGCATCACCTTCTGCGTCTGGGCCAGGATCGAGTAGTCGCCACAGCCGGGGCACCAGCGGACCTCCTGGTCCGACACGAAGTCCTTGCGGGTCAGGGCGATGACGGCGGCGTTCTCGGGGCTCAGCGGCGGCTGGCCTGTGGCCGCGGTCGTCGGATTGGCGCCGTTGGTCGCGACGGGATCGGTCATGTCGTTGCGAGCTCCGCGAGGAGGCGCTCGGCCTCGGCTGCGATCTCCGCGATGCGGAATGGCTTGCCCCGCACCCGGTCGTAGCCGACGGCATCGATGAGATAGCGAGCGCGAACCAGCATCAGGAGCTGGCCCAGGTTGACCTCCGGGATGAGCACCCGCCGGTACGAGCGGAGGACCGATTCGGTGTTCGCGGGGAACGGGTTGAGGTGCCGGAGGTGGGCATGCGCGACGGACTTGCCATCGGCCTGCAACTTCTCGACCGCCGAGCGGATCGCCCCGTACGTGGAGCCCCAGCCGAGGATGAGCAGCTCTCCCGACGCCGGACCGAACACCTCGAGCGGCTCGATGTCGCCGGCGATGCCGGCCACCTTGGCCGAGCGCAGGAGCTGCATCTTGTGGTGGTTATCCGGGTCGTAGCTGACGTTGCCCGTCCCGTCGGCCTTCTCCAGGCCGCCGATGCGGTGCTCGAGGCCGGCCGTGCCCGGGACCGCCCACGGCCGGGCGAGCGTGTGCGGGTCGCGCCGGTACGGCTGGAACGGACCCTCGCCGCGCACGGCGTTGTCGACCCCGATGTCGGGCAGGGTCGCGATGTCCGGGATCTTCCACGGTTCGGAGCCGGTCGCCAGGAACGCGTCGGAGAGGAACGCGACCGGCGTCATGTACTTGAGCGCGAGGCGCCACGCCTCGATGGCCATGTCGAAGCACTCGCCCGGCGTCGCCGGGGCCACGATCGGGATGGGCGAGTCGGAGTTGCGTCCGAACATGACCTGGAGGAGATCGGCCTGTTCGTTCTTCGTCGGCATGCCGGTGGACGGACCGGCGCGCTGGACGTCGATGACGACGAGCGGCAGCTCGACCATGACCGCGAGCCCCATCGCCTCGGTCTTGAGCGCGATGCCCGGCCCGGACGAGGCCGTCATGCCGAGCGCGCCGCCGTAGCTGGCCCCGATGGCGGCGCCGATGGCCGCGATCTCGTCCTCCGCCTGGAACGTCTTGAGGCCGAAGGCCTTGTAGGTCGAGAGCTGGTGGAGGATGTCGCTGGCCGGAGTGATCGGATAGCTGCCGTAGAAGAGCGGCCGGCCGGCCAGCTTCGAGGCGGCCAGGAACCCGAGCGCCGTCGCCTCGTTGCCGGTGATGTTCCGATACGTGCCCGGCGGCAGCTGGGCGGGCTTGACCCGGTAGTGCGTGTGGAAGATCTCGGTCGTCTCGCCGAAGGCGTAGCCGGCCTTGAGGGCCCGCGTGTTGGCCTCGGCGACGACCGGCCGTGCCTTGAACTTGTCCTCGATCCAGCGGATCGTCGGCTCCATCGAGCGCTCGTACAGCCAGAACATCAGGCCGAGGGCGAAGAAGTTCTTCGTGAGGTCCTTCTGCTTCGACGTCATGTCGAGGCCTTCGAGCGAGCGCTCGTTGAGCGTCGAGATCGGGACCTCGAAGACCGTGACGTGCTTGAGCGAGCCGTCCGTCAGCGGGTTCGACGTGTAGGCCGCCTTGTTGAGGTTCTGCTGGGTGAAGGCGTCGCTGTTGACGATGAGCGCGCCGCCCGCCGGCAGGTCGCCGATGTTCGTCTTGAGCGCCGCCGGGTTCATCGCGACGAGCACGTCCGGTTGGTCGCCCGGCGTGTGGATATCGGTGCTCGAGAAGCTGATCTGGAAGCCGGACACGCCCGGCAGCGAGCCAGCCGGCGCGCGGATCTCGGCCGGGAAGTCGGGCAGCGTGCTGATGTCGTTGCCGAACACGGCGGCGGTTCGCGTGAACTGCGTGCCGGTGAGCTGCATGCCGTCGCCGGAATCGCCGGCGAAGCGGATCGTGACCCGGTCGAGATCGCGGATCTCGAGTGGCTGGGGCCTGGTCTCGGTGGTCATCCGCCCTCGGGCTTCTCCATCTGCTGGTGCGGGCGCGGTGGGAGGTTCAGGAGCTCCTCCGGAAACGCCTCGGCGAGGTACTTCAGGATGTCCTGCGGCCGCACGACGCCAACCAGCTGATCGTCCTCGGTGAGGAGCGGGACGTTTCGGTAGCGGCCGGTCTGCATGAGCTCGATCGCGTGGCGGACCGTCTCCTCGAGGTGGAGGTGGTGCGGCTTCGTCGTCATGAGCGTCTCGACCGGCTGGCCGAGATCGACGTCGCCGCCGACGAGCCGGCCGAAGATATCGCGCTCCGTCAGGACGCCGAGGAGGCGGCCGTCGGGCGATGTCACGAACACCGAATCGCCGGTGCCGGTCCGCTGGATCGCCTGCAGGCACGCCGCCAGGCTCGTGCCCGGTGGCACGGTCACCGGATCGCGGCGGCTGACGACCGCGAGGGTGTTGTCGACGAGCGACGGGACGCGGGTCGCGACGCCCCGCTCCGAGAGGGAATTCACGGTCCTGAGTGTAGCCCGTTCCCCGATCGCGGCCGCCGTTTGACGAGGCGCCCGCCCTACGTCGCCCGAACCGCGGCCAGTGCCCGGGCCGCACCGTCGGCCACGAGCGCCGCGTCGGCGCCGATCCCGACGAACCTGAAGCCCGCCTCGATGTGGGCTCGCGCCGCGGCCGGGTCGTAGACGAGGACCCCGGCGGCCTTGCCGTGCGCGCGGCACGCGGCGACGACCCGATCGAGGGCGTCGCGGTACGCCTTTTCCTGGAACCGGCCCGGCACGCCGAGGGCGTGGGAGAGGTCCGTCGGGCCGACGAACAGGACGTCGACCCCATCGATCGCGGCGATCTGGTCCGCGTCACGGAGCGCGCCGGTCGATTCGATCTGGACCAGCCCCAGGATCCGCTCGTTGACGTCGCCCACGCGATCGTGACCGACGCCAGCGCCGCGGACCCGCAGCGCCACCCCGCGAACGCCGGCCGGCGGATAGCGAAGGAACGACACCGCCTCGCGCGCCTCCGCGGCGGAGTTGAGTCGCGGCACGACGATCCCGGCCGCGCCCATGTCCAGCGCCCGCCCGACCCGGAGGCGCTCCCCCGACTGCGGCCGGACGATCGGCGTGGAGCCGCCGGCCTCGACCGCATGCAGCAGGCCGAGCAGCTCGGCCTCGGTCCCGCTGCCGTGCTCGAGATCGATCGCGAGCCAGTCGTAGCCGGCCCGTGCCGCGATCTCGGCCGACGCCGCCGAACCCAGGTCGAGCCACAGCCCGAGGAGCGTCTCGCCGGCGAGGACGCGGCTGCGGAGCGGTTGACGATCGGTTGGCACGACGGCCTCCAGCAGGGACGCGCCGATAATGCCTCGGTGGCGCATCCGCTGTGGCCCCTGTTCGACCTGCGCGTTCGCTCGGAGCGCCTCGAGCTCCGCTATCCGACCGACGACGACCTCGTCGAGCTCGTGGCGGTCGCGAAGGCGGGCATCCACCCGCCGGACGAGATGCCGTTCGCCGTCCCCTGGACGGACCTGCCGAGCCCCGCGTTCGAGCGGAGCTTCGTCCAGTACCACTGGACGACCCGCGCCGAGTGGAAGCCGGATCACTGGATCCTCAACCTGGCGGCAGTCCTCGACGGTCGGCCGATCGGCACGCAGGGCATGGAAGCGACGAACTTCGCCGTGCTGCGAACCGTCTCGACCGGCTCGTGGCTCGGCCGGCAGTGGCAGGGCCAGGGCATCGGCAAGGAGATGCGGTCCGCGATCCTCGCGCTCGCCTTCGACGGGCTCGGCGCCGAGGTTGCCGTCAGCGGCGCGTTCCTCGACAACCCGTCGTCGAGCGGCGTCTCGCGGGCGCTCGGCTACGTCGAGAACGGGATCGAGCGCCTCGCGCCGCGCGGCGAGGCGAAGGACCTGACGCGGTATCGATTGACGCGCGAGGTGTGGCGCAGCCGTCCCCGACCGGCGGTCGAGATCGACGGCCTTGACGCCTGCCTGGAGCTCTTCGGGGCGGTGCCGGCGCCCGGGGCCGAGCCCGCCGCTCGCTGAGGCGACTTCGGCCGTGCCGCGGTATCAGGCCCGCGCCGAATTCCGTCGTCTCGACCGTGACCGGCCGTGGGTCCTCGCCGGTGTCGTCATCCAGCAGCGGTTCTGGCCGGTCGCGCCGGGCGTCGAGCGGGTGCGCGGCCGGCTCGTCGCGAACGGGCTCCTCGGCTGGATCGACCTGCCGACGCCGATCCTCGCGCCGGACATCGACACGGCCGCGGCAACCGCGCTCGAGATGGCCCGCGCGGAGTGGCCGAAGCGCGTGCGAACTCGCGTCCCGCACGCCAGCGGGACATCGGAGGCTCGGCGCTAGCCGAGCCCCACGTCGAGCCGGGTCAGTCGTCGCGCACGCGGGGGCGGGTGGGATCGACCCGGTCACGGGTGCTGTAGCCATCGGCCGAAACGGGGTCGGGCGCTCGGGGGCGCGCGACCGGGGCCGCCTGGGGTTGGGGTGGCCGCTCCGGGTCGGCCCAGCGCCGTGCGGCGAGCCAGCCGCCGGCGAGCGTGATCAGAGCACCAATTCCCGCGACGTAGATGCCCGGCTGCGGATGCGCGCCGTTCACCCCGCCGAACTCCAGTGTCAGCACCTTGCGCAGCGCGATCGCCCACAGGCATGCGGCCGCGGCACCGAACACCAGCGCCAGCCACCGAGATCGAGGATCGAGCTCCTCGAGCACGCCTCGCCACCGGATGAAGCCCAGGGCGAGCAGCCCGCACGCGCTCATCATGGCGCCCTCGCCGGAGTCGGAGAGCCCGGTCCAGTCGATGAAGCCGAGGAACCGGGTCATGCCGCGGATCCACGGCATGAGCGCCCCGCCGGTCATGACGACGAAGCCCGCGACCAGCAACGCGTGATCGAGCCTCGGCCGCGGAAGCACGCGCATGGATGTCCTAGTCCGGGAAGGCCTCGGGGCCGCGCTGGGCGAGCTCCGCGGCCTCTTTCCCCGCGTCCTCGGGCGGGAGCCAGCTGTACGGGTAGCGCTCGTCCTCCATGCCGGCCGCCTGCTTCGTCAGGCGAAGCGGGTGGAACGTGTCGACCATGACGGCCAGCTCCTCGGTCGCCTCCTTGCCGATCGAGGCCTCGGCGGTGCCCGGATGCGGCCCGTGCGGAATGCCCGCTGGGTGCAGCGTGAAGGAGCTGATGTCCACACCGCGCCGGCTCATGAAGTTGCCCGCGACGTAGTAGATGACCTCGTCGCTGTTGATGTTCGAGTGGTTGTAGGGCGCCGGGATCGCGAGCGGGTGGTAGTCGAACTTCCGCGGCACGAACGAGCAGACGACGAAGTTGCGCGCCTGGAACGTCTGGTGGACGGGCGGCGGCTGGTGGATCCGTCCCGTGATCGGCTCGAAGTCGCCGATGTTGAAGACGAACGGCCACAGGTAGCCGTCCCAGCCGACAACGTCGAATGGATGGTGCCGGTAGTGGTACGCGGTGATCCGATCGCGAACCTTGACGTGGACGACGAAATCGCCGGTGTCCGATCGCGGCGGCACGAACTCCGGCGTCCGGATGTCGCGTTGTGAGTACGGCGAGTGCTCGAGGAGCTGGCCGTAGTCGTTGCGGTAGCGCTTCGGCGGCTCGAGCTCGGAGGATGCCTCGAGCCAGAGGTAGCGCTGGGCGCTGCCCGCGTCGGGCTGGAGCCGCCACGTCGTCCCGATCGGGCTGACGAGGTAATCGCCGGGCCCGTACGTGAACCGCCCGAACACCGTGTCCCACGTGCCCGTGCCCTCGTGGACGAAGATCATCTCGTCGGCCTGGCCGTTCCGGTAGAACGTGCCCTTCGGCATCGCGGCGGACGGGCGGGCGACGCCCATCACCACGTCGTTGTTGAAGAACAGCGGCACGCGCCCGGAGATCGCGTCGCCCTTCGGCTCGAGCTTCTTCGTGTTGATCAGCCGGTGGCGATGGGCGTCGTCGTCGTGCTCGTCGAGCTTGACTCGGCGAACGGCCTCGACCTTGTGCGTCCGCGTCGGCGGAACGACGTGGTAGAGCAGCGAGCTCCGACCCGTGAAGCCCTCGACGCCGAACAGCTCCTCGGCGTACAGCGAGCCGTCCGGGGCGCGGTGCTGCGTGTGGCGTTTGTGCGGCACGTTGCCGAGCGAGAGATAGAACATGCGACCTCCCCGGACCGGAGTCTAGGACGTTCGCCGCTCGAGGAGGACGACGTCGCGCCAGCGGCCGGCGCGGTCCTGGCCGAGCCGCTCCTGCACGCCGATCACCCGGAAGCCGACGCGGCGATGGAGCGCGAGGCTCGGGCCGTTCTCGCGGATGACGCCGGCGAGCAGGGACCACAGGCCGAGGTCGGTCATCGACGCGATCTGGTGCTCGAGGAGCGCCCGACCGACGCCCCGGCCGCGCATCCCTTCCGCGACATAGACGCGCTCCCAGGCGACGCCGCTGTAGACAGGCCGCTTCGAGTACGACGAGAGTGCCGTCCAGCCGGCGACCCGGTCGGCGTCGAGCGCGACCCAGCGGCCGTCAACCCGGTGGACGTCGTCGAAGCGAGTCCAGTCGGGCGGCTCCGGGTCGAGCGTCGCGTCGCCGGTCGCGATTCCGGCCTCGAGGATCGCCCTGACCTCCGGCCAGTGCGCCGGAAGCAGCGGGACGATCGCGAGGCCCGGTGGCGTCCCGCGCGCCCGCCGGGGCGACCCGCGCCAGCGGTCGATCACGGCCCGACCGTCGACGCGGTGCTTGTGCATCGCCCGGTCAAGGAGCAGGTGCCAGAGCGGATCCTCGGCCGCAACGGTGTCGTTGTGGACGCTGAGCACGGCGGCACGCTCGTCGCGGTCGGCGACCTCCTCGGCGCGTCCGCCGACCATGAACTCCTCGTCGTTCCAGCCCGTGTCGTCGGGGAGGCGCGGGAACGCGTGAAGCGCGAACCGGCCGTCGCGCCGGAGGTCGTACGCCTTGCGAGTGCCCGCAACGGTGCTGACGTACAACCCGCCCTCGTGCAACGTCACGGTGACCGGGTGGACCCGCGGCGACCCGTCGGGCCGGATCGTCGCGAGATACCCAACCGTGAACGCGCGGAACAGCGCCTCGCCGGCCGCGGCCAGGTCCGGCCGGTCCGCCGCGAGCTCCGACCAGCGCCGCACCCGACGCCCCCCTAGCCGCTGCGGCCGCGGGCGTCGACCGGCCAGCGACCGACGACCGAGCCGCCGCGCACCGCCACGAACGAGTCGTACAGGTCGACGACCGGGCAGATGTGGTTCGGGAGGACCGCGACGACCTCGCCGAGGGCGGGCGCCGGCGATCCCGGAGGAATGCGCGTCATGCCGTGGTAATCGGCCAGGCGATCGATCGTGGCCTTCGGATACCCCGCGACGTACCCGTGGCCCTCGACATACGAGGCGCGGTCCTTCGTCAGCGCCTTGGCCCCCGAGTCGAGGACGACCTGCCCGTCGACCGACGCCGAGACGACGGTCGCGGCGACCCACGCCGCGAGGCCGTCCGGCGGGGCGGCGCCGAGCGCGAGCTGATGGCGATCGCCGAGCACATACGTGCCTGGACGGATCTCGGTGACCTCGCCCGCGGCGGCGAGCACGGCCGTCGGCGTCGAGCCGGCCGACACGACCGGCGCCTCGAAGCCGGCGGCGCGCAGCCCGGCGACGGCGAGGCTGAGCGTCGCGATCTCGTCCTCGGCCGCGGCGGCGACCGCATCGGGGCCGCGGTACGAGTGGCCGCCGTGGCAGAAGACGCCGTCGACCACGAGCCCGAGCGATCGCGCGGCCAGGGCGACGTCGAGCGCGCGATCGGGCGGGACCCCGGTGCGGCGATTGCCCGGGTCGATCTCGACCAGCGCGTGGAGCGGACGCGCGGCACCGGCCACAGCGGCGGCCAGGCGCTCGGCGCCCGGGATCGAATCGATGCCGACGGCGAAGCGCCGAAGGCCGTCGTGGAGCGCGCGAACGCGCGCGGCCTTCGGTCCCTCGGCCCAGATCGGGTACGCGACGAGGATGTCCTCGATCGCAGCGGCGGCGAAGACCTCCGCCTCGCCGAGGGTGCCGACGGTGATCCCCGATGCTCCGGCAGCGAGCTGCATCTCGGCGATGCGGACGCTCTTGTGGGTCTTGACGTGCGGCCGGAGTCGGACGCCGCGCGCTTCGGCGGCCTCGGCCATCCGGCTGATGTTGCGCGCGACGGTGTCGAGCTCGACGACGAGGCAGGGCGTCTCGAGTCCCGCCGGCAGCCGCGGCGCCACAGGCGCGAGGGACATGGCGGCCTCGGTCACCGTGCGCTCTCGCGGGCAACAACGGGGCTGCGAAGCTCACCGAGGCGGTCGACCGCGAGCACGACCTCGTCGCCGGGCTCGAGCCACCGGCCGAGCGTCGCGTCCTTGACCTCGAGCAGGCAGCCGGTCCCCACGGTCCCGCTGCCGAGCACGTCTCCGGCGCGGAGCCTGACGTCGGCGGACGCGCGCTCGATCATCTCGCCGAACGAGAAGTGGACGTCGGCCCACGTCCCGCGGCTGATCTCGACGCGGCGGCCGTCGGGGCCGCAGACCGTCGCCGCCATCGCCAGGTCGTACCCCTTGCCGAGCCGCGCATCCGCAAGCTCGTCGGGCGTGACCAGCCACGGCCCGATCGTCGCCGCGAAGTCCTTGCCCTTCGCCGGGCCGAGCCGGACCGCCGTCTCCTCTCGTTGCAGGTCCCGCGCCGACCAGTCGTTGAGGATCGTGAAGCCGCCGATCGCCTCCTCGCCGCGCGCGGCCGGAAGATCGGTCGCCGGCGTGTCGATGACGGCCGCGATCTCCAGCTCGAAGTCGAGCTCGCTCGAGCCCCGCGGGGCGTGAACGGGATCGCCGGGTCCGCGGATCTCGGAGGCGTTGCCGAAGTAGAAGATCGGCAGGCGGTACCAGGCCTCGGGCACGTCGCCGCCGCGACGCTCCCACATCGTCCGGACGTGGCGCTCGAACGCGTAGAAGTCGCGCAAGGATGGCGGTCGGAGGATCGGCGGGCCGAACCGAAGGTCGGCCGCATCGAGGACGGCGTCGTCATCATCGGGATCGGTCGTGGCACGAACCCCGTCGAGGATCTCGGAGAGGGCTTCGACGCGGAGGCCCGCCGCCAGATGGTCATCGAGCGTCGTGATCGGCGAACGGAACAGGACCTCGTTGTGGGCGCGGCGCGGGTCCGCCGTGACGAGGCGGCGCCGCGCGATCTCCAGGTCCAGCCAGCGCCCACCGTCGCGATCGAGCGCGGCGGCGAGCCGCCACCGGGCGCCGGCCGGTGCGTGGCGCTCGCGAACGTGGGCGATCCTCACCCGCCGAGTCTAGCGGCGGGTCACCCGATGAACGAAAGCCGACGCCCGGGTGGGCGCCGGCTTTCGGCACGCGCGGCGGCCGTTACTTGATGGCTTCGCCGGTCGGCGAGACGACGTACCACTTGCCGTTGAGGCCCTGGCCGTTCGTATCGCCGGGGGCCTTGTCGTTGGCGAAGTAGTAGAGCGGCCAGTTGCCGACCTTCACCTGGTCGCCGCCGTCGGTCCGGGCGGCGGTGCTGAAGTCGGAGTCGTCGAGGCCTTCGCCGACGCTCACCTCGCCATCGGCGAGGAGGGGCGGCCACGCCTGGGCGCAGCCGTCGTAGCAGGTCGGCGTGCCGGCCTCGTCCGGGGTGAACAGGTAGAGCGTCATGCCCTTGCCGTCGACGAGGATCTGGCCGAGATCGGAATCGGCGACCATGACGGTCGCCTCACCGGCCGAAGGTGATTCGCTCGTCGCAGACGGGCTGGCCGCCTGGGTCGGCGTCGCGGTCGCGCTCGGCGATTGGGTCGCGCCGCTGCCGCTGGTGCAGGCGGCGAGCGCCAGAACGGCGCCAGCGGCAAGGGCAGGGATCGCGGGTCGGATGCGCATGGAGCCTCCTCGTGGATCGGGACGTCGTGAGTCCCGCACCCTCGATACGTCGGAGGCTCGGGCGCCGGTTTCGGCCCGGGCCGGGCTCGGAATGGCTCTCGTTCGGGCGGCTGGGCTCAGAACGGCTTGAAATACATGAGCCAGAGGATCACCAGCAGGCCAGCGACCCCGATCAGCCCGATGACGTCCGGGCGGCGGTTGTCGACGAGCGCGGCGAGCTCCGCGGCACCGACCGGCGTCGGGTCGGGAGCGTCCTTCGGCGTCTGGTACGACCGCAACCCGACGGCCTCACGAACCTTGCCGTAGTAGCGGGACGCCAACCCGTACATCGCCCCGATGAGGACGGCGAGGACCACGATTGCGGCCCAGGGCCAGCCTCGGGCGAAGTGGCCGCCCATGACCGCGGCGACGATGCCGGCGATGAGCAGGACCAGCAGCGAGACGTAGACGAGCCCGAGACTCCGGCTCGACAGCTCGAGCAGCGCCCGGATCCGTTCCGGGTCGCGCTCGCGGCGGATCTGGTCGGAAACCCACATCGAGGCGCCGTGGCCCATGACGAACAGGAACGCGGCGGCGATGTGGACGAAGACGATCCACGGATACATCGCACCCCTCCTCGCGCGCGAGTGTAGGTGGCCCGTGGGCGCGCGGAGGACCGAACCCGGCGCGTCTCCCCAGGCTGTGGTCAGTGATGGCCTCGGCCGTGCACGACCGCGTGGCCGAGGCCTCGCCCGATGAGCCAGCGGTTGACCGGAAGCACCGCGACCCAGGCGATGGCGAGCGCCGCCGCGAGGCTGATCCAGAAGAGGCCGCTGTCGAGGCCCGCATCCATCGCGCCCGGGACCGCGAGGATCACCGCGTTGTCGACGATCTCCATGACGGTAATCGAGATCGTGTCGGCGGCAAACGCGATCCGGGCCGCCTCCCCGAGGGCCAGACCGCCGGCGAGCAGCGGCCGGATCGTCAGCGTGTAGCCGAAGACGAAGGCGAGGGCGATCGCCAGGACGATCGACGCGGTCACACCCCACCCGAGCGCCGTCGCGATGACCAATCCCAGCACCTCGCCGATCGCACAGCCCGTCAGGCAGTGCGTCGTGGCCGACGCCGCGAGGCGGTTCAGCGACGGAGTCGGGTGCGCGCTCACTGTCAATCCCCTTCCGCGCGGGACGTAACGGTCGGTAGACCGCACCCGTTCATTCTCGCGGCGATGGACGATGCGCGAGTCGGTGCCGCCCTGCGGGCGGTCAGGATCCGGAGCGGTTGGCGGCAACGGGATGTTGCCGAGCGGGCGGGCGTGTCCCGCGGGCTCGTCTCGTCCATCGAGCGCGGCCATCTCGACGACGTGACCCTCGCGAGGCTGCGGCAGGTGGCGCATGCGATCGACGTCCGCGTCGTGACGCTCGCGCGATGGCGCGGTGGCGACCTCGACCGCCTGGTCAATGCCGCCCACGAAGCACTCCGCGAGGAGGTCGCCCGGCTCCTGGCCGAGCTGCCCGGTTGGGTTCAGGCGCCGGAGGTGTCGTTCTCGGTCTACGGCGAGCGAGGCGTCATCGACATCCTCGCCCTCCACGCCCCGACCCGATCGCTGCTCATCGTCGAGCTCAAGACGGAGATCGCGTCGATCGAGGACCTGCTCGTCACGATGGACCGACGCACGCGGCTAGCCGTCGGCATCGCGAGGGAGCGGGGCTGGGAGGCCGCGACGGTGAGCGGTTGGGTGGTCGTGGCGGCGAGCGACATGAACCGCCGCCGAGCCCGCGCTCACGCCACGACGCTGCGTTCGGCCTTTCCGGCCGATGGTCACGCGATGCGGGCGTGGCTTCGCCAGCCGAGCGGGCGGATCTCGGGGCTGTCGTTCTGGGCTAACTCCAGCCGGAGTAGCGTTACGCGGAGGACGGCCGCCCGGAAACGCGTCCGGAGGCCTGCAGGAGGCTCGAACCGACGCTAACGCGTACTCCAGATGCAATTACGGACCGGGTCGCTCCGTAGCGCTACGGGGGCTTGAGTTAGCCCACAAGGGCGGCGCCGGTGGGCGCAAGACAAGGAATCGCGGCCACGATCACGCGCAACAGGCGGCCTCGATGACGCGCTAGAGGTTGCCGCGCTTCGCCTGCTCCCGCTCGATGGCCTCGAAGAGCGCCTTGAAGTTGCCCACGCCGAAGCCGCGCGAGCCGTGCCGCTCGATGATCTCGAAGAAGAACGTCGGGCGATCCTGCACCGGCCGCGTGAAGATCTGGAGGAGGTAGCCCTCCTCGTCGCGATCGGCCTCGATGCCGAGCTCCTCGAGCGTCTCCATCGGCACGCCGACATCGCCGACGCGATCTGCCAGCGTCGCGTAGTACTCGTGCGGCAGGCCGAGGAACTCGACGCCGTTCTCGCGGAGCTGGCGGACCGTCGCAACGATGTCGTTCGTGCGCATCGCGATGTGCTGGCACCCCGGCGAGCGGTACCAGTCGAGGTACTCCTGGATCTGGCTCTTCTTCTTGCCGGTCGCCGGCTCGTTGATCGGGAACTTGATCCGCCCGTTGCCGTTGGTCATGACCTTCGACATGAGCGCGCTGTACTCGGTGTGGATGACCTTGTCGTCGTAGTGGATGAGCTGGCTGAAGCCGAAGACGTCGCGGTAGAAGTCGACGAACCGGTTCATGTCGCCGAGCCCGACGTTGCCGACGCAGTGATCGACCTCGAGGAGCGACAGGCCACCGGCGGCACGCGCGGGCTTCCTGACCTTGCGGTACCCCGGCGCGAAGACCCCGTGGTAGTCGCGGCGGTCGACGAACGAGTGGCGCGTCTCGCCGTACGTCCAGACCGCGCTTCGGCGCAGGATGCCGTCCTCGCCGCCGTCATGCTCGGTGGGCGGCGACGCCGGCTTTGCACCGCGCTTCGTCGTCTCGCGGAACGCCGAATCGACGTCGTCGACCGCGAAGGCGATGTCGCGGACGCCGTCGCCGTGCGCACGGACGTGCTCGGCGATCTCGCCGTCGGGCGTCAGCGGCGCGGTGAACACGAACGTGATGTCGTTCTGGCGCATGACGTAGCTCGCGCGATCGCGGACGCCGGTCTCGAGCCCGCTGTAGGCGATCGGCGTGAAGCCCCACAGGGCGCGGTAATAGGCGGACGCCTGGCGCGCATTGCCGACCCAGAACTCGATGTGGTCGATGCCCTTCAGGGGCAGGAAGTCGGCGGCCTCGGCGTAGGCGTCCTTGTTCACCCGCGCACCAGCCTGGTTGGCGGCGGGCGCCCCCGCGTGGCGTGCGGCGGTGTCGGTCATTGCGGTGCCTCCAGTTGGGGGAGGTTCCGAACGGAATCTGGCCTCCATCGTAGGCCTCCGCGGCCGGGTCGTCGCGTGCCACACTTCGCCGGATGAAGGACCTCATCGATCGAGTCCGGAAGGGCACAGCGGCGATCGCCGCCCTCCAGCCGCGCGTCCAGGCCGGGGAGCCGTGGCCGCTCAGCACGCAGTTCGGCACCGAGCCGGAGGCGAGCTGGGGCCCGCCGGAGACGCTCGCCCACGTTGCCGAGATGCTCCCCTTCTGGCTCGGTGAGATCGAGCGGATCCTCGCCGGCCCGGCCGCGACGCCGGTGCCGTTCGGGCGCGTCGCCGCGGACCAGCTCCGGATCGGGATCATCGAGCGCGACCGATCCCTGCCCGTGGGCGAGCTCTTCGCGCGGATCGAGGCCGGGGCCGCGCGGTTCACGAGCCGCCTCTCGCAGCTCAGCGCGGCCGATGCGGCCCGCGAGGGAGCGCACCCCCGCCTCGGGCCGCTGACGGTACGGCAGGTGGCCGACCGCTTCGTCGCGTCGCACCTGGAGGAGCACGTCGAGCAGCTGAAGGCGATCCTCGCCGAGCGTCACTGAGCGCCGGCGTGTTCATCGTCTACGGGATCCCGCTCGGGCTCCTCGCCGGCTGGCTCCGCGGCGGCCACCTCGCCAACCTCGCCACACTGCACTTCGAGTGGGCGCCCCTCGCGATTGCCGGCCTCGTCGCCCAGCTCGTCCTGTTCTCGGCGCCGGTGGCCTCGGTCGTCGGCGATCTCGGGCCGCCGCTCTACGTGGCCTCGACGGGCCTCGTGCTCGCGGTCGTGCTCCGGAACCACCGCCTGCCGGGCCTCAAGCTCGTCGCGCTCGGGGCGATCTCGAACCTCGCCGCGATCGTCGCCAACGGCGGCTACATGCCGACAACCCCCGAGGCGCTGGCCGTGGCCGGCGAGGACCTGTCGGGCGGGTACTCGAACAGCATCGTGACGGCGAACCCGGCGCTCGGGCCCCTGACAGACGTCTTCGCGCTGCCCGCCTGGTTGCCCTTCGCCAATGTCTTCAGCATCGGCGACGTCCTGATCGGGATCGGCATCCTCGTGGCGGTGGCCTCCGGCATGAGCCGGCGGTCCGGTCCCCAGGCGGCCAAGGACACGCTCCTTCAGGACCCGGCCTCTCCGCCGGTGCGAGGCAGCACCTCCCCCGACTGACCCGCGACCCCGGTACGCATGGGTCATACCGACCCGGCCGAAGGTGCCGGTAGCGTCGGGTCACGAGGGAAAGCCTCCCTCAGGCCCTCATGAAGGATGCCGTCACATGAAGATGCTGAAGCTGCAGGTCTTCCGGGTCCTGCTCGTGCTCGGCGCCCTCGCCGCCTCGGGCCTCGTGCTCGAAGCCGGCCGGCGCTGGCCATAGAGCGACCCGTCCTCGCCCCGGACGCTGGGGCCATGACGAACGACCGAGCCGCCCGAACCGGGCGGCTCGCTCGATTCCTGCGGCAGCTGGCGGCGCGGAGGATCAGCTCGGTGGCGGCTCGTCCAGGACGTGGCGTTTGAGGAACCCAAGGATCCGCCCGTAGGCGTCGCGCCTCGTCTCGCGCCGCTCCCAGCCGTGGGCCTCCTCGTCGTACCAGTGGACCTCGTGGTGCTTGCCCTCGATCTCGAGGGCCTCGACCATCCGCTCGGTCATGAGCGGCACGACCCGCTTGTCCTTGCGGCCGTGGAGGATCAGCAGGGGGGCCTCGATCCGCTCGGCCCGGTAGACCGGCGAGCCACGGCGGTAGAGCTCGGCCCGGGCGGGATCGTCGGGCGAGCCCATCATCCGGTGGAGGTCGATCCGGCCGACCCGGTCGCCGTGACGGTAGCTCTCGGCGATCTCCGAGTCGCCATAGAGGTCGATCCCCGCCCGCCAGATCGAGGGCTCCTCGACGAGGGCGCACAGCACGAGATAGCCGCCGTACGACCCGCCGTAGATCGCGAGCCGGCCGTCGCACCACGGCTGCTCCGCCGCCCAGCGGGCGGCATCGATCATGTCCCGCGCGTCCGAGTGCCCCCACTCGCCATGGTTCGCGTGCCGGAACTTGCGGCCGTAGCCGGTCGAGCCGCGAAAGTCGACGTCCATGAAGGCGAACCCCTCGCGGACGAGCAGCTGCTTGAACGGCGACCACGAGCGCAGGGCCTGGGCCGTCGGCCCACCGTGCGGGTAGAGCACGGCAGGCACGCGGTCACCGCCTCGCCGCCCGGTGGCGCGGGCCGGTCGCCACAACGTGCCCTCGACCCGGAGGCCGTCGCGCGCCTTGAACGTGAACCGCTCGCCCGTGCTCGGACGCCCGGTACCGAGCGCCGCTCCCACCACGGCCGGCAGCGAATCGGTGAGCTGCCGCGGCCGGGAGCCATCCGGGGCCCTGCCCGGGACGGGGAGAAGCCAGAGGTCCTGCGGTCGGGTCTCGTTCTCGCCGAGAGCGGCGACCCACGCGCCGTCGCTCAGCCAGCCGACCGCGTGCCAGACGCCATCCCATGGATCGATCCGCTGACCCTCGCCCGCGGCGTCGAGACGCTTCGGCGACTTCGGTGGGCGGCCGCGCCCGCGCCGCGGCGGCTTGGCGCCGATGGCTCCGACACGCAGGTCGACGTAGCCGTCGTGGAACTCCGGGTACGTGAACTGGCGGCCGTCAGGCGACGGCAGCGGCGTGAACCCGTACGTCGCGCCCGGCTCGCCGTGATCACGCTGGCCCCGGGTGAGGACGGTTGTCGTCTTGCCGTCGGCGGAGCGATGGACGACCTGGAACCAGCCGTCCGCGTCGGAGACGAACAGGAGCCCGCCGTCGGTCGTGAAACGGGCCGACGTCTCCCAGTCGCGCTGGCCGGCAACGATTTGCTCGGCCCCGCTCTCGACGTCGACGAGCGCGATCTGGAAGGTCTCGGGCCGCTCGCTGAGGTAGGCCATGATCGCGACGCGGCGGCCGTCCGTCGACCACTCGAACGTCTCGATGTCGACGCCGGTGCGCGTCACGGCCCGCGGCTCGGGCGGCTTCGGGTGGCTCGCCGGCCGTCCCCGGCGCGGGACGGGCGCATCGACGACCCAGACCTGCGCCCAGCCGCGACGTCTCGACAGGAACGCGACGCGCTGCCCGTCGGGCGACCAGCGCGGCGCGCTCGTGCCGGGCCCGTCGCCGGCCACGCGCATCTGCCGGGAGCCGTCGACCTCGATGATCCAGATCGTGTCGTCCCGGACGTACGCGAGCCGCCGCCCGTCCGGCGACCACTGCGGATCGCTGACGCCCTTGTCGGATGCCGTGAGCTGGATTGGATAGCCGCCCCGGAGCGGCAGCAGGAAGAGCTGGCGCGCCCCGGCGGCGTCGAGCGTGTACGCGACGGAGCGGTCGCGGGGATGGATTCGGAACTCACGCGGCGACTCGACCGCGACGATCGATTCGACGCTGAGCCCGTCGCGCGCGCCGCGGGTCGCCCGGGCGGCGCCGGCAGGTCGCCGCGGGGCGGCGTCGCGTGAGCCCTTCGGCCGGCCGCGCCGGCGGCGTCGCGGGGTCGAGTCGGTCATGCGCGCGGCCCGGCGGCCGTGGCACCGCCAGCCGGCGGCCAGTCGACCCGCGCGCACCAGCCTCCGATCATCGCCAGGTGATTCCGAACGTGGCCATGGAGGCACTCCCACGCCCAGTCGCCGCCTTCCGGCGAGGCGAGCTCGCGCGGCGCGGTCGCCCGCACGGCGGCCGACAGGCGTCGATGGCCGGCTTCGAACCGATCCAGCGCCTGCGTGGCGGTCAAACCGCGGTTCGCGACAAGGGCCCGCGCGTTCCAGGCGTCGATGCCCTCGGCGGGACCCGGTCGCCAGGTCCGGGTCGTGGCGTGCTCCTCGAAGACGTCGGCGGCCTCGTCGAACCACGCCGCCATGTGCGCCACGTGGTCCTTGAGCGTCCAGTCGGGCGTCGGGCCGCGCTCCTCCCAGCGCTCGACGGGCACGGCCCGGACGAGCCGGTCGAACTGGGCGAAGACCGAGGCCTCGGCGGCCCAGAACGCCGCGATCCCCTCGGCTCCCCCGTCGCCGAACGGGCGCGGATCGGCGGCAAAGGGGTCGTTGCGGACCTGTCGATCGCGGAGGCGATCGGTCCACGGCTCGATGACCTGGAGATGGTCGATCGCATGGCCGTGGAGGACCATGTAGACCCAGCCCCAGGCCTCATCGCCGCGAATCGTCTCGACCGGAAGGCGCCGCGCGGTGGCGAGGGCCGCGGCGTGGCCGCGCGACAGGCGGTCGAGCAGCTCGACGGCCGGGAGTGACGCCCACGGCTCGCGCCGGCGTTCGTTGAACCGATCGAAGTCGCCGCCGTCGTAGTCGCTGTCGGCCGGCCACGGGCCGCCGGCGAGGACGCGTTCGAGATAGTCGACCGCGATCTCGAGCCAGTCGGCGAGATGCCCGACGTGATCCTGCAGCGACCAGTCCGGCCCACCCGCGTCGGACTTCGCGGCGCCGGGGAGCTTCCACGCTCCCTCGTCGAGGCCGGCCCACGAGGCGGTCAGCCGGTCCCACAACGCGGTCTCGTCGGCCCAGAAGTCGCGATCCGGCGCGCGCAGGTCGACCGAGCGAACGGCCGCCAACGGGTCGCGTCGGAGGTCGACCGTCGCGACGGCTGCGTCGATCACGAGCGCTTGCCCTTCGGGCGGGCCGCCTCGCCGACGCTCGACTCGAGCTGCTCCCCGAGCTCGACCGTTCGCCGGAATGCGGCCCACACGGCCTCCGAGAGCACGGTTCGCAGCCGGCCCGACTCGAGCTCGTGCAGCGCCGCAGCGCTCGTGCCGCCGGGCGACGTGACCATGTTCCGCAGCTCGGCCGGATGCAGCCCGGACTGCTTCGCGAAGTACGTGCTGCCGTCGAGCGTGTCGATGACGAGATCGTGCGCGACGTGCCGCGGGAACCCGAGGTGGACCGCGGCGTCGATGAGCGCCTCCATCACGAGGAAGACGTACGTCGGGCCGGTGCCGCTGACCGCGGTCGCCATGGCGACAAGCTTCTCGTCGTCCACCTCGAGCTCGACGCCGAGGGCCCCGAGCAGCGCGCTTGCCTGCTCGCGCTGCTCGGGCGTCGTCTCGGGCGTCGCGTACCAGACCGTGACGCCGCGGCCGAGGCGCGCCGGCGTGTTCGGCATCGAGCGGACGACCTGGTCGTGTCCGAGGAGCCCGGTGAGCGCCGTTGTCGTCGCGCCCGCGATGACTGACAGGACGAGCTGCCCGCGCCGGAGATGCGGGCCGATCTCGGGGCCGACCCGGGCGAGCATCTGGGGCTTCACCGCGAGCAGGACGATGTCGGCGTCCTGGACGGCCTCGGCGTTCACCGCGACGGTGCGGATGCCATACTCGCGACCGAGGTGCTCGCGGCGCTCCGCGCGAGGGTGGCTCGCGACGACGCGACCCGACTCGACGAGATTGCCCTTGAGCAGCCCGGCGATGATGGCCTCCGCCATCACGCCGGAGCCCACGGTGGCGATGGTTCGGCTGGTCAGGGGCGACATCGCCGGCGGAGTATAGCCGCGGGGTCCGGCACTTCCGGCCGAGTTCCCCGCCGCGAACCCCCTCCGTCTGCGATCCGATGCGCAGAAGCGACGAACAAATCAGGCCGTGGCGCGGGCGAGGAGGAAGAACCGGCCGGTCGTCGTGATGTCGGCGTCGCGGAAGCCGGCGCCGCGCATCGCCTCCCGCAGCTCGTCGGCGCGGTAGAAGACCTTGACGATCTCGAATTCGCGGCCGCCGGCGAGCCGGCGACGGACGCGATCCCGTCCGGACGGGGGCTCGGCCGGCCGGTCCGCGGCGCCGGACTGGGGGTCGGGCAGCGAGTCGATCGCGGCGAACGTGCCGCCCGGCTTGAGCCATCGCCGTGCGATGCCGAGGAATGCTGCCAGGCGGTCGCGTGGCACGTGGCTCAGCCAGAAGCCGGCGAAGAGCGCGTCCACCTGGCGATCCGGCTCGGCCCAGGCGTCGCGGACGTGGGTGTGGGCGCGCAGGCCGTGGGCCACGAGCCGCTTGCGCGCCAGGTCGAGCGGCGCCTCGTTCGCGTCGTAGAGGGAGAGCTCGCCCTTCGGCGCGAGCAGCGGCGACCACCAGCCGGTCCCGGCGGCGAGCTCGACGATTTCGCCGGAGATCGGCAGGCCGTCGAGCCACGCCCCGGCCGCGTCCAGCTCGGCGTTCCAGGCGGCGTCGTGCACGGGACCGTGGCTGTAGCGGCCGCGCCGCAGGTACCAGTCGTCGTACTCGGACGCGCGTGCGGCGTAGTAGTCGACGAGCGCGCGATCGTCGAGCATGCGATCGTCGGCCCGCCGGTCGTCGACCGCTTCGGGCGAAACGCTGCGCGCACCGCCGGCCCGCGTGCCACGCTCCGCGAGCGCGGCACGGAGGCGGAACCGGAGGAATTCGTTCTCGCCGGCCTTGCCGACGCACGTCGGGCAGAGCTGGGCCCAGCCCTCGACGTCGTCGGGGCTCCGAACGGACCACCGCGTGCCGCACCAGAGGCAGTCGAACGTCGAGCGGAACGGCATCGGAGCCTTCGCCGGCGCGGTCAGTTGACGGGCGTCCAGCTGCCGGGCGGCGCGACCTCGACGAATGTGTTCGGGTCGAAGATCTCGGCGAGCATCTCGATCCCGTCGATGACGCGCGGCCCCGGCCGCGAGAAGTAGGCCGATCCGTCGACGGCGAACACCTGCCCGCGGCGGACCGCCTCGACCTCCGCCCAGCCCGGCGGGCGCGGCGTCCGCGCCCACTCCTTGAGCGTCTCGTCGAGGTGGAAGCCGCACGGCATGAGCACGACCATCTCGGGGTCGACGTCGGTGACCGACCGCCACGTCGTCTTGGCCGAGCGCTCGCCCGGCGCGCCGAGGAGGTCCCAGCCACCGGCGCGACGGATCTGCTCGGGCACCCAGTGGCCCACGGCGAACGGCGGCTCGAGCCACTCGAGCGCCACGACGCGCGGGGCCGGGAACCCGCCCCGACGGCGATCCTGGACCGTGGCCTCCACGGCGCCAAGGCGGGTCCGGAGCGTCTCGACGAGATCCACCGCCGCGTCCTCGGACTCCGTCAGCGCCCCGACCGTCGTGATCGTGTTGAAGATGCCTTCGAGCGACGTCGGCTCGAGGGACACCACCCGGATCGCGGCGTCGATCTCGCGAGCGACCTCGTTGACCTCGTGGTAGCTGACCGCGCACACGCGGCACAGCTCCTGGGTGAGGATCAGGTCGGGGGCCGCCTCGGCGAGCGCCGCTTCGTCGAGCGCGTAGAGCGACGAGCCGCCGTGGACGGCCGCGCCGACGACGTCATGGATCTCCCGGCTCCTGGCTCCGGCGAGGTCGTGGACGCTGCGGGTCATCGGTGGCTTGCCTGCGATCGACGGCGGCCAATCGCACTCGTGGGTGATGCCGACCAGGTCGTCGACGAGGCCGAGGGCGCAGACGATCTCGGTGGCCGACGGGAGAAGCGAGACGATTCTCATGGCAAGTCCGAGCGGGCAACCTCAGTCTCGGCGGGTCACCCGCTCACCGAGGTCCAAGGCGGAGCTCCGCGACGCCATTGGCCCGAGGTCATCAGCCCGAGGGTTTGAGCTCGTCGACCTTCGTCCTGGCCGCCGCCTTGTCGGTGTACCAGGTCGCGTCGATCTGCGTGTACTGCGCCCACTCCGGAGGCAGGGACTCCTCCGGGAAGATCGCGTTCACCGGGCACTCCGGCTCGCAGGCGCCGCAGTCGATGCACTCGTTCGGGTCGATGAAGAGCTTGCGGTCGACGCCGACCTCGTAATGGATGCAGTCGACGGGGCAGACCGAGACACACGAGATGTCGAGCACATCGATGCACGGCTCGGCGATCACGTACGTCATCCGGCTCCTCCTGCGGCCCTCACGGTCGGGCGATCAAGCGTAGCACTCACGCGCGGCTCGCCGCGACCGGCGGCACGGGACGCGGCTTGACACCGCTCGGCGGCGGGCCCCAATGTGCCGCCATCCCGCGGGGCGACGCGCGCCAGTCCGGCGCCCGTACCGTCACGACACCGCGCCGGAACGCGGCGCGACCGATGCCTCGGAGGAGGCGGCTTGGCGATCCCCAGCGCCCCGGATTCGTCGACCGGCACGTCGGGCCGGGCGGCCATGCCCGCCGCGCGCGGCAGCGGCTCTCGTGGAGCCGCCGTTCGGCTCGAGGGCCTCGAGAAGCGCTTCGGGGATGTCGTCGCGGTGGCCGGCGTCGACCTCGAGGTCGCCGACGGCGAGTTCTTCTCGATGCTCGGGCCGTCGGGCTCCGGCAAGACGTCGACCTTGCGGATGATCGCGGGCTTCGACCGGCCGACGGCCGGTCGGGTGATCCTCCACGGCGTCGACGTGACGGACCGGCCCCCATTCGAGCGCGACGTCAACACCGTCTTCCAGGACTACGCGCTCTTCCCGCACATGACGGTCGGCCAGAACGTCGCGTACGGGCCGATGGTCCGCGGCGTCCCGAGCCGCGAGCGCGAGACGCGCGTCGACGAGGCCCTCCGGATGGTCCGGCTCGACGGCTTCCAGCGGCGCCGACCGGGCCAGCTCTCGGGCGGCCAGCGGCAACGGGTCGCGCTCGCCCGGGCGCTCATCAACCGGCCCCGCGTCCTGCTCCTCGACGAACCGCTCGGCGCGCTCGACCTCAAGCTCCGCGAGGAGATGCAGATCGAGCTCAAGGCGATCCAGCAGGAGGTCGGGATCACGTTCATCTACGTGACCCACGACCAGGAGGAGGCGCTGACGATGAGCGACCGGCTGGCGGTGTTCAACGCCGGCCGGATCGAGCAGGTCGGGCCCCCCGCCGAGGTCTACGAGCGGCCCGCCACGCCGTTCGTCGCCGGGTTCGTGGGCACGTCGAACCTGCTTCGCGGCGACGCCGCGCGGGCGATTCTCGGCCAGTCCGGGACGTTCACCGTCCGACCGGAGAAGATCCGGCTCGCGGAGCCCGAGGCCCCGGTCGGGGCCGACGAGATCGGCACGCCGGGCCGGATCCGGAACGTCGTCTACCTCGGGCCCGACACGCGCTACCACGTCGCGCTCGAAGCCGGCGGCGAGCTCGTCGTGACCCAGCAGAACCTCGCGACGTCCTCGACGGACGTCAGATCGGCACAAGGCAAGGCTGTCCGCCTGGTCTGGAAGCGACAGCACAACCTGCCCGTCGGGGAGTGAGAGAGGGCCGCGCGAGGAGCGCGGACGAAGGAGGAACATGAGCAAGCGGAGCGTCACGGCGATCGTCTCGTCACTCGTGCTGCTCGTGGCGGCATGCACGACCGGCCCCGGCGCGAGTCCCAAGCCGAGCGTACCGGGCAGCCTCGGCCAGAACGAGGGCCAGGTCAACCTCGTCGCCTGGGCAGGCTATGTCGAGGAGGCCTGGCGCAAGCCGTTCGAGGACGCGACCGGCTGCAAGGTCAACGCCACCCTCGGCAACACCTCGGACGAGATGGTCACACTGATGAAGACCGGCAACTACGACGGGGTGTCGGCCTCGGGCGATGCGTCGAACCGGCTCATCGCCGCGGGCGACGTGGCCGCCGTGAACCTCGACCTCATCCCGAACTACGCGGGCGTCTTCGAGGGCCTGAAGAACAAGCCGCACAACACCGTCAACGGCGTGGCCTACGGCGTCCCGCACGGCCGCGGCGCGAACCTGTTGATGTGGCGGACCGACGTCGTGACACCCGCGCCGGACAGCTGGAGCGTGGTCTTCGACACGAATTCCCCGTACAAGGGCAAGGTCACCGCGTACGACGCGCCGATCTACATCGCCGACGCCGCCGTCTACCTGATGGCGACGAAGCCCGACCTCAAGATCACCAACCCGTACGAGCTCGACGACGCCCAGTTCACGGCGGCCGTCGACCTGCTCAAGCAGCAGAAGACGATCATCGGCAAGTACTGGTCGCTCTACACCGACGAGATCGCGGCGTTCACGGCCGGCGACACCGTCGTCGGGACGACCTGGCAGGTCATCAAGAACGTCCTCGATGGAGAGAACGTGCCGGTCGAGGTGACGCTCCCCAAGGAGGGCGCCACCGGTTGGTCGGACACCTGGATGATCTCGTCGAAGGCGAAGAACCCGAACTGCATGTACGCCTGGATGAACTACATCATCTCGCCCTCGGCGAACGCGCAGGCGACGGTCTCCTTCGGCGAGGCGCCGATCTCGGACGCGGCCTGCGCCGAGGCGGAGAAGCTCTCGCCCGGCCACTGCGACACGTTCCACGCCAAGGACGAGGCGTACTTCAGCAAGGTCTACTACTGGGCCACGCCACAGAAGGACTGCGGCGACTCCCGCGGGGCCGTCTGCAAGGACTTCTCGGAGTGGGTTCAGGCCTGGACCGAGATCAAGGGCTGACGACCCACCGTTTCACGACGCTCGGCTCCCCGGGGGTCCGGCGACCGCCGGGGAGCGCTCTTGACACGACATGACGACGTCCACCGAGCCGCTGGCCCGGCCGAGCCCGGGGCGCCGTCTCGCCGCGGGCCTCTACCGGCGACCTCGCCTGCAGCTGGGATTGGCCCTCGCGCCGCCCGTCGCCTGGCTCGTGATCGCGTACCTCGGCTCCCTCGCGATCCTCTTCGTCAACTCGTTCTGGCGGCTCGACGCGTTCACCGGGGCGATCGTCTACGAGCCGGGTCTCCAGAACTTCGAGCGGCTCGTCTCGACGGAGGTGTACCGGACGATCACCGTTCGGACGCTGTGGATCGCCGCGGCCGTCACGGTGACCGACGCGATCATCGCCTTCCCGATCGCCTACTACATGGCGCGCGTCGCCTCGCCCCGCGTCCGCGGCTGGCTCGTCGTGGCCATCCTCATGCCGCTCTGGTCGAGCTACCTCGTCAAGGTCTTCGCCTGGCGGATCATCCTCCAGGACGCGGGTCCGCTGAACGCGGTTCTGCGGCCGTTCGGGTTGGAGGGCCCGGGCTTCACCGAGGGTGAGATCCGCCTGTGGATCTGCTTCTCGTACCTCTGGCTGCCGTACATGATCCTGCCGATCTTCGCCGGCCTGGAGCGCATCCCCAACTCGCTGCTCGAGGCGTCCGGCGACCTCGGCGCCCACGGTTGGACGACCTTCCGGCGGGTCGTGCTGCCCCTGGCGTTCCCGTCGGTCGTCGCCGGCTCGATCTTCACGTTCTCGCTGACGATGGGCGACTACATCGCCCCGAACCAGCTCTCGAGCGTGCAGTTCATCGGCAACGTGGTCCAGGCCAACGTCGGCGTGGCGGGCGACCTGCCCTTCGCCGCCGCGTTCGCCCTCGTGCCCGTCGTGGTGATGATCGTGTACCTCGCGGTGGCCCGACGCCTGGGCGCCTTCGAGTCGCTCTGATGCCGGCGTCGCGGGCGACCCGGATCGCGTTGCGGGTCGCAACGGGGCTCGGCCTCGCGTTCGTCTACGTGCCGCTCGCGATCATCCTCGTGTACGCGTTCAGCGAGTCGCGGGCGCTGGCGTGGCCGATCCGCGGCCTGAGCCTGCGCTGGTGGGGCGAGGCCCTCGGCGACCCGGAGGCCATCGACGCCCTCGTCACGTCCGTGCAGGCGGCTCTCGGTGCGACGGCCATCGCGCTCGTGCTCGGCAGCCTCGCCGCCTTCGCGGTCCAGCGCTACCGGTTCTTCGGGCGAGAGGCGATCTCGTTCGCCGTCATCCTGCCGATCGCGCTGCCGGGCATCGTCACCGGGATGGCCCTGAACTCGTCGTTCCGGACCTTCGGCATCGACCTCTCGCTCTTCACGATCATCGTCGGCCACGCGACGTTCTGCGTGGTCATCGTCTACAACAACGTGATCGCCAGGCTGCGGCGGACGTCGCGATCGATCGAGGAAGCCTCGATGGATCTCGGCGCGGACACGTGGCAGACATTTCGCTACGTGACCTTCCCGGTGCTCCGGACCACCCTCCTCGCCGGCGGCCTCCTCGCATTCGCCCTGTCGTTCGACGAGGTCATCGTCACGACCTTCACGACCGGCGGCGACCAGACGCTGCCGATCTACATCCTCAAGCTCCTCTCGCGCGACCCGTCGCCAGCGGTGAACGTGCTGGCGGTGGTCGTGATCCTTCTCTCGGCGGTGCCGGTGTACCTCGCAACCCGGCTCAGCTCGGACACCGGGGCGGCCGGCGGCCGAGTCTGAACGACCCGCCGGCCCGGCCCCGACGTCAGGGCGTCGGCCAGCGACGGCCGGCGGATTCGACGAGAGCGATGGCGACGAGCACGCCGGCCTGGACGAAGGCGCGCACGAGCGCGGCGAGACGGGCACGCGATTCCGACACGGCAGGTCCTCCACCGGCTCCCGGCCACCGGCATCCGTCGGCGGGCCGACCCCATCCCTCGGAGTGCCCGGTCGCTTGACCGCCGTCTGCCGAGTCTCGCAGCCGGCCCTTATCGGCGGCTTATCTGCCGCTCGCCTCGCCGCGCTGCTCGCGAGCCCGGCCGCGAGTCGGTCGCGACCGCGGGCCCGCTGGCCGGGCTACATCGAGGGCTGGTAGCTCGGGTCGAGGTACTTCTTCGGGTCGTCCCGGAACTCGAGCAGGCAGCCCTTGCCGCAGAACCAGTAGGTCTGCCCGTCGTGCTCGAGCTTCAGGTCGGTCGTGTCCGTGTCGACGCGCATCCCGCAGACGGGATCGATCTCGGTTGCCATGTGGCGAGGATAGGCGCGGCCTGCGGATCGTGCCGCGCACGCGAGGCGTACGATCGCGAGCGTGGACGCCGACATCACCTCCGCCCGACGCACGCTCCTCGACGAGCGCGAGCGGCTCCGCGCCGAGCTGTCCGAGGCGATCGAAGCGCCTGGTGCGATGACGTACGGCTCGCAGGCGGCCGCGGCGAGCCAGGTCTTCGAGCAGCAGCGCGATCTCGCGCTGCGCGACCGGACGCGCCTCCAGCTCGGGCTGGTCGAGGCGGCGCTCGGCCGGATCGACGATGGAACGTTCGGAACCTGCCAGCGCTGTGGCAAGCCGATCGCCGCCGAGCGCCTCGAAGCACTCCCGTGGGCGGCCTACTGCATCGCTTGTCAGCGGGAGGTCGGGCGATGACCGGGCGCGGGCGCCGCTGGCGCCGGTGACCGACACCGTCGCGGCCCGGCTCGTCGGCATCGACGACGTCCGCCGAGCGGCCGCCACGCTCCGCGGCATCGCCATCGAGACGCCGCTGGTCCCCTTCGGGCCGCCGGCCGCGCGGCACCTGCTCAAGGCCGAGTCGCTCCAGCCGATCGGCGCCTTCAAGATCCGCGGCGCGTACGTCGCGGTCGCCTCGCTGAGCGACGACGAGCGGCGGCGCGGCGTCATCACCTATTCCTCTGGCAACCACGCCCAGGGCGTCGCGCGCGCCGCCCGGCTCCTCGGCTCGCCCGCCGTCGTCGTCATGCCGAGCGACGCGCCGGCAATCAAGCGCGACCGCGTCGCCGCGGACGGCGCACGGATCGTCGTCGTCGGGCCGTCGAGCGAGGAGCGCCGCCTGACCGCCGAGGACATCGCGGCGCGCGAGGGCCTGGTGATCATTCCGCCGTTCGACGACGACCGGATCATCGCGGGGCAGGGAACGATCGGGCTGGAGATCGCCGAAACGCTGCCGGACGTCGCAGCCGTCGTCATGCCGATCGGTGGCGGCGGGCTCGCGAGCGGCATCGCCGTCGCCATCCGGGCCCTGGCGCCGCAGGCCCGTCTCATCGGCGTCGAGTCGGAGCTCGCGGCCGACGCGCGCGACTCGCTCGCGGCGGGCCGGATCGTCGCGTGGCCGGCCGCCGACGTCGGGCGGACGATCGCCGACGGCACGCGGACGACCTCGCTCGGGCCGCGGACGTTCGCCCATCTCTCCGCGTTGCTGGACGACATCGTCACGGTGTCGGAGGCCGAGATCGCGGCGGGGGTCCGGCTCGCGGCCGAGGAGAGCCGCCTCGTCGTCGAGCCATCGGGCGCGCTCCCCGTCGCGGCGATGCGCTTCCGAGCCGGTGAGGCCCGGCTCGACGGCCTCGTCGGGCCCGTGGTCGGCGTCGTCAGCGGGGGCAATGTCGACCCCGAGCGGTACCGCGCCCTCCTGGCGTCGCCGATCCCCTGAACGGGGCTGGGGTCAGCCGGTTTCGCCTCGTCGCCGCTCCTCGGCCAGGCGCTCCGCGAGCCGAGTCTCACGATCGCGGATCCGGGCTCGCGCCGCGTCCGCCCGCCGGTCGGCCGCCGCGGTCGTCCGCTCCTCGTGGCGCATCCACGCGGCGACGAGCCCGAGGATCGCCCCGAGGAACAGCAGGTCGCCGACGAACCACATGATTCCGGCCGCGGTCTGCTGATCGGCGAGCGGCGTGGGGCCCCACGGCCGCAGCAGCGTCGCGTAGTGCGGGTAGAGCGGCTCGGACGCAGAGAGCAGGGCGACCGCGAGAAACGTGTTCTGGGGCATCTGGAGGAACACGTACAGCGCCCGCACCGGATAGCCCATCCGCCACGGGGACGGGTCGACGCCCACCGCGGGCCACCAGAAGAGCAGCCCCGTGCCGAGGTACAGCGCGTGCTCGAGGAGGTGGAC